>CAYWRA010000001.1:0-55511 GCA_964460305.1 uncultured bacterium
TACTTTTACTAGCCCGATCTCATATTCGTTGATCCAGAGGTACGCCCAGACGTTTCCCCCCGTCCTGGGTAGGTATAGGCTCCTGTCCGCCTTCCGCGTTTTTTGCAATGCGGCGATCTGATCGTCGCTCATCCCGAGGAGAAGCAGTTTGCGCCGCGCCGCCTCCGTCAGAGATCGGGCCTGCTCGCCCGCATCTTTCAACGGGGAGTCTTTAAGGGTATCTTCGTTTTGGAGCGCTTGGATGAACTCCTCCTGCGTAACAAAGAGCTCAGGATCGTAAGCAATCTTCCCCGTAGCACGGATGACTTTTTCGAGCTTGATTTTCTTGACCGGCTCGATCTTCACGCCGATAAGCTGCTGTTTCTCGGGGCTGATGTACACGGCCGGGCCGGTCGGCGTTTCCTCATACACCGGCACATAGTCCATGCCCATCGAGTCCTTCATGGGGGAGGGGGAAGTGACTTCAGGGTGCATGGGGTTCCGATAGTAGAGGATTCTCTTTTCCCCTGCCGCCGCTGGTTTCTGCGGAATTTCGACGACCTTCCCGCTTAAGGTCGTGATGTATTCGCCGCATATCGGGCAGACGATCTTCTCTCCCGGCTTTAGACTCACACGGACCATCATGGGACAGTTTTTCATCGTGCATCCATGCTCGATGCAGATCTGCTCCGGGGTCTTCTCTGCCGCACCTGGTTTCGATGGCATCGCATGGCCGGCATGGTCTACAGTCGGGGGTGTGGCAATAAGTTGGGATTCGGGATTTTGGATTTGGGATTTTCCCCCTGGGATTTGGGATTTTGTCGCCTCTTTCTTCACCAGCTTCATGTTACATATCGGACAGTCCCCCGGCTTGTCCGAGGTGTACGACGGGTGCATCGGGAAATAATATATGTCCTTGTTGGTATGCCCCCCGCATCCGGCAATTATACCTACGACGATGCAGCACGCGATGAGGAGTGATACATGAAGGCGACTCGATTTTTTCATGTGCCCCTCAATTTTGCTTTGGGGTTTGGGGTTTGGGATTTGGGATTTCTCTGCCCACCGCCTTCTCAAGATCGGCCAGCGATATCTGCAACTCCATGATGGCCTTGTAGCGGTCGAGCTTGAATTCTATGAGCGTCCGCTGGCTGTCGAGGAGATTCAGAAAATCCTCTTTCCCCGACTCATATCCTTTGATAGTCGCGTGCTCGGTCGCCTCAGCCTGGGGGATGAAAGACGATTTATAGAGCTCGGCTATCTTATAGTTGGACTCCGCTCGCGCGTATGCGTCTCTCACCTCTAACAGGACCATGTTTTGTTTCATCTGGGCTTCCGCTTTCACCATATCGAGCTCCGACTTCATCTCCTTAACGCCGAACACTTGTTTCTGGAGAAACCAGAGCGGAAGGGTTATGCCGAGCGTCCCGGCCCACATTCCTCCCTGGAGATCGCCGTGCGCCACCATCTGTTTGAACTGCACCATGAAATCGGGCATGAACTCGTTGACGGAAAGCTTAAGCGCCGCATCTCCGCGTTCGATCCCGTAACGGTACGCCGCGAGTTCCGGGTTTTTCTCTTTTGCCGTGGCGTACAGTTCATCGAGCGTAGGGGCGCGAGCGATGGCGATATCGACGGAGGAGATGTCTATTTCCAGGGAGGGGTTTCTGTTCAGGAGCACGTCGAGCCTGGCCTGCGAGGTAAGCCGCTTCTGTTCGAGCATGATCAGTTCATTCTCGATCTTTGCTAGCTCGACCTGGGCCTTGAGCGCGTCGGCCTGGGTCCCCTTGCCCGCGGAATACCGCGCCGTCGCAATGGATGAAAACTGCTCAAGGATGCTCTTGTTTTCTCTCATGATGGTGATGGATTGATGGACAAGGAAGAGATCGGCATAGGCGCTCTTCACTCGGGCGATGATGTCCCGTTCTTTCGCCCGGTAGGTTTCGTACGCCATCCTGGCGAGCCGCGACGCGATCTTGGCGCGATAGTATAGTTTGGTGGGAAACGGGACCTCCTGCGTGATCGCGTACATCGTCATTGGATGTCCGGTGAGATCCCTGTCGGCGTCGATCCGGTCGTACTCGAGCTCCAGCAGCGGATCCTTGAGTGCAGCGGCTTGTAAGATCCTTGCGGAAGCGGCCTCCGCCGCCTTCTTCGCAGCGAGGATCTCCGGATTAGCGGCGAGGGCTTCCCGGAGCGCATCGTGGAGTGAGAGCTGCTGCGAGTGGGGGGCCTCGGATAATGAGAGGAACAACGGCATTATGAAATGTATGAGGCGTAGCATCTGGTGCCCTCTGCCTGACGCGTAATTATATTAACACAGAGCGCAGGGACGCCCTATTTCTTTTTGCGGTGAAACGTTGAGTTTCTGGCGGGGTGGCGTCACTTGAAAATATCACCGGAAAAATATTGCGTTCCTCCGAATATTTTGGCAGGATGCGGGCTGCCCGGGAGTTGCATTAGATGCAGAAATTTGAACAACCCGGGCTAAAAATAGCGTGGGGCCCCGCTGGGGCTCACATAGACCGCAAGGGGATTTGACATGACGCTCGAAGAAGAAATCCTTGCCATGGAAAGCGAAGCCGCCGCTACGGTGGCCTCTGCGAGGGTGGAGGCGAAGAACCTCCTGTCCGCTGTCGACCGTAAGCGGGAACAGCTTGCGAAAGAGGTCGCCGCTCGATTGGAGGTGGAGAAGGCCGGAATCGCCGAGGAGTACGGGATTAAGCTCAAAAAAAGACTGGCCGAAATCGAGAGGGAGAAGGGGGAGAGGATGCTGGCGTTGGAGGAGTCCGCGGCGCGGAAGAGCGGAGATTGTGTTAAAGCGATAATGAAAGATTTGCCGGGAGCGTAGGTTGATAATGACGAATGTCAAATACCAAACGACAAAACACAATGAGTTTTTGCCATTTGGTCGTTTGTAATTCATTTGTCATTTGTGCTTTGGTATTTGTCATTTCCTCTTATTGTTCATGGATAATCCAGGGTAGCGTCGTGGCCATCGAGAGAATGTCCAAAATAACCATCTTCTTCCCGGCGGGTGAAGGAGAGCGACTGGAAGAGTGGCTCTATTCACACACCGTACTGCACCTGGTCGGTGTTGAAAAGGATTTCCCCCGGTTCGGCTCCTCCGCGCAGCCCATTATCCTCGATGAGAGGGAGGCGGAGACGAACCTGGGCAGGGTGCGTGATCTCCTAGCCGAGGTCAATGCCCTCGGGACGGCTGGGAAGAGCTTTATCGACAGCCTCCTCCCCGTCAAGACAGTCGTGGGGCCTGGTGAACTTACCGATGCCCGCGCGTCGCTCGACCTCGAAAAAATTCACGCGGAGGTAAAGAAGTGCGTCGAAACGCTCCGGGGATGCCGCGCCAGGCTTGCCGTTCTCGCCAAGGAGCGTGAGCATCTCGCGCATTTTGTTTTTATCTCTGTTCCCCTCATTGAGCTCCGAGCCCTGAAAAGGACGTTCTGCACGGTGGCGGAGGGAGGGCCCGCCCGGCTGGAAAACATCGCCAAGGACTCGGAGGTGGTGAAACTCGTTTCATGGGAAGTGAGGAGGATCCACGGCGGGCTCGTCACTGCGGTGTTTGCGGGTGTGAAGAGAGACGAATCGAAGTGCGCGGACATTCTGCGCGCGCATGGATTCAGGATCCTCGATTTCCCGGACCTCTTCATTGACGTCGATGAGAGGATAGAGGAGATCGATGGGGAGACCGCGGGTATTCGAGAGACGATCGCATCGATCCAAGGGAGATTGGAATCGCTCCTTGCTCCCGAGACCGTAAAACGCCTGGAGATATTGAACGGCTACTGGGAGAGTGAAAAGAGGAGGGCGGGGAAGGCGCGCTCGATGCTCTGCTCTCACCGGGTGGGTGTCGCCCGCGGATTTGCCCGCGAGGTGGATGCCCAAAAATTTATCGACGATCTCGAACGCGACTTCCCAGGGGTATCCGCCATCGCGGAGGAACCCGTCCCAGGCGACGCGGTCCCCGTCTCGATCAAACTCCCGCGCTGGCTGAACCCCCTCCAACTCCTGATCAATATGTTCGGCCTGCCCGATTATTTCAGCATCGATCCCACGCCCTATCTCGCCTGCGTATTCCTGATTTTCTTCGGGATATGCTTTGCGGACGTGGTCTACGGTTTTCTGCTCATGCTGTTGTCTTGGATGCTCATGAGGAGATATCGCAGGCAGGGGAACTTGAGGGAATTTTTCCATCTCTTTTATTATTGCGGGATCAGCACCGTCATCTTCGGCGTTCTCACGGGGAGCTACGCCGCCGATATCTACAATTATTGTGGGGAGGGCGGCGCGTTTCAGCGCTTTGTCCAAAAAACGACTCTCCTGGACATGCTCGCCAAGCCGGTGATCTCTCTGATGATCGCCCTCGGCATCGGGATTGTGAACCAGCTCTTCGGAATTGTCGTAAGGATAATCAAGGATTCCAGGTATAAGAATTGGCGGGGGGCCATCTACGACGGCGTCCTATGGCTCGTGTACCTTGGCGGCCTGCTCGTTTTCATACTGGCGTCGATTGCTGGGTGTGGAGGCGCGTTCCGAACCGCCGGTATCTACGCCACGGTCATCGGCGCCATCGGCCTCATCCTCACCCAGGGGCGGGATGAAAAGGGCATTGCTGGAAAGGCCATATTCGGCGTGGTGAGCCTATACGGGATCGTCGGCGGCTACGGGACGGTGTCATTCATTGGGGATGTCCTCTCGTACTCGCGGCTCCTCGCCCTCGGCCTGACGACCTACATCGTCGGGATGTCGTTCAACATCATCGCCAAGCTCGTGCCGAGCATATTGATCAGTCTGACGGGCATTTTCGAAATGGTGCCGTTTCTTTCAAAGCTAGGCCCCCTGCTCGCCAAGGTGATTGGTTTCCCCGTGGTGAGCGCGGCAATAATAATGGCGGTCATGGTTTTCGGCCATCTGTTTAATTTTTTCCTGAGCATCCTGAGCGCGTTCGTCCACTCGGCGCGGCTCATCCTGCTCGAATGGTTCGGGCGCTTCTATCAGGGCGGAGGGGAATGGTTCCAGCCGCACGGTTTCAGAAGCGACACCGTGGAGCTGGTGGAAGAGTGAGCATAAAGCCATCGAGAAACAGCGTCCTGCTGGAACCATCGGTTGTATTCATTTGCTGATCAGGAGCGCGTATTAATCTGGTGCGTACAACGGGTCATTCCGGCGCAAGCCGGAATCCAGGTCTATGTGTTCCAACGCCGGATCCCTGCTTCCGCAGGGATGACAGGTCATGGGTTTGATGAATAGATCAGGTTAATTGCTCGATAGCTAGTTTGCTAGATCGCTAACCAAAAAGGAGGGAGTTACGCATGACTGATTTTATCAGGCATTATTTTCTCGAGACCGGTTTCGGCTGGGCGGTTGCCGGCGCCATGGCCTCGGTGATGCTGTCGGGCATTGGCAGCGCAAAGGGCATACGGATAGCAGGGGCCCAAGCGGGAGGGGTCCTGTCGGAACAGCCGGAGCTTTTCGGTAAACTCCTCGTTCTCATCGCGCTTCCGGGTACGCAGGGTTTCTATGGCTTTATCTGCGCAATCATGATCGCCATGAGGAGCGGCCTCATCGCCGGGAAGATAGCTGTGACGCCCATTGTGGGGATAGGCATTTTCTTCATAGGGTGTGCGACGGGTATAGTGGAATGGCTGAGCGCGATTTTCCAGGGTGAGACGTCCGCCGCCGCGATCAACCTAGTTGCAAAGAAGCCGGACGAGAGCGGCAGAGCTATCCTGCTGCCGGCGCTCGTGGAGACGTACGCGGTCATCGCCCTGCTGGCGGCGATCCTGATGGTGATTTGGGTGACGAAGCCTGATCTCGCAATAGTGACGAGCTCGATTGTAAAATGAAAAAAGCAGTGGAACAAATACGGGGGGCGGTGCATGCTGAAGCCTCCGCCGAGGCGGCGCGGATTCTCCAGGAGGCGCGGGCTCAGGTCGAGCGCCTGTTCGATGATGCGCGGAGAGCCGAGGAAGATAAGGGCTTGGCGCGGCGTGACGCGGAACGGATACGGCGCGAGCAGGAGGCGGCACGGGAAATTGCCCGTGCCCAGCAGGCGTCACGGCTCGCTCTCCTCGAAGCGCGGAACCGGGTCATCGATCGGATATTTGCCAGGGTGCGAGAGGATATCTTTCGTCTTCACCCGGAGCGGCACGTGAAGATGCTCCGCGCATGGCTCGCGGAGCTCGACCCATCATCGGCCGGCGAGATAGTCGCCGCTCCGCGGGATGCCCGCGCCCTCGCGACCCTTATCGAGGAGGCAAACAGGGCGCGCGCGCGTGAGGCGCGGATTACGCTCTCCGGGGAGACGGCGCCTTTCGAGAGCGGATTTATCTTCAGGACCGCCCGCTACGAGATTGAAAAATCCCTCGATGCATGGCTTGTCGAGCGGAAGGCTGAGATGTCTCCAAGGATCGAAAAGGAACTCTTCGGCAAGGGGCTTTGACCGGGGGTAAAGGATAATGCGTGTCGGCGGCCCGCCTATCGGATATGCAGGATGTGTCGAGGATAGTTTGGGCGATTGACTGTGGAAGATGGGGTGCCTGATATCCGGCGGGCAAGCGTGTCGGCGTGATAGGTATTTTCGCCTAACGCCCCACGCAGATGGGGATTTTCTTATGGTAATTGCGGCGGCGGAAAACTGGTGTTTTATCTCGGGTAGGTGCGCATCCCTCGAGGGCTCTCTCCTGGGAGTGGAATTTTTCCGGGAGATGCTGCGGGACGGGACCGTCGAGGGAACGTTTGCGCGTTTATCCAAGTCGCCGTACGGTGAGATTTTTCCCCAGCTCCGCTCTCTTTACGATTACGACACGCTTGTGACCGACCATCTTCGTTCCGCGCTCCTCTCTATACGGGGCGATAGCCCTGCAGAGGGGCCGGCAGATATATTCCTGAAGGAGCTCGATCTCCGCGAGATACACACTATTATCGTGCGGCAGGGGGAGGGGGGAGAAAGCCCAGGCGATACGGAATCTTGGGCATCGCGTCTTGGCGCTGGATTCCCGTGGGTTAGCGGTTTCGAGGTCGTTCCCCATTCGCGCGGTCTCTTTTCCAGGAACCCCATCCGCGCCCTCTCGCTGTGGGTTGACGGGGCATACCTGCGAGAGGTGATGCGGATCGTCTCAGTTGCGCCCGTCCTCGATCCGTATTGCCGTGCGCTTATATCGCTAAGGACCGTAGAGGCGTATTGGCGTGCGGCGAGAAGCGGCCTGGGATCGGAATGGCTTTCCACGTTTTTCTTCAGGGACGGTCTCCAACCGTCATCGCCCATGGATGTGGCTGGGGTGGCGAAGAGCTTGTCGCTCAAGAGGCTGCTCTGTGCTTTTGGGCTGGCGGATCTTACCGCGCATGAAGAAGACCTGAAAGAACTCTATCCGCGCTATTTTGACGATTATCTCACCCGTCTTGCGGCGGGTGGGGAGCGCGATATCTATGGCGCCGGAAGAGTCCTGCATTATGTGCGACAGATATGGGTTGAGCATTTTAACCTGAGATTGTGTCTTGCCGCGGTTCTTACGCCGCTACCGGCGCGGCAGGTAGAGGAGAGATTGAGGCATGACTGAGGGGAGGGTATACGTCATCGGGAGCGCTCCAGTGATCCTTCCGTTCCGCGCGGGAGGGGCGGTGCTCTGTCCGGCGGAGGACGCTTCGGGCGTCGTTCGTGCGCTCGGTGTAGTCGCAGAGCAGCGGTCCGCTTCCCTCGTGCTCATCACCGAGGACGCTGCGGCGAAGGCGCCGGACGAGGTGAAGGATTTCGAGGATAAGGCGGTGCACGCCCTAATGGTCATCCCGACGCGAAAAGCCGGGAAGAGTATGGGGATGGAGATGATGAGGGAGCTCATCATACGATCGGTGGGGGTCGACCTTATCGCCAGGGCCCCGTCGGAGAAGATCGGTGAGGAGATAGAGCTAGAATCCAATGGCAAAATACAATGAGGTTTTGTCATTTGTCATTTGGTATTTGTCATTTAGTATCTGGTATTTGTCATTTGACGCGAGGAGATTTCAGGATGAATGAGACGCAGCGTGAGGGAAAGATAATAAAGGTGAGCGGCCCCCTGGTTGTTGCCGAAGGCCTTGCGGGGTCGAAGATGTACGAGATGGTGCGCGTTGGGAAGATGGGGCTCTTCGGCGAGATCATCGAGATCCGCGGCGGCCGTTTTTCCATCCAGGTGTACGAGGAGACGAGCGGCATAGGGCCGGGGGAGCCGGTAGTCAGCACCGGCGCTCCTCTCACGGTCGAGCTCGGCCCGGGGCTCATCACGTCCATTTTCGATGGCGTGCAACGGCCGCTCGACAAGCTGCGGGCCTCGTTCGGCGATTTCGTGCTACGGGGAGCTGAAGTCCCGCCGCTCGATCGCAAGAAGAAATGGCGCTTCGTCCCGCGTAGGAAAACGGGCGAGAAGGTTATCGCCGGAGACATTATCGGGATGGTGCCGGAGTCGCCCATTATCGAGCACCGTGTCATGGTGCCGGCGGGGGTGGAAGGGGTGATCGTTTCCATTTCTGAAAAGGACGCTACGATCGAGGATACGGTGGCGATAATTAAAACTACCGGCGGCGAGAAGGTCGTGACGCTCCTGCAAAAGTGGCCCGTGAGGATGGCGCGCCCGGTTGGTAAGCGCGTGCCGCCGGCATCGCCGCTCGTCACCGGCCAGCGCGTGCTGGATACGCTCTTCCCGATCACGAAGGGAGGCACCGCTTGCGTTCCCGGTCCGTTCGGCAGCGGCAAGACGATCGTTCAGCACCAGCTCGCCAGATGGGCCGATGCGGAGATAATCGTTTACGTCGGGTGCGGGGAGAGGGGGAATGAGATGACGGAGGTGCTCATCGATTTTCCCAAGCTTATCGACCCGCGCTCCGAGCGCCCGCTCATCGAGAGGACGGTGCTCGTCGCAAACACCTCGAACATGCCCGTCGCCGCCCGCGAGGCTTCCGTATTCACCGGCATTACCATAGCGGAGTACTATAGAGATATGGGATACAGCGTGGCGCTCATGGCCGATTCGACGTCCAGGTGGGCGGAGGCGATGCGCGAGATGTCCGGACGCCTCGAGGAGATGCCGGGAGAGGAAGGGTACCCGGCGTATCTTGCCTCCAGGCTCGCCAGTTTCTATGAGCGTGCGGGCCGCGTCATCTGCGCCGGTTCCGATGGGAGAGAGGGGAGCCTTTCGGTCATCGGGGCGGTTTCTCCCCCCGGCGGGGACCTATCGGAGCCCGTTGTCCAGGCGACTCTCAGGGTCGTAAAGGTATTCTGGTCTCTCGACGACAAGCTTGCGGGACAGCGGCATTTCCCGGCCATCAACTGGCTATCGAGTTACTCGCTTTATCAGGAGCTTGTCGACAACGCCTGTAACGCCTCGGTGAACCAGTTCTGGGCGAAAAATCGCCAGGAGGCAATGGCGATCCTCAAGAGGGAATCGGAGTTGGAGGAACTCGTGAGGCTCGTGGGAATGGATGCGCTTTCGGCGCAGGACCGCCTCCTCCTCGAAGGCGCGAAGATGATCAGGGAGGATTTCCTCCACCAGAACGCATACGACGCCGTGGATACCTATACCTCCCTTCCTAAGCAGTTCCGGCTTCTCAGGGTGATCCTGGCGTTCTACCACTGCGCCTATCAGGCTGTGAACTCCGGGGCGGAGCTTGAGGACATACTCGCTTTGCCGGTGCGGGCGGAGATATCACGCGCAAAGAACATTCCTGAGAGGGAGATGGAGAGGTTCGACGCGCTCATGGAAAAGGTGTCGGCCTCGATCGGGGCGCTGACGCCGAAAGAGGAGAGGGTGTAAAAACAGCTTAAGGTTAAAAGTTTAAAGTTGAAGGTGTAAACGGGGCGGAGAAAATACATGAGAAAAGAATATCTCACGGTCGAAAACATCGTCGGCCCGCTCATGCTCGTGCAGTGCGTGAGTGAAGTGGCGTATGCCGAAATTGCCGAGATCATAATGCCTGGGGGTATTGTGCGTCACGGGCAGGTACTCGAGGTGCATGAGGACAAGGCGCTTGTCCAGGTGTTCGAGGGGACGAGCGGTCTCACCCCTGGGCAGGTGCGGGTGAAATTTCTCGGGAAGGGGCTCCAGCTCGGCCTTTCCCGCGACATCGTGGGGAGGACGTTTGACGGATTTGGTCGGGCCATCGACGGAGGGCCGCCCATCATCCCGGAGAAGTATGTGGACGTCAACGGGTTTCCCATAAATCCGGAGGCGAGGGATTATCCGAACGAGTTCATCCAGACGGGAATCTCTACGATCGACGTCCTAAACACGCTCGTCCGCGGCCAGAAGCTCCCCATCTTCTCCGCCGCGGGACTTCCGCACTCGCGTCTGGCGGCGCAGATCGCCCGCCAGGCGAAGGTGCAGAAGACCGGCGAGCAGTTCGCCGTGGTCTTCGCCGCCATGGGGATCACGTTCGAAGAAGCTAACTTTTTCACGAGGGAGTTCGAACAGGCCGGTGCGCTCGAACGGGCGGTGCTGTTCATCAATCTCGCAAACGATCCCCCAATCGAGAGGATAGCCGTTCCCAGGATGGCCCTTACGGCGGCGGAATATCTAGCCTATGAGCTCGGCATGCACATCCTCGTCATCCTCACGGATATGACGAACTACTGCGAGGCGCTCCGCGAGATCTCGGCGGCCCGTAAAGAAGTGCCTTCCCGCAGGGGGTATCCCGGCTATCTATATACCGACCTCTCGATGATTTATGAGCGCGCTGGAAGGATAAAGGGCAAAAAGGGATCCATTACCCAGATGCCCATCCTCACCATGCCCGAGGATGACAAGACGCACCCCATACCCGACCTCACGGGATACATTACGGAGGGGCAGATCCTGCTCTCCCGTCCGCTCAACAACGAGGGAATCTACCCGCCCGTGGACGTTCTGCCGTCTCTCTCCCGTCTCAAGGACAAGGGGATAGGGAAGGGGAAGACGCGTGAGGACCACGCGGGGGTGATGAACCAGCTCTATGCCGCGTACGCAAAGGGGAAGGCGGCCCAGGAAATCGCCGTCGTGCTCGGGGAGTCGGCCCTGACCCCCCTCGACCTCCTATACGTGAAATTTTCCCAGCGGTTCGAGAAGGAATTCATCAGGCAGGGCGAGAATGAAAACAGGAGTATCGACGACTCACTCGCCATAGGTTGGAAACTCCTCGGCATGTTGCCAACCGCGGAGTTGAAGAGGGTGAAGGAAGAGTTTATAGAGAAGTATTACCCCAGGGATAAATCCCAAATCCCAAATCCCAAATCCCAATAGGGTAAGAGATGAAAATTCTCGTAAATCCCAACCGGATGGAGCTCTTGAAGCTCCGGAAGCGCCTGGACCTCTCGGTGCGCGGCCACCGGCTCCTTAAAGAAAAACTCGAGGGGCTCGTAAAAGATTTCATCCCGCTCGTGGACGAGTACCGGAGAAAAAGGGGGCAGATCGACGAGATGCTCCCACTCACGCTCAATCTTTTCGCGCTCGCCGCCGCCACGTCTTCGCGGGAGATCGTCTCTCTCTCTCTTGAGGAGTGCAGCGGGGAGGCGAAGATCACGAGCAAGTTAAAGACGGTCATGGGGGTGAAGTCCCCGCTCTTCCGACTCGAGGATTTTCACCTCGAGATGTCCTACAGCCTCGTGGCGACGCCTCCCGAACTCGACAGGGCGGCGGAAGAGCTCGCTGCGCTCCTCCCCAAGATAATCGAGCTCTCTTCCTTGGAGGTTCTCATCCGCCGTCTCGCGCGCGAGATCGAGAAGACGCGCAGGCGCGTGAACGCCCTCGAGTACGTCATGATCCCCGAAATCACGCGCGCGAAGAAGACGATCCAGGGCAAGCTCGAGGAGGGGGAGCGGGGCAGCCGCGTCCGCCTGATGAAGGTGAAGGAAATGCTTGAGGCGAGAGGGATGTAGGATCACAGACGAAATCCCAAATCCAAAATCCCAATATTGAGAATGACAAATCTCCCGACTACGCCAAGGCTCCGTCGGACAGGCAAATACCAAATGACAAATCTCTCGTTTAACAACCAGCGGGCGGGCAAATGACGAATCCCAAGGGCGTGTCGGCGCTGGGTATGACGGCGTGGGGGGAGGAGGATACGTGACAAAACAGCATGAAACATGCCCGATATGCGATCAGATTGCACTTTGGAGAAGCGGTAAAAATCCTTTTTTCATCCACGAATTTAAGAATTCCATCTTCGTAGTGGGCAGCCATCAGTTTTACAAAGGGTATTCTTTGCTGTTATCCAAGGATCATGTTCGAGAGATGCATGAACTCAAGCCTTCCGTCCAGGCGGGAGTATTTGGAGAGTTGATGATTGCGGCGAGGGCTATCGCCGAGACCTTCCGGCCCTGGAAGATGAACTACGCATGCTACGGCAACCAGGCGCCGCACGTACACTGGCATATCATTCCACGATACGAATCCGACCCGGACAGGCTCCTGCAGCCCTGGGCCCATTCCGCAGAGTTCGATAAACATGCGACCGATAGGGAAACGGCCCGGGAATTAATCAGTCCGCTTAGAGAACAGTTGTATCTGTTTTTGGATGGTCCAGCGCAATGATCCGCGAAGAAGCAAATAAAACAAAACTCTCTTCAGTTTTGTATGGGCGCCTCCCTTCCCCCTGTTTATGATGTCCCCGTGCGTTCCCTTCATTCCGGAACAACCTCCCCTTGTACAAGCGGCCAACTTCGTGTATCATATAATCAACACGCTACTTCAACACAGGAGGCCATCATGAAGAAGACCTTAGCTCTTGCGGCGTTTATGGGGATCCTTCTAGTGTTACCCGCGCTCCTTGAGGCGAGCATGGAGAATCCCTCTCTCTCGGAGTACTACCACCTCGGCGGCTATTACATGAATACGGGGCAGTTCGATCTCGCCATATCGAATGACAACGCGATGATCATCAAGTATCCGACCACTCTGGAGGCCGAGCGCGGCTGGCTCGAAATCGGCAAGTGTTACTATCAGATCATGCTGCGTTCCATATCGGACCTCGGCCAGGCGAAGGCGAGGGGGACCGCCACCAAGCAGGAAATTGAGGAATTGACCGCAAAGGTAAATTCCAACATGACCCAAGCGCTCACGGCGTTCCAGAAGCTCGTCTCCCAGTTCCCCGCGTCGAAGGCCGAGGCGATAATCGGGATTGCGCTAACCTACTCTGCGTTCGGTTCCGAGAAACAGGATATGGCGATGAGAGAACTTAAGAAGGTCATCGACAACTATCCCGAAGAGGCGGGGAGGGCGCAATTGCTTATCGGTGATATCTATGCGGCAAACGGAGACGCCGTCGCCGCCGAGCAGGCGTACAGTGTCGCATCCGTGTTGTATCCGGAGGTCGCATCTCTGGCCCTGTTGAGATATGCCGATACCAATCTGAAATCGGAGGAATACGGCGCTGCGGTGGATACCGATACGACGATCATCCAATCCCTGGGTATAGACGGCGCCTATGATGACAAGCTACACTTCTTGGGGTCCGTGGTTCAGGAAGCCATAGAGAAGAGGGGAGAGGGAGAACGGGCGTTGGGGAGCAAGGAGGACGAACTCAACGGTTACCGTTCCGCGTATGCGCGCTACGTGGGGACGAACGTGGGAATGACGGCGCAACTCAAGCTGGCGGAGGCATTGTGGTATTACGGAAATAATGAAGAGGCTACCAGAACGTTGAATCAGATCATCAATGATTATCCCAAGAGCGTCTGGTGCGTGAAGGCGATGATGCTGCTCGCTAAGTTGCAGGGCTCCGCTAAGAATGCGGTGGAGACTTATCAGAAGCTCATCCGCGCCTATCCATCAAGCATCCATCGGGTGCAGGCGCAGTTCAAGCTCGCCGAGGTTTATCTGGCGCAGGCCGACAAGGCGGAGGATCCGGGAGACAAGACTAAGTTAAAGGCCGCTGCCAAGAACGTCTGCGACGGGGTCGTGGCTGATTACCCCTTGTGCCCCGAGGGGCAGCAGGCCAAGGATTTTGTGGCGAAGAACAAGCTTTGATCGGGCACCTGATTTCCCTGACTATCGGAAGATGAACGAAGGATGGGAAACCGCCCGGTGTTTTAAAAAGTAAAAGAGGACAAGAACTTATGCTCTGTTCTTGTCCTCTTTTACTTTTTGTGAAAAACCTGTCTCGTCTTGTCTTTGGGTCGTTTACCGTCCCACGTATACATCTACCCGCGCGAGCGCCACCGGCCCCTGGCCGCCTTCCTGGTCGATGTCTATCCAGGCCGGGGTCAGGTTGTTTCTGAGGCTCCAGCGATATGCGCTCATTCTATCCTCCCCGGAGAGGAGATTTTTGAGGCCGAGGAGGTAATAACCGCTGTCGGGGACCCAGATCGAGTACAACTCGTAAGGAATGCCCGTATGGTAGGCAAGGTCGGTGTCTTTGTAATAGAGATATGGCGGTTGGTTGTTGGAGATGATATGGTTGCCGCCGCCGAAGCCGTATTTATAAATCTGCGCGCTGCCTTCGCCGCGGACGTTGACCGACAGGGCGTTTCTGTTGCTCCCTCGCGACAAGGCGGTGATGCTGATTTTGAGCGGCACGCGGGGAATCGACTTGGCTTTCATACCCCATCCGCACTGCCCGTCGAACATGAGTATGTACTCCGCCAGCGGATGTCCGACGTGGATTCTCTTTGGCGTATTGCCCCCCGGGCAGAGAGACTGTCCGACGCTCCAGCCTCCGTTGCCGTCGCTCCAGTCCTGGGAATAGACAAGCCTGGGCTCTGCGTACGCAACCCCCTGTGAAACAGCCGCTAATACGATCGCCACGCATGATGCAATCAACGCCAGCGATGATACTCTCCGCATCTCCATCACACCCTCCTTTTATAAATACAGCCAAAACATTAATGCATCATCCACCACGGACGGCGACTATAGTTGAAAGTACGAGGCTTAAAGTTGAAGACATAAACAGGAAGGCATGAACGGATTATATATCACGTCGCTCTTTGAACTTTACACCTTAAACTTTTAGCTGTATCTATGACTACGCTGCTTTGACGATTTTGCCTGCCTTGAGACATCCGGTGCAGATCAATACCCTCTTGGTCTTCCCGTTGATAATGGCGCGAACGGGCTGGAGGTTGGGCATGAAGCGGCGCTTTGTGACGCCCGTGATGCGGCGGCCTACGCCTCCCTTGATCTTTGCGAGACCGCGCCTTTTCATTTTTCTTCCGGCTGCCGGATGTTTCCCGCAGATATCGCATATTCTGGACATGGCTAGACCCCTCTTTTCAGGTTGAGAATGAGTGATAATAGACTGGAATGGCGAATTGTGCAATACTTTTCTCACGAATGTTTATATATTGTTCACCACAGAGCGCACAGAGAGAAGACACAGAGAACACTGAGGCTAACTACAGTTTCTGGTTGCTGGTTTCCAGCCTGGATTATTCATCTCGTTTGAAATGCGAGATGAATAATCCAGGCTAATATTGGGATTTTGCAATCATGCGTGATTTGGACCAAATACAGGCGCAATACGTCAAGGGAGTAGGGCCGAAGCGCGCCGAGCTGCTCCGCGCGCTCGGCATACGGAGCGTCATCGACCTCCTCCAGCATTACCCGAGGCGCTACGAGGACAGGAGACAGATCCGGCGGATCGCGCAGCTTGAGGCCGGGCGTAACGAAACGGTCCGGGGAAAGGTATTGGCGGTAGGCGCGAAACGCGTTGGAAAAGCGCTCAGCATCGTCCAGGTGGCGCTCGGCGACGGCAGCGGCACCGTATACGCGACGTGGTTCAACCAACCATACATGCAATCCAGGTTCAAGGTCGGCCAGGAGCTGATCCTTACCGGCAAGGTGCAGCGCCGTGGATATCTGGAAATCCTATCTCCAGAATTCGAGATCCTTAGCGCGCAGGACAACGGCCTGTTGAATACCGGCCGCATCGTGCCCGTATATCCGTTGGGCGAGCGCTTGAGCCAGCGGTCCATGCGCAAGATCATACATGCCTGTCTGGACGGTTATGCCGCCTCCGTCCCGGAGCTGCTTGAAGCGCCGCTCCGGGAGGAGTGCGGACTCCATCCGGTTTCGGAGGCGCTCAGAAACATCCATTTCCCGGAGAGCCCGGCGGCGCTGGAGGCGGCGAGGCGGCGGCTCGTGTTCGACGAATTCCTTCCCATGCAGCTCGCCATTCATCTGAAGAGGAAACAGATGGCGGAACTTCCGGGCTCTTCCAAAAAGGGAGGGGAGTTTGTCCGGCGCTTCCTGGAATCCCTCCCGTTTAAGCTTACCCGCGCCCAGGAGAGAGTGATTGCGGAGGCGCGCGCCGACATGGAACGGACGCATCCCATGAACCGACTACTACAGGGGGATGTGGGATCGGGGAAGACCATAGTGGCGGTCGTTGCGCTCCTCATCGCTCTCGATGCGCGTTACCAGGGCGTCCTCATGGCGCCCACGGAAATTCTCGCCGAGCAGCATTGGAGGACGCTCGACGCTCTGCTCTCGCCCTTGGGGGTCAGGCCGTTACTTCTGACGGGGGAGATGAGCGCGGACGAAAAGGCCGGGGTGTATGAGGCGATCCGTTCGGACGGGCCGTTGGTCGTGGTGGGGACGCACGCGGTGATCCAGGAAGACGTTGAGTTCTCGCGGCTCGGCGTAGTGGTCGTGGACGAGCAGCACAAGTTCGGCGTGTCCCAGAGGGCCGCCATCAAGTCGAAGGGGGAGAACCCGGATTTTATGATCATGACCGCGACGCCCATCCCGCGTACGCTTGCGCTCACACTCTATGGCGACCTGGACATCTCGGTCATCGATGAGATGCCGCCCGGCCGCGGGACCGTTACGACGCGTTGGGTCCCTCCCGAGAAGATGGGAGAGGCGTATGCCTTTATCAGGGCCGAGGCGCTCAAGGGGCGTCAAGCCTACATTATATATCCCCTGATCGACGAGAGTGAAAAGCTCCCCCTCGGCGCCGCGCGTAAGATGGCGGAACGTCTTAGGGCGGAGCAGTTCCGCGACCTGAGCGTGGGGTTGATCCACGGCAGGATGGGGCGGGAGGAGCGGGAGGGGGTGATGCGCGATTTCCGCGCCGGTCGTATCCAGATACTGATTGCGACGTCGGTGATCGAGGTGGGGCTTGATATCCCCGGCGCATGCCTTATGCTGGTGGAGCATGCCGAGCGATTCGGGCTCTCGCAGCTTCACCAGATGCGCGGGAGGATCGGGAGGGGGGGCGAGCGATCGTATTTTCTCTTCAGCGGGCAGCCGGCGACCGAGGAGGGGAGCAAACGGCTTGAGGCGTTGTGTGCGACCAACGATGGTTTCCGGATCGCGGAAATGGATCTTGAGCTTCGGGGACCGGGCGAATTCTTCAGCGACCGGCAGCATGGCGGGCCCGACCTGAGGTTGGCCGATCTGTTCAAGGACGAGAAGCTGTTGAAACTATCTCGCGGGATCGCCGCCCGCATCGCCACCCGGGACCGGATGCTGAAATCGGAGGCGCACCGGAGTTTGAGGGATCTGCTGATTAAAAAGTACAGTGGAAAATTTTTCCTGGGCATAACCGGATAAAACCAATACGAATAAATATCAGAAACAATGGTTTATCACAGAGGACACGGAGAGAGGACACAGAGAACACGGGGAAGGCGGTTAACTTTAACCGCGGATGGGGTGGATTGGCAAGGTTCCACCGCAGAGACGCAGAGTGCGCGGAGAGGATGCAGCGCGCGGAGGAGGAAAAACCGAGTAGCTGTTTTTCTCTGCGTAATCTCTGCGTCCTCCCCCGTCCCAAAGGGATCCCTTCGGGAAAGGGGCCCCTTTGGGGTGCGCCTCCGCGGTGAAAAGTTTTGGGATTTGGGATTTTTATATTGGGATTTGGGTTTTGGGATTTGGGATTTAATAATATGCTTCGGATCATAGCTGGCACATTCAAAAGCAGGAAGCTGTTCTCGCCTCGCTCGCGCGACGTACGCCCGACGGCCGACAGGGTCAAGGAAGCCCTCTTCCAGATACTCGGTCCATTCGTCGAGGGGGCCTCGGTGCTGGACCTTTATGCGGGGAGCGGGAACCTCGGTCTCGAGGCCCTGTCGCGCGGCGCGGCGCGATGCTGGTTCGTCGAGAGCGATCCCGCGTGCTGCGCGGTCATCGGGAAAAATATCGAACTGCTGGGGGTTGACGCGGTCTCGCGGGTGATGCGCGTCGAATGTGCTAGGGCCGTGAGAATTCTAGGTGCGCGGGGCGAACGTTTTGACCTTATTCTGGTGGATCCCCCTTACCATAAATCTAAAGAGGGGGCGAGCGAACTCAAAAAGATATTGCGCGTACTGGAGAGGTATGGTACGTTTGCCACCCGCGCCCTGGTTGTCACGGAACATTTTAAAAACGACCAGCCGCCGTCCGATCTCATGAAGCTCAAACTTAAAATGCAGCGACGCTACGGCGATACGATACTGTCTTTCTTTGATGCCGCAAGCGGAAATGAGGAGACCGAATGACTCTCGCAATCTATCCCGGCAGTTTCGACCCCGTAACATACGGCCATATAGACGTGATGGAGCGGGCGCTGAAGGTGTTCGACCGCCTGATCGTGGCTGTGGCCGTTAACTCCGAAAAGCATCCTCTTTTTTCGGTGGATGAGCGGATCGAGATGCTGAAGACGGTCACGGCGGGGATGAAGGGAATAGAGGTCGACAGTTTCAGCGGTTTGCTCGTCGGCTATGCAAAAAAGAGAAGGGCAAGGGTCATTATCAGGGGATTGAGGGCCCTCTCGGATTTCGAGTACGAATTCCAGATGACGCTCACCAATCGCAAAATTTGCAGCGACGTCGAGACGGTGTTCCTCATGCCGAGCGAGCAGTACTCGTATCTCAGCTCCAGGATGATAAAGGAGATTACGGCCTTGGGTGGGGACGTGACCGCGTTTGTTCCGGACGTTGTCATGATGATGCTGGCGAAGAAAAAGTAGAGATTGTAACCACGGATAAACACGGATAGACGGCGGCTAGAATCCAGAAGACAAAGTTCAGGAGACGGCATTCAAAATTCTGGATTCTGGACTCTGAATTCTGGATTCTGTAACATTGGGATTTGTCCGCCAGAGGCGGTCTCTGTGTCCTCTGTGATTATTTCTCCGTGAACTCCCCCAACGGGGCCCCTTTCCCGAAGGGATCCCTTTGGGACGGGGTGTGGTCGCACATTAATGTTGGGATTTGGGGTTTGGGATTTTTACATGGGCCTTATAATCGACATTCAAAAGATACCCGCCGGGGGTATGCATATCACCGGCGCCCTCGATCCCTCCGAGCTCGACATCGAGTACAATGGGGTGGCGGCAACCGGTGACTTGGCGTATGATCTCGGTGTGGAGGTGGTGGGTGGCGAGTTTCTCGCGAGGGGACGGCTGCACATCCCTCTCGAATTCACCTGTTCGCGTTGCCTGAAGCCGTTTGGCTCTCAGATCAACGTGAACCGCTTCACCTTCAGTCAACAGGTGAAGGGATCGGAGACAATCGACTTGACGGGTAATCTTAGAGAGGATATTATAATCGCCCTACCTATCAAGCCGCTCTGCGCACAGACGTGCAAGGGAATGTGCGTTTACTGTGGCAAAAATCTTAACCTGGAGCGCTGTTCCTGTGCGTCTCGAAGCGGCGACGTACGGTGGAGCGCCCTAGAGGGGCTTACGCTCCCTCCGGAGAAGAAGGAATGACAACGCCGAAAAGAAAACAGTCGAAAAGCCGCACGCGCAAGCGGAGGGCTCACCAGCGGCTCAGTTGCGCCGTACCCGGTCTTTGCCCTCAGTGCCATCAACCAAAACCGATTCACCGCGCATGCCCGCACTGCGGCTTCTACAAGGGCAAAAAGGTGATGTCGGTAAAAGAAGAGTAAAAGTGAAAATCGCAATTGATGCCATGGGGGGCGATCATGCCCCGCGCGCCATCGTCCAGGGCGCGCTTGAAGCGATCGAAGCCAAACCCGACCGGGAGATCATCCTCGTCGGCCGGGAGGACGAGCTTCGCGCGCAGGTCAAGAAGCTCGGCAAGCGGGAGTTCATGGGCAACGTATCGTTCGTGCACGCTCCCGAGGTGATCGGGATGGGGGAGGAGCCGCTCAGCGGCTTGAGGAAAAAAAAGCATTCTTCCATCGGCGAGGCGGCCAATTTGGTGAAAAGGGGCGAGGCCGTCGCCATGGTCTCCGCTGGCAATACCGGCGCAGTGGTGACGGCGACGAAGCTCAAATGGCGTTTCCTCAAGGGGATTGAGCGTCCGGGGATCGCGACGTACCTTCCCACCCCATGGGGCGTGTCGCTGCTCATCGATGCGGGCGCAAACATAGACTGCAAGCCGGCGCATCTCCTCGGCTTCGCGATCATGGGCGACGCCTTCGCCAGATTGGTCCAGAAGAAGCAAAATCCGAAGGTGGGGCTCCTCAGCATCGGGTCCGAACGGACGAAGGGGGATGCGTTGGTCAAGGAGACGTTTGATCTCCTCGAGCACGCGAAACTCAACTTCATCGGCAACGTTGAAGGAAGGGACGTCTACGGATACAAGGTGGACGTGGTAGTCTCCGACGGCTTCGTGGGCAACGTCGTGCTCAAGTGCACCGAGGGGCTTGTCTGGGCGATGATGAAGATGATCAGGGAAGAAGTGAGAAAGAGCCTTTGGAACAAGATCGGCGGCCTGATCCTCAAGAGGTCCTTCGCCAGCATTGCGCGGCGGGGCGATTACACGGAATACGGTGGCGCGCCCCTCATCGGCGTGAACGGAAATTGCATCATCTGTCATGGAAGCTCCAATGCGAAGGCGATCCGGAATGCGATTCGGGTCGCCGAGGTATTCGTGCAGTACGGCGTGAACGAATATATTATGCAGCGGACCACTGAGAACTAAGAGAGCGCAGGGGCGATGTGATGAGCGGTACTAAGGTTGGCATTATCGGCCTGGGATCATATTTGCCGGAAAAGATCCTGAGCAATGCAGATTTGGAGAAGACGGTTGATACGACCGATCAGTGGATCGTCGAGAGGACGGGTATCAAAACCCGGCACGTCGCCCGTGACGACCAGGCCACCTCGGACCTGGCGTTCGAGGCTTCTAAGCGCGCCCTTGCCGAAAGCGGGTTGAGCGCAAGCGCGCTCGATCTGATAATCGTCGCGACGGTCACCCCCGACATGTTTTTCCCCTCCACCTCATGTATCATTCAGGAGCGGCTGGGAGCGTTCGAGGCCGCGTGCTTCGATCTCAATGCGGCCTGCACCGGATGGCTCTATGCGCTGGACGTCGCGTGGCAGTGCATTCGGATGGGACGATACCGGAACGCCCTCGTGGTCGGCGCGGAAAAACTCACCTCCATTACGGACTGGAAAGACCGAAATACATGCGTCCTCTTCGGGGACGGCGCCGGCGCCGCCGTGCTCTGCGGGACGGCGGACGGAAGCGAGATCATCTCCTCGCACCTCGGCGCCGATGGGCGATGGGGTAAGCTGCTGTACCTCCCGGCGGGTGGATCCCGGATGCCGGCGTCCCACGCGACCGTGGATCAACGGCTCCACTACCTTAAGATGGAGGGTAAGGAGGTATTCAAGCAGGCGGTGACCGCCATGGCGGACTCGGCTAAACTTGCGCTCGACCGGGCGCGGATGAGCGTGAACGAGATCGCATGCGTGATACCGCACCAGGCGAACTTGAGAATCATGAGCGCGGTCGCCAAGAGGCTGGGCGTTCCCGCGGAGAAAATGTGCATTACCATCGATCACTGCGGCAATTTATCCGCGGCGTCGATCCCCGTCGCGCTTGATGAGGCGGTAAAACAGGGAAGGATCGCGAAGGGAGATGCGGTGCTTCTCGTCGCGTTCGGAGGGGGGTTTACCTGGGGCGCGATGGTGGTGAGATTATAAATCCTCCGCCGGAGGCGCCCGCGCCATAGGCGGATCCCGCCGCATGGCGGGACAAACCCCAAACCCCAAATCCCAAAGTGCGTTGGGCGTGGGGAGTAGGGCGTAACGGCGAAAATACCAAAGTTCTATAACTTGTTTGCTCGATAGCTTTTGGATCCCAACAGGAGTAAATACCATGTCTGATTCACGCGGGATCTCTCTCATCTTCCCCGGCCAGGGATCACAGGAGGTGGGGATGGGCGGAGCCGTTTCTGAACGTTTCTCCAGCGCGCGTGAAACGTTCGAAGAAGCCAATGGGATACTCGGCTTCGACATCAGGAAGCTCTGCGTTGAGGGACCTGAAGATGAACTCACGTTGACCAAAAACAGCCAGCCGGCGATATTCATTACCAGCATCGCGTGTCTCCGGGCGCTCCGGCAGGCGTTCCCCGGCATGCCGATTCCATCGGCGGCGGCGGGTTTGAGCCTGGGAGAGTTCAGCGCGCACGTGGCGGCGGGTACGTTCTCATTCGCCGACGGATTGCGGCTCGTGCGTCAGCGCGGGGAGGCGATGCAGGACGCCTGCGACAGGGAGCCGAGCACCATGGCGTCGATCGTGGGCCTCGACCTGGGCACGGTGAAGCAGATATGCGCCATGTTCCAGGAGCTGGGCGTCCTTGACCTCGGGAATCTCAATTGCCCTGGGCAGATAGCGATTTCGGGGAGCGTGGAGGCGGTGAAGGCCGCGATGGGGGAGGCGGAGAAACGGGGCGCGCAGAAGGTCATACGGCTTCAGGTGAGCGGCGCGTTCCATTCACGCCTGATGAAGCCGGCCGAGGAGAGGTTGCGCCAGGCTGTGGCGGAGACGAAGATGGTCGCCCCGGAATATCCGGTGATCGCCAACGTGAGCGCGCTCCCGGTGGCGGAACCGGCTGAAATTCGCGAAGCGCTGCTTAAGCAACTGTGCTCGCCGGTATTGTGGGAGAAGAGCATGCGGCACCTCATCGATCATGGGACGTCGCTTTTCATGGAGCTCGGCCACGGGAGGGTGCTCAGGGGCCTCATGCGCAGGATCGACAAGAATCAGAACGTGGTGAACGTGCAGGACCCCGACAGCCTCGAAAAGGCGCTGGATTCGTTCACGAGCAAGGCGCAATAAAACCACAGAGAACACTGAGAAGGCAGTTAATTTTAGCCACGACGAAGTACGAATCACATGATTGGGATTTTCCTAACGGTGGTTGATGGATAGATCAGGCGAAGGGGCGGGTGAACGATGATGCTCGAAAATAAGATAGCCGTGGTGACGGGGGCGGCGCAGGGGATCGGTAGAGAGATCGCACTCCGTTTCGCGAGAGATGGAGCGGACGTCGCCGTGTGCGATCGTGATGCGGCTGCGCTTGCAAAGGTGAGCGACGAGATTGCGGCGTTGGGTCGGCGCGCATGCGCGCTCACCGTGGATGTGAGCGATGCGGAGCAGATTCACGGTGCCGTAAACAAAATTATTGACTCTTTCGATCGGATTGATATACTCGTCAACAATGCCGGCATCACGAGAGATAATTTTCTCTTGCGGATGAGCGAGGACGAGTGGGATGCCGTAATTACGGTGAATCTTAAAGGCGCCTTTCATTTTACCAAGGCCGTTCTCAAGCCTATGTTGAAGAAGCGCTCCGGAAAGATCATCAACATTGCCTCGATCGTGGGGTTGATCGGCAATGCGGGTCAGGCGAATTACGCGGCGTCCAAAGCCGGCGTCATAGGATTGACGAAATCCGTCGCCAAAGAGCTGGCGTCGCGCGGAATTACCGCAAATGCGATCGCCCCCGGTTTCATCCAGACGCGGATGACCGATGTCCTGCCGGATGACGTGAAAGAGAAGATGCTTGCGTCCATCCCCATGGGGCATTTCGGTACGCCGTTTGACGTGGCGGGGGTTGCCTTGTTCCTGGCGAGCAGTCTCTCCGATTACGTCACGGGGCAGGTCCTTGTGGTGGATGGCGGCATGGTGATGTAGTGGTGAAGCATGTCTCAGTCGTGAAGGCACTTATACAAGAGGAGGGTTGAACATGTCAGATATCGCACAAAGGGTTAAGGATATCGTGGTCGAGCAGTTAGGGGTCAATCCCGACGAGGTGACTCCCGACGCTTCTTTCATTGACGATCTGGGGGCGGACTCGCTCGATACCGTCGAGCTGGTGATGGCCCTTGAAGAGGAGTTCGATGCGGAGATTCCCGATGAGGATGCGGAGAACCTGAAGACCGTCGGCGAAGCTATTAAATACATCGAGGAACATTGCCAGAAACAGGAATAGAGAAGCCGGAATGCCGGCAAAGGAGCAGCGGCACGTGAGGCGGATAGTCATTACGGGAGTCGGTGCGCTTGTCCCGAACGGTAATAATGCCCAGGAGATGTGGAAGTCGCTCTGCAATGGGCAGAGCGGCATAGGTCGCATAAGTTCTTTCGACCCGACGCCCTTCCCCACGCAGATCGGCGGCGAGGTGAAGGGGTTTGATCCGAAGCAATGGATCAATCCGAAAGAAGCCAGACGGATGGATCGCTTCGTGCAATTCGCCGTAGCAGTGGCGAAGATGGCGGTGCGGGACGCCGGCTTGGAACTTGACAAGGAGGATCCCCTCAGGATCGGCGTCGTCGTCGGCTCCGGCATTGGGTGTATCAGCACCATCGAGGAACAGCATACCCTGATGGTCACCAAGGGCCCCCAGCGCATCTCTCCGTTTTTTATCCCCATGCTGATCGTCAACATGGCGCCGGGAATGGTCGCCATGCAGCTCGGGGTCAAGGGACCCAACTGCTGTATCGTCTCCGCATGCGCGTCCGCCGCTCATAGCATCGGGGAGGCGTCGCTCATGATCAAATTCGGCGACGCCGACGTCATGCTCGCCGGCGGTTCCGAGGCCGCGGTGACACCCCTCGGGATCGCGGGTTTCTGCGCGTTGAAAGCGCTCTCGACGAGAAACGACGCCCCCGAGAAGGCGAGCAGGCCTTTCGATAAGGAGCGCGACGGGTTCGTCATGTCCGAGGGAGCTGGGGTCGTCATCCTCGAGGAACTCGAGCATGCCAGGAAGAGAAATGCGCGCATCTATGCCGAACTGATCGGGTACGGATCGACCGCCGATGCGTTTCACATGACCGCTCCAGCGCCCGGAGGCGAAGGGGCGGCGGCGTGCATGAGAATGGCGGTAAAAAATGCCGGGGTCAACCCCGAGGATGTCGGCTACATCAATGCGCACGGCACCTCGACGGATCTCAATGACAAATATGAGACCATGGCGATCAAGAAAGTGTTTAAAGACCATGCCAAGAAATTGGCGGTCAGCTCCAACAAGTCGATGTTCGGACACCTCCTGGGCGCTGCGGGTGGAGTAGAACTCATCAGCACAGTGTTCACCCTCAATCATGGCATTATCCCGCCAACCATCAACTATGAGTACCCCGATCCGGAGTGCGATCTGGATTACGTGCCCAATACCGCCAGGGAACAGGGTGTCAGGGTCGCCATGTCCAATTCGTTCGGATTCGGCGGTCACAATTCCTCACTCGTGGTCCGGAAGTTTGAGGGCTAGTGGATGGACATGCGTCACGCTATCCCGCCTCTCGGCGGCGGACCGCTTCTCATCTTGCTTTCCTTATTGTGTGCGAACGATACCTGATCCTTTAACAGGGGGGAGTGTGAAATGAACTATTTTCTTACGGAAGAGCAGCAGTTTATCAAAGAGATTGCGGCGAAGATCGCAAAAGATAAGATATTGCCCCGCCGGACCGAACTGGACGAGTGTCAGGAATTCCCGTGGGACATCGTGAAGGTCCTTGCCGAGGCGAACCTCTTCGGCATATACATCGAAGAGCAATACGGCGGGACGGGGGGCGGGGTGCTTGACCTCTGCATCGCCGTTGAAGAGCTCAGCCGTGTATGCGGCGGCATTTCACTCTGCCTCGCCGCGACGGCCCTGGGAACGTTCCCGTTGATCCTTTTCGGGACCGAGGCCCAGAAGAAGAAATATCTTCCTGACATCGCCGCGGGGAAAAGCATCGTCGCCTTCGCCCTCACGGAACCGAATGCGGGGAGCGATGCGGGCGCGATCCAAACCACGGCCCGGAAGGACGGCGATAGCTATGTGCTAAACGGGACCAAGCAATGGATCACCAACGGCGGAGAGGCGTCCGTCTATACCGTGGTCGCCATGACCGATAAGGCGCGGGGCAGCCGGGGAGCCAGCGCATTCATCGTCGAGAAGGGGACGCCCGGTTTCGGATTCGGGAAGAAAGAAAATAAGATGGGTATCAGGGCCTCGGCGACGCGAGAGCTCTCGTTTCAGGACTGCCGCATCCCCGCGGAGAACCTGCTTGGCAAAGAGGGGCAGGGATTCATCGTCGCCATGAAGACCTTTGACGCATCAAGGCCCGGCGTCGCGGCGCAGGCGGTTGGCATTGCCCAGGGCGCGCTCGACGAGGCGGTGACCTACGCGCGGCAGCGGGAGCAGTTCGGGAAGCCCATCATTTCGTTTCAGGGGATACAATTCATGCTCGCGGACATGGCCACGCAGGTTGAAGCGGCCCGCGCGCTGGTCTATTCCGTGGCCCGCGCCGTAGATCATGGCGATAAAAAAATTGCCAAGGAGTCGGCGATGGCGAAACTATTCGCGTCCGACGTGGCGATGAAGGTCACGGTCGACGCCGTGCAGATCCTCGGCGGGTATGGTTACATGAAAGAATATCCGGTGGAGAAGATGATGCGCGACGCCAAGATCACCCAGATCTACGAGGGGACAAACCAGATACAACGCACCATCATCGCCTCTCACTTGGTCAAGGAAGAAGCGGGGAGGAGATAATAAATCCCAATGACCAAATCCCAAATCCCAATATTGGAGAAAAAATGGGATTTGGGGTTTGGAATTTTATAGTTGAGATTTGGGGTTTGGGATTTAAAGGTATGAACATCATCGTCTGCATCAAACAGGTTCCCGATACCACCGCGGTGAGGATCGATCCCGAAACGCGGACGCTCGTCCGTGAAGGGGTCCCCAGCATCGTGAATCCGTTCGACTTGTACGCCATCGAGGAGGGGCTCCGCCTCAAAGAGAAACATGGAGGTACGGTCACCGCCATCACCCTGGGGCCGGCTCAGGCTGGCGATGCGTTACGCGAGGCGATAGCACTCGGCGTGGATGAGGCGGTTCATCTGTGCGATGCCTCCTTCAAAGGTTCCGACACCCTCGCCACGTCGTACGCCTTGGCTTCTGGCATCAGGAAACTGGGTTCATTCGACCTCATTGTATGTGGAAAGCAAGCGAGCGACGGGGATACCGCCCAGGTCGGACCGGGGATCGCAGTCCAGCTCGGTCTCCCTCAGATCGTTTTCGTGCGCAAGATCGTGGAGATACGGGACGGGCGACTCACCGCCGAACGGATAATGGAGGAGGGATTCGATCTGGTAGAGACCCCGCTCCCCGCGGTGGTGACGGTGGTGAAAGAGATTAACGACCCCCGCATGCCGTCCCTCAAGGGCAAAATGAAGGCCAAGAAGGCTGAGATCCGCACGTGGGGAGTGCAGGATCTCGGAGTCGATCCGGCGCGGGTCGGGCTTGATGGGTCGCCGACGTGGGTGGAGAAGGTGTTCAATCCCCCGCAGCGTGCGGCGGGCCAGGTTTGGGACGGAGAGCCCGATGAACTCGTGAAGAAGGTGGTGGGGGAGCTGGAGAAGATTAAACTGATATAATTGTAAATTGCAAATTGTAAATTTTAAATTGCAAAAGTTTAGGCAGCCTAACCTGGATTATTCATCTCGTTTGAAATGCGAGATGAATAATCCACCCTATTTAAAATTTACAATTTTAAATGGAGCGAAGCGACATGGCTTGGCTGGAAGTCGTAGCCGATAAATGTGTGGGGTGCGGGGCATGCTTAAAGGCATGTCCCTATGACGCCCTTACTCTCGAGGACAAGCTCGCTGTAGTCAAGGAGAGCTGCACGCTCTGCGGGGCATGTGTCGATTCGTGTCCTTACGAAGCCCTGGTGCTGAGGACGACGGCGCCGGCATCGGGCGAGGGGTTAAACGGATATAAGGGCGTCCTTGTAGTGGCGGAACAAAAGCGGGGTGTGGTACAGAGCGTCTCCTACGAGCTGCTTGGAGTGGGGAGGAGACTGGCGGAGGATACCGGCGGGGCGCTCAGCGCTGTGCTCATCGGTAAGGATCTTGCCTCTCAGGCAAAGAAGCTGATCGCCTATGGCGCAGATAAGGTCTTTCTCGTGCAGTCGGACAGGCTGGAGTTTTTTAATGATGAGGCCTACAGCGCCGTTCTCTGCCGGGTCATCAGGGAGCAAAAACCGGAGATCGTCATAGCGGGTGCGACCTGTATCGGGAGAGCGCTCATCCCGCGCGTCGCGGTGGAGCTAAAGACCGGGCTTACGGCGGATTGCACCGGCCTTGAAATCCAGCAGGAGAGCGGCCATCTTGCCCAGACGCGTCCCGCTTTCGGCGGAAACATAATGGCGACCATCCTCTGCAATAAGCACCGGCCGCAGATGGCGACCGTGCGCCACAAGGTAATGAAGGCGTTGCCTCCCGACGAGGGGCGCACGGGAGAGATAATCCAGGTCCAACCGCGCGAAGAAGATCTCGCGAGCCGCAGCACGGTGCTTAGAAGCGTCGAGGAGGCCCTGGAGACTATCAACATCGCCGAGGCGGATATCATCGTATCCGGCGGCAGGGGGATGCGCGGGGCGGAAAATTTTTCCATTCTTTCCGATCTGGCCAAAGCGCTGGGAGGGGCGGTCGGCGCTTCCCGTTCGGCGGTGGACGCTGGTTGGGCGCCCTACGCATATCAGGTCGGTCAGACGGGAAAGACCGTGCAGCCGAAGCTATACGTTGCCTGTGGAATATCGGGGGCGATCCAACACCTCGTGGGGATGCAATCCTCTGACGTGATCGTTGCGATCAACAAAGACCCCGAGGCCCCGATTTTCAAAGTTGCCACGTATGGGCTGGTCGGAGATCTATTCGAGATTGTCCCCCGCCTCACCAAAGAGATAAAAAACAGCCTAAAGTTGAAAGTGTAAAGCCGAAGATGCTGCTGCTTTCAACTTTAAACTTTTAACTGTAGTTATGGTGCCGCTGTTTTTCAACTTTAAACTTTAAACTTTCAACCGTAGTTACCATGCACTTCAAATCCCTCGAACTAGTCGGATTCAAATCCTTCGCTGAGAAGACCCGCTTCGATTTTGAGCCGGGAGTGACGGCTATCGTGGGCCCTAACGGGTGCGGGAAAAGCAACGTGGCTGACGCGATACGCTGGGTCATGGGCGAGCAGAACGCGAGGTTGCTCAGGGGCCTCAAGATGGAGGACGTCATCTTTAACGGCACCGACCAGCGGAAACCGATCGGCCTCGCGGAGGTCTCCCTCACTCTCTCAGGCGTCGACAAGCGCCTCAACGTCGACTACAGCGAGATCACCGTGACTCGCCGCGTATTAAGGTCGGGCGAGGGGCAATACTTCATCAACAAAAACCTATGCCGCCTCAAGGACATCGACGATCTTTTCATGGGGACGGGTATAGGTCTGAGCGCGTACTCGATCATCGAACAGGGTAAGATGGACATGGTGCTCAGCTCAAAGCCCGAAGACCGGCGGTTTATCTTTGAGGAGGCGGCCGGGATCACCAGATACAAGGAGAAGAAGAGGGAAGCGCTCCGCAAGCTCGAATCGACGGAGGAAAATCTCCTGCGCCTGAGCGACATCATCAGGGAGGTCAAGAGACAGCTCGCGTCCGTCGAGAGGCAGGCCGCGAGGGCGCGGAGGGCGAAGGAGATCGGAGATACTCTCAAGGGTCTAGAGGTTCAATTCGGCGCGAAGCGTCTTTCGGAAGTGGATTTGAAGATCAGGGAAACCGAAGAGATGCGCGCTGTGGTGAAAGGGAGAGAGGAGGCTATCGGGAAGCTCATCGAGGAACTCGAAGCCGAGCAGGTGTCGCTTAGAGAAAGCCTCCACTCGATAGATCGTGAACTCGGCACGGTCCATGCTCGGCGCGCGGGGGTCAGCGGCAATATCGAACAGAACCGTCATCGAATCGAGACAAATGAACGGTTGATCCACGAGCTGGGGGAAAATGAGGAGCTGTACGGTAAGGAGATCGAAGAGCTCCGTGCAGCGTTGGGTGTGCTGGAAAAAGAGGAAAGGGACCTGCGGGGAGCGTTGGAAGAGGCGGCGCGCGAGTGCCAGAAGGCGAGCGGCGATCTCAATGCGGCGGTGGAGCGGTTGGAATCGGTCAGAGAGAGCCTCCGGGAGGGGGAAGAGGGGGAGAACCGCCAGAGGTCTGAGCTTATCGAAATAATCAGCGCTATCTCGCGGTGCAAGAACGAACTCGCGGGGAACGTGCTCGCGTCGCGAAATGCCGCTCTGCGCGCGACCCGTCTCCAGGTTGAGGACCGCGATCTTGCGGAGAAGATCGAGCTGGCGAGGAGGGAATGCCAGGAAAAACAAGCGCGCCGGAAGGGACTCGAGACGGTGAGGGGCGCCGCTGCAAAGGACCTGGAAGCCGCTGAGGAGCGGATGAGGGACGTGCGGCGGGCCGAGGTTGAATTAGGGGGAGAGCGCCTGAAGGATGAGAAGTCTCTCTCATCCATGGAATCGCGGCGCGAGCTCCTCGAGCGTTATCGCGATGCCCGGGAGGGATTCTCCGAGGGCGTTCAGGTCGTAATGCGGGAGGCGGCACGCGAGGCTGGATCGCTCGGCGGCGTCATGGGAGTGGTGGCGGAAAAGGTCCGGGCTCATCCGGGTTACGAGCTGGCAATAGAGGCGGCTCTGGGCCACGCGCTGCAGTGCATCGTCACAAGCTCCATGGATGGCGTATGCGCGGCGATCTCGTTTTTGAAAGGAAACGCCGATGCCGCATTTCTCCCCCATGATGAGCTTCTGGAGGCGCCCGCCCTGGATGCGCCGCAAGGGGAGGGCTTGAGGGGGAGCGCCATGGATTTCGTGGCGGTCTCGGATGACTTCATCCAGGTGGTGAAATGCCTCCTCCGCGACACCTACATTGTGTCCACCCTTGACGGTGCTCTCAAGCTTCGTGGTGTGTGCCGGCCGGGTGTGAAGCTTGCCACCTGTTCGGGAGAGCTGCTTGTGGCGCGGGGAGAGGTGAGCGTGCGCAGCGGCGCGCGCGGCCCGTCGCCCATCTTAACGAGGGCGGGCGAGTTGGAACAGATACTCGCCGAGCTTCAGTCAAAGCGGGCACGCAGCGCGGAATCCACCCGCCTGGCCGGTGAGATCGAGAAGGAGCGCGGAGAGGGCGAAAGCGTACTCGCGGCAGCTCGCGAGAAGCTCCAGCGGAGCGAGATCGATCTCGCCGAGGCGCGGACGGAAGAGCTTCGCATGACCGGGGTCCTCGAACATTTCGAAGGGGAGCGCGCTGCGGCCAAGGAAGAAGAGGCGGAAATCGAGGCGGCGCAGATGGAATCCGAACTCACGAGGCGGCGTCTCGAGGAGGAGATAGCCGACGCCGAGAAGAGGCACGTGGAGAATCAGGAGGCGTTGGGCGCCAGGCGGGGAGAGTTGGAGGCATGCGCCAAAGAACAGGAACAATTTCAACTGGCGGTCACCGAATTGAAGATGTTCCTCGCGGCAGCGCGTGAGAAGGAGAGCAGCCGTCGCGAGGCCCTCGAACGGGTTATGAGGGAGGTCGCCAAGTCGGTGGAGATCCTCAAGACCAGGGAGGAACAGAGGCTTAGGGCCTCTTCTCGCCGCTGCGAGCTCGCCTCGGAGATAGAAATTTTACGTAATGAGATCGAATCCCTTGTCAACGAAAGAGATACGACCGACACCGACGCCCGGCAGCGGGAAGAAAAGAAGGCTGCCGCGTACCAGAGGCAGGCGCAGATTGACGAATTGCTTAAGGGGAAAATAGTGTCCCTGGGCGGCGTGAAAGATGAGATCGGACGGCTCGACGTGGACCTTGCCGAGCAGGGGGCGGTTCGCAGGGGGCTGCTGGAGAGGATCAGGGAACAGTATAGCGAGGACCTGGCCGGCGTGAGCATCGATTCGCAGATCGGCGACTGGATGCAGGTGGAGGCGACGATTGGACAGTTGAAAGAGAAGCTTACCCGCATCGGCCCCGTCAACATGGTCGCGATCGAGGAACACAAGGAGCTGGAAGCGCGTTTGAAGTACCTTACCGACCAGGAGCAGGACCTCCTCAGCGCCAAGGATTCGCTCGCAAAGGCTATCACCAAGATGAACGCCGAGACGACGAAGATGTTCACGACGACGTTCGAGGCGATTCGGGGGAACTTCAAGGAGATTTACAAAGAACTATTCGGCGGGGGCAGCACCGATTTGATCCTGGAGGAGGGGGTGAATGTCCTCGAAGCGGGGGTGAACATCGTCGCCCGGCCTCCCGGCAAGAAGCTGCAGAACATCTCCCTCCTCTCGGGTGGGGAGAAGGCGTTGACCGCGATCGCGCTGTTGTTCGCGATCTTCAAGGTCCGGCCGAGCCCCTTTTGCGTGCTGGACGAGATTGACGCTCCTCTCGACGAATCGAATATCAATCGCTTCCTGGCGATGCTCGGCCACTTCCTAAAAGAGTCACAGTTTATTATCGTGACCCATAACAAACGCACCATCAGCATGGCTGACGTTATGTACGGCATCACCATGGAGGAGTCCGGGGTCTCGAAGGTGGTGTCCGTAAAATTCGGCAAGGGGCACGGGAAGAAAAAGGCGGATGAAAAATCAAATGACAAAGGTCAAATGACAAATGACAAAGGTCAAATGACAAATGACGAATACCCCGCCTGACAACCGGCGGGCTGGCATTTGTAATTCATTTGTCATTTGGGATTTTTTAATGAACTTCTCCATGATCGACCGCATCGTGAGCTACGAGAAGGGCAAGCGCATCAAGGCCCTGAAGACGTTGTCTCTATGCGAAGACTACCTGGCGGATCATTTTCCGTCATTCCCCATAATGCCGGGAGTGCTGATGCTCGAAGCGATGGCGCAGGCTGGCGAGTGGTTGCTGAGATTGAGCGATGGTTTTTCCCACTCGGTCTTTTTCCTTCGCGAGGTGAGAGCGGTGCGTTATGGCAGCGTGGTCAAACCGGGGAACGAGTTATTGATTGATGTAGCCGTTGTGGACCGGAGCGCGAACGGCGTCGCCTTCAAGGGGAGCGGAAGAGTGGGAGACCGAAACGCCGTCGTTGGGCGTTTTGTCCTCGCACGCCAGCCGCTGAGCGAGCTCTCTCCCCAGCTCAAAACTATCGACGATGGTATATCGCGATTTTTCGAGGGACAACTAGCGTCCCTCATGGATGGAAAGAGAACATTGTTTCCCCACAGAGGACACAGAGAAGGCGCACCCCAAGGGGCCCCTTTCCCAAGTGGATCCCTTTCCCGACGGGACGGGGGAGGAAACGAGGCAGTTGTTATACAAAGAGTAAAAGAGAATAAGAGGTGTGAGGGGATATTATAGGGTGGGGGGCTGACGTTTGTTTTCTGTTTCTCTTTCCCTCTCTTTTACTCTTTGTGAAAAAGCGTTGCAGCGGGGGCAGTGATGGAGACGGAGTTCAAGAATAAGGTCGTGCTTGTCACTGGCGGCTCAAGGGGCATTGGAAGGGCGATTGCCCTGGCATTCGCAGGGCAAGGCGGTTCCGTGGCGATACTGTATGAGAAGAGTCACGATGCCGCACGCCAGACCGTGGAGGAGATCAAGGCGCGGGGCGTACGCGGCATGGCGCTGGCTTGCGACGTTCGCTCCTGGGAATCCGTCAACGGCTCGGTGGCGAAGATCGCGGGAGAGATGGGGGAGGTCGATATTTTGATCAACTGCGCCGGCCTTGTAAGAGATTCCCTCCTCGCCTCCATGTCGGTCGAGGACTGGCGCGCGGTAGTGGATACGAACCTCACCGGGGCGTTTTATTGCATGAGGGCGGTTACCGAGGGGATGCTGTCGAAGCGATGGGGGAGGATTGTTAATATCTCATCCATCTCCGGGAACCGAGGGGGGAAGGGACAGGCGAACTACGCCGCGTCGAAGGCAGGGCTCAATGCGCTCACACGCGCCGCTGCGCTGGAGCTCGCCGCAAAGAATATCACCGCTAATGCGGTGGCGCCGGGGATGGTGGTTACTGAGATGAGCTCGACGGTACGGGGGCTTGCCGGAGACGATCTCAAAAAGTCGATCCCGATGCGGCGGTTCGCGGCGCCGGAGGACATCGTTGGCATCGTCCTCTTCCTGGCCTCAAAGGCGGCCGCGTACATCACGGCACAGGTAATTGATGTAGACGGTGGACTGGCCGCTGCGGTAAAATATTGAAACTTGTTTTGCCCGCAAACCAGTTCCGCTCCACGGCGGGACACGGTATTGATGTGGATTGTTCATCCGCTGATCGGGAGCGCGTATTCATCCGATGCGTGCGGCGTGTCATTCCGGCGAAAGCAGGAATCCAGGTCAAGTTAAAGATGCCACGGATGTAAGGCCGTGGAGCTACACAATTTTCAGGAGGAGGCAATGGCGAATCAGAATGAGGTATACGAAAAGATCAAATCCTGCTTAGTGGATGCCCTTGGCGTCGATGAGGAGGAAATAAAACCGGAAGCGAAGATCATGGACGATCTCGGCGCCGAATCGATAGATTTTCTCGACATTGTCTTCAGGCTGGAAAAGGCTTTTGGGATCAAGATCCCCCGTGGCGGGCTTTTCCCTGACAACATTCTCTCCAACAATGCATTCGTGAAAGATGGAAAAGTCACGGCTCAAGGGTTGGAAGAGCTCAGGAAACGCATGCCGTACGCGAACATCGCAGCATTCGAAAAAGACCCCCGCGTAAGCAACTTCTCCGGTTTATTCACCGTTGATCTCATCAACCGTTATGTCCAAAGCATGCTCGCGTGAGCTTGTCGCCATTGGCATTGATGTTGTAGAGATCAGGAAGGTCCATAACCTTCTTTCGTATGGACACCGGCGGGCGCGCCGTGTCTTTAATATCACCGAGCTTGCCATGGCCGGCAAGCCGGATCCCCTCCATGCCGATCGATCACCCGCAGCGATGTTGGCTTGTGTGTTTGCAGTGAAAGAAGCGGTGTTCAAGTCGCTGGGGAGAGGATGGGGCCAGGGGGTGAGATGGAGTGAGGTGTGTGTCGCGAGAGAGGGGAATGGCGGCTGGGCGGTCTCGCTCAAAGGCCGGGCGCTCCACAGGCTGAGGGAGCTGGGGGGCGGTTGCGTGGAGATCTGCGCGACCGCGGCTGGGAATCACGCCTTGGGGCAGGCGTTCATCTATAAAATATAAAATCCCAAACCCCAAATCCCAATATCGATGTCATCAAGATAATCAGATTATTTTGGTTGTCGGCCATTGCGAGATCAGGGTGTATTTAGCAGTGAACCATGTGGATAAAAACTTTGAAACCTGGATTGGAGTAGATCGCATGTATTTTCAGCACGCTTATTCCTTTATTGTTTGGGATTTGGGATTTGGGGTTTGGGATTTATGATATGCGCTGGATACATATTGACGACATGCTGGAGCTCAAAGAGGGGGAATATGCCAGGGCGGTCAAGACCGTTCCAGCCGACTCGGACTATCTCGAGTATCACTATCCCGGTTGCCCGATCATGCCGCACAGCCTCCTCATAGAATCGATGGCGCAGACCGCCGGCATCCTTATTGGAAAGAGCATCGCATTCAAAAAAGACGTCATCCTCGCCAAGATCGACAGCGCTGATTTTTTCTCGATTACCCGCCCCGGAGACAGGCTTATCATCGAAGCCAAAGCTGAAGAGATGCGCGAGGAGGGGGCAAGCATGGAATGCCGCATAAGCTGTGGCGACAGGGATGTCGCGCGCTGCCGCCTCGTATTTGCGATACTCAGCGAAAATGGCGCGGCGATGCTGGGCGCGCGCAATTTTGTGTTTTCTGGAGAACTCCTTTCACGGTTTGGATTGTAGCCTACTTTCAACGTTTCTATCCGCGGATTAAAAACACAACCCAACCTGGATTATTCATCTCGTTTGAAATGCGAGATGGATAATCCACCCTACGGGCCGCACCAGACTAGTCGGTGCGGGGCTGGCCCCGCCGAACGCGCACAAAAAAAGAGGAACCCTGGAAGGGTTCCTCTTTTTTTGCGATAGATGGAATAACTTAATCCTTGGGCATTTCCTCTTTAGGCATTTCCGGAGCTGCCTCTTTGGACTCTGCCTTTGTTTCCGGTGCAGCCGCTTTCGGCTCTACCTTTGTTTCCGGCGCCGCCTTTACCTCTTCCGCTGCGGGCGCTGCCGCTGCTCCGCTACAGGCGAGGTGTTCACGCCACCTTTCGAGCGTCTTGTCACCGACACCGATCTTCTTTGTTTTGAGGTCCTCAATACTCGAGTAGGGCCGGTTGGAAATGATTCTTTCCGCTTTCTTTTCGCCGACTCCCGGAAGCTTCATCAAGTCTTCCTTACTAGCCGTGTTGATGTCGATCTTCTCTCCCGGCTTGAGCGTCTCCCTCTTCGATGCTTTTGCAGCATAGACGCTCGAACAGCACACCAGGGGTAGCGCTACCAGGAGTACCACCATCGCTGATAACAACTTCATCTACACACCTCCTTTCCTAGAGTGAGATCGATTGTATCACTACATTTTTAGGCAGGCAAGATAAAAATGACGCATGTGTAAAGGTCGATGCAAAGTCTTTATAGCTTCAGCCGCAACGAGATGGGTCTCCAGTGTTTCGGTTTTATGACCTTGTAGATCATCGGTGGTTTGCTAACCGCTTGTGCGCCTATCGTGAATGCCTTCGCCAGGCGCTGAGTGATCGCCTCCATTTTCTTCCGGTCGTTATAATGGATGGTGATCAGGCTTTCACCCTTCTTCACCTTGTCTCCGATTTTCTTGTTGATAAGGAATCCCACCGCCATGTCTATTTTCGAGTCGACGCTCTCTCTCCCCGCTCCAAGCGCCACGCTGCAGAGCCCTATCTCAAGGGCGTTGACCGCGGTGACATAGCCGTCATGGGTTGCGGCGACTTCCTCGGTGTGCTGTGCGGTCGGTAGGATATCGGGGTCATCGACGACCTCGGGATCTCCTCCCTGCTGGGCCACCATCTGCCTGAATTTCTCCAGCCCCTTGCCGTTCATGAGGTTGTCCTCCGCGATGCGATAACCCTCCTCCGGCGTCTTTGCCGCGCCGCCGAATACCATCATCCAGCTCGCGAGGCCGAGGACCAGCTCTTTCAGATCGGCGGGCGGCCGGCCTTCGAGAGCGGCGATCGTCTCGCGGATTTCCAGCGCGTTGCCGACCGCATAACCTAGCGGCTGGTTCATGTCGGTGATTAGCGTCACCACGTCCTTTTTCATGTTGTGCGCAACCGCATTCATTGTCCGGGCGAGCGTTTCCGCGGACTCCATCGTGCTCATGAATGCGCCCACCCCCGTTTTGATGTCAAAGACGAAAGCATCGGGGCCCGCGGCTAGCTTTTTGCTCATGATGCTTCCGCAGATGAGGGGGATGCTGTCCACCGTCGCCGTGACGTCGCGTAGCGCGTAGATCTTCTTATCGGCAGGGGCGAGGCTCCTGGTCTGGCCGATGATCGCCAGCCCCACCTTCTTTACCGCCGCGACAAACTCGCTCTCGGTGAGATTCGTGCGGAAACCTGGGATAGACTCGAGTTTGTCGAGCGTCCCGCCGCTGTGGCCGAGGCCGCGCCCGCTCATCATGGGGATCGGGATGCCGCTTGCGGCAACAATCGGCGCGAGCACGAGGCTGGTCTTGTCGCCCACGCCTCCGGTGGAATGCTTATCGACCGTCTTTTTCCCGATCGCGCTGAGGTCTATGGTGTCGCCGGAGTGGAGCATCGCCAGTGTGAGGGCGGTGGTCTCCTGTGAATCCATTCCACGGATGAAGACCGCCATGAGGAATGCCGCCATCTGGTAGTCGGCGATGGCCCCCTTTGTATATTCGGCAATCATGAATTCGATTTCCTGGTTATCGAGCTTTTGGCCGTCTCTCTTTTTAAGAATGATCTCGTAAGGTCTCATTGCGATACATCCCTCCTTTTTGGGTGAGTTACGGGAGCAGTATAGTCATCCAGGGGCCTATCGTCAATGAGAAGATGGGGGAGGACTAGCTATCAAACTATCGAGCAATCGAGCTATCAAGTTTTCGTCTCCGCGCCCCACGCCCCACACCGATACGCCAGGCTAAAGCAATATATTTACAACTTATAGCTTACAGATGCTCGGGGATTCCCACACGCCCGCCCCCCGGCATTTACGAAGAGTGGGGAAGATAGTATAATACGGCACAAATCGATGGAAAGGATCCCCATGCGCATGGACATATATCTTTTCGGCGACGAGCTGTTGCGTAAGCGCGCCGATGATATCGCCGATATCACGCCGGAGATCAAGCTTTTGGCGGAGAATATGTTGGAGACGATGTATTACCATGAGGGGCTCGGTCTGGCGGCCCCGCAGGTCGGCATCCCGCTGAGACTCGTCGTCATAGACGTCCGCCAGGAGGGAAGCGGAAAGATCATCCTCATCAATCCGGTGATCCGTGAGATGGGCGGAGTGCAAACTATGGAGGAGGGGTGCTTAAGCTTCCCCGGTATCGTGGCGCCCATCGATCGCGCCACGGAGCTTACGATGGAATTCACCACCCTCGCAGGGAAACGGAAGGAAAAGAAGATGAACGGGGTGGCGGCGCAGGCGGTACAGCATGAAATCGACCATCTGGACGGCGTGCTGCTCGTAGACAGGATGAGCGTGGCGCGGCGCGCGCTGCTTGCGGGGCGATTGCGGCAATTGCGCAAGCGTGGTGAGAAAGGAGAACGGAGATGAGGGTGCTGGTCACCGGCGGCGCGGGGTACATAGGGAGCATCACGGTCGCCGAGCTCCTCGCGCGGGGCCACGAAGTCGTCGTCTATGACAATCTTGAGAAAGGGCACCGCGATGCGGTTCCGCCCGGCGCGCGCCTGATCGCAGACGATCTGGCGCGGAGAGAGAGCATCGAAAAAGCGCTCCAGAAATTCAAGGTCGAGGCGGTGATTCACTTTGCCGGATACAGCCTGGTCGGGGAGTCGGTGGAGCATCCGGAACGGTATTTCGTCAACAACGTCGGCAACGGCCTCAACCTCCTCCATGCGATGCGGAGGGCCGGGATCGGACGTATCGTATTTTCCTCCTCGGCGGCGGTCTATGGCACGCCGAAGGGGGTCCCCATAGGAGAGGATCAGCCGGTTAAACCGATCAACCCTTACGGCGAATCGAAGCTTTATTTCGAAAACATTCTGAACCGTTACCATCACGCCTATGGCATGGACTGTGTCTCCCTCAGATACTTCAATGCGGCTGGCGCGAGCGAAGAATACGGCGAGGACCATGTGCCGGAGACCCACCTCATACCCTCCGTCCTCAAGGTTGCACTGGGGCAGTCGGAGAGCGTGAAGGTGTTCGGGAACGATTACGCGACCCACGACGGCACATGCGTGCGGGACTACATCCATGTGAGCGATCTGGCCGAGGCGCATGTCGCCGCGCTCACGTGCAGTGGGGCGCATGTTTATAACCTCGGAGATGGGAAGGGCTATTCGGTCCGTGAGGTTATCGAGACTGCGCGGAAGGTCACGGGGAAGACGATAAGGGAGGATATGACCCCCCCCAGGCCGGGCGATCCGGCGGTGCTGATCGCAAGCCCTGAAAAGATAAAACGCGAGCTGGAATGGGCGCCGCGCCGGGTTAATCTCGATGAGATCATCGAGAGCGCATGGCGGTGGATGCGGAAGAGACCGAAGGGATACAGGGATTAAATCCCAAATCCCAAATCCCAATATTGAGAATGACAAATACCAAATGTCAAATGACAAACGAGCGGGGGAGAAGGGACGAAAGATCGAGTCGGCGAATGGGAGAAACAGTGAAGGGGCTATTTTGAAACTTTAGAGTTGCCGATGCGCCCATTCTCCGGTTCGCCGTTTCGGGATGTGTGGGGCGTGACGGCGTATTGAAATCCCAAAGAAATGAGAGATTATTTTCTCGATAGCTCGATTGCTCGATAGCTCTTTTATCCTACTATGAGACAGTTCAGTCATTTCCTATCTGATCTATGGCGGAGCGCCTCGGACCTGAGGTTTTATCAGGAGGTCGCGGCGCTGCCGTTCGGCGTGGTCTGCCGCCACTTCCTTATGGTAGCGGTGATATTCGGTACGATCCTGGCGGTCCTGGTGGCGGTGCAGTTGGTTTTCATGAACAATCTCTGGCTCTGGTGCCGCGACAATCTCCCGCCGGTGACAATCAAGGACGGGGAGGCGCACGCCGAGGTGACGCAGCCGTATCTGATCGAGCGGAAGATGGGGGATAAGGCAAATTTTGCGGTGGTCATCGATACCACTGGAAAAACTGAGGGTGTCGATCCGCGCTACAACGGGGGAGTGCTTATCGCGCGGAGGGCCGTCACATTCAAGCTGGGAGACATGTCGATCAAGCGCGACCTCGCGGAGGTGAAAAACCTCTCGATAGATAAGAACTATTTCAACGGCCTAATCGTCGGCTACTGGAGGATTGCGATCTATGTGGGGGGAATATACGGGGCGCTGGTGGTTCTTTTGTTCGTGCAGTCGGCCGTCGCCGCGCTTATCGGGAAGGTCGTGGCGTTGCTTCGCGGATCGCGGCGCTCGTTTATGGCGATCCTCCGGATGAGTCTTTACGCGCTCTCGCTCGCCGTGTGCGTTTTGTTCTTTGTGCTGTTCCTTGGTCTCGGACTTCGGGTGCTATACGTCCTCGCGCTCTACGTGTTCATCCATTTGGCCTTTCTCATCGGAGCCGTGTTGACATCGGGAGGAGACGAAAGTGCTGCGTAGATCACGCGGAGTCTTCCTCTCGTGCGCGCTCATCCTTGCCATTGCCTCATGCAGTAACGAGCCGCCGCCTTTAAGGCTCGAAAAAGCAAGGCTCCTCGTCAAGGGCAAGACCATCCTTGCCGAATGCGCGAGGGGGCCCGAGGAGCAGGCCCGCGGTTTGATGTATCGGAGATCGCTCGGCGAAAACGAGGGGATGCTCTTTATCTACGACTCGCCCAGGAGCTTGAGTTTTTGGATGAAGAATACGCGCATCCCGTTGAGCATCGCGTTTATGGAGGGGGACGGAAAGATAGTCCAGATAGAACGGATGCAGCCGTATGACTGTATCACGCTCCATCCTTCGTCACAGCCGGTCCAATATGCACTCGAGATGAATCAGGGCTGGTTTGAGAGGAATGGGGTGGGGGTGGGGGATGTGATAGAAATCCCAAATCCCAAACTCCAAATCCCAAATCCCAAATTCCAAAGGACAAATGACAAATCCCAAATCCCAAACTCCAAAACCCAAAATAGAGGGGGCGTGGCGGCGTAGGGCGTATTTCGTACATCGTACCTCGTACATCGCTATTCGAAGTACGAACGACGAAATACGAATCATCTGAGTTATGTGTGGTATAGGGCGTTATTATTGGGGTTTGGGATTTATCCGAAGGGTAGGTTTCTGGTGAAACTCATCTTCATGGGGACGCCGGAGTTCGCATTGCCAAGCCTCAATGCGTTTGCGCAGAGCGAACACGATATCCTCGCGGTTGTCACACAGCAGGATAAGCCGAAGGGCAGAAGGTTGGTCCCCACTCCTCCAGCGGTGAAGCAGCGCGCCATTGAGCTCGGCCTTAAGGTATTGCAGCCAGCGAGCCTCATGGATTCGGGCTTCATGAAACAAATTGCGGATATCAGCCCCGATCTAATCGTGGTAGTGGCATATGGAAATTATCTGCCCCGGTCGCTCTGGGAGCTTCCACGCCGCGGAACGATCAACCTGCATCCGTCGCTGCTGCCGAAATACCGCGGCGCGGCCCCCATTCCGCGCGCAATCCTCGACGATGAGCATGAGACGGGCGTAACGATTATGTATATCGGAGAGGGGCTGGATGCAGGCGACATAATTGCGCAGGAAAAAGTGCCGATTCCGCCGACGGCCACCTGTGAGAGCCTCGGTATTCAACTAGCGGAAGCGGGGGGCAGGCTGCTGCTGAAAGCGGTGTGTGACATCGAGCGCGGGATCGCGGCGAGGAGGTCGCAAGATGGCGGAGCGGCTACACTCGCACCCAAGGTGAGTAAGTCAGAAGGCCTCATCGATTGGAGTTCACTTGCGACGGAGCTTGCCCTGCGCGTGAGGGCCTTCTATCCGTGGCCGGGCGCATACACCTATTTTACGTCCCACGGCAAGCGTATGCTTTTGAAAGTGCTCGAAGCCGATCCGGACATGGAGGAGGCGGGCTCCCCCGGAGTGGTTGCCCACTGCGATACGCGGGGTATCCATGTCGGCGCCGGGAAGGGATGCCTTATTCTCAAAGCGGTGCAGCCGGAGGGGAAGAACCGCATGACCGCCGCTCAGTTCACCGCGGGCCACCGTGACCTTGCGGGAATGAAACTGGGGTAGCTGTAAATTGAGTTAGAACCCGGAATGCAGAATTCAGAATTCAGAAGATAAAGTCCAGGAGTCAGTATTCTGGCTTCTGAATTCCATGTGTTTTGTCATGTCCAATGGTTCCATGACTGGTCGAGAAATTGCCCTAACTGTATTGCAAAAGGCGCTGAAGTCCGATGCCTTTATCTCCGAACTGCTCGATCGCGAATTCAAGTCATCGGCGCTGCCGATCGAAGAGCGACGGCTGGCGACGGAGCTCGCATACGGCTGCCTTCGGCGGAGGGGGACGCTTGACGAGTTCATCGAGAGGTGCGCTGGCAGGAACTTAAGGGAGATAACGCCAGGCATCGACGACATCCTCCGGCTTGGAGTGTATCAGCTTATCTACCTCGACCGCGTGCCTCCCTACGCCGCGGTGGACGAAGCGGTAAAACTGGCGAGGCGTTTCGGCCCGAAGGGTTCGGAAAAGTTTGTCAATGCGGTGCTAAGGAGCGTTCAGCGCCGGCGGGGAGAACCCTTTCCGGCCTCTAGGGAAGAATCCCCGGCGCGCGCGCTGGCAGTCGTGCACTCCCATCCCCTCTGGTTGGTAGAGCGCTGGCTCAAGCGGTGGGAGAGGGATGAGGTGGAGGCGCTTTGCTCCGCAAATAATGCGGTACCCACCCTCACTGTGAGAGTCAATAGATTGAGGATCGACCGCGATGCCCTTATCGCAGCGCTCGCGCGCGAAGGGGTCCGCGCGGTAGTCAATAGCGGCCATCCACTCGCGCTAATTATAGAGGAATTACCGCGCCCCGTAAGCGTTCTCGACTCATTCCGCAAGGGTTTATTCCAGGTGCAGGACGTTTCCGGGATGCGCATAGCCGATCTGTTTGGGGCTCAGCCACGCGAAAGGATCGCCGATCTCTGCGCGGGGCCGGGGGGTAAAGCCACCGCGATTGCCGAGGCGATGGGGGATGTGGGTGAAATCATCTGCGTGGAGCTGAGGAAGAAAAAAGCCGACAGGATATCCGAAAACGCAAACCGCCTGGGATTGAGATGCGTTAAGGTTGTTGTCGGCGATGCGCTGAAGATCAAGAACCTCCTCGGCAGCGATCTTGTGGACCGTGCGCTGGTCGATGCGCCATGTTCGAACACCGGGGTGCTCGGGAAAAGGCCGGAGGCGCGCTGGCGGCTACGAGAGGGAGACATCACCAGGCTCGCGGAGATCCAGATGGGACTCCTCTCTGCTGCTGCTGCGGCCGTGCGCCCGGAGGGTGTCCTCGTCTACAGCACCTGTAGCATCGAACCCGAGGAGAACGAGAAGGTGGTCGAGCGCTTCCTGGAAAAATTCCCGGGTTTCGGTATCGAGGACAGGATCACATTGTATCCGCATACGAGCGGATGCGACGGCGGCTATGCGGCGCGGTTGGTGAGGAATTTTTAACCACAGAGGCACGGAGGACACGGAGAGACGCTTTTTCACAAAGAGTAAAAGAGGACAAGAGTTTATGCTGTAAGAGATCCGTTACTTTACGATCTTCTCTTCCTCTCTTTTACTCTTTGTGAGGTTCTTATTTCTCTGTGGAGTTCTCCCCCGAAGTGGCCCCTTGGGGGTGTGGTCGAAATTAATCCAAGGTTTAACTCTTGTATTTCTCAATGAACTCAGTATTTTCTCAGTGAACTCTGTGGTTTTATTTAAAATGATTTTGTGCAATATGGGAATACTCCGGTATGTGTGAGAGATCGATTCGTATGAAGATCGGCATCATGGTGGTGACGTTATTCTGCGCGTCAATGGCCTGGAGCGCGCCTGAAGCGCCTACCATGCCGGACAGCGCGGAGATCGTATGGCGGTTCCGCGCGCATGGGCCGGTGAACGGTTCTCCGGTGATATCTGGGGACAAGGCTTATTTCGCGGCGGGTGACGGTTGCCTTTATTGCGTGGACCCGGAGACGGGGGAGGTGGCCTGGAAATTCCAAGCGCGGCACAAGGGCCTCGGCACGCCGGCGATTGCGGATGGGAAGATCGTGTTCGCCTCGAACTACTTTGAGATGAAACAGGTAAATGGAAAGGGCCAGGCCGAGGAGAAAGGGCTGCTCTACTGCCTCGATGAAGCCGGCGGAAAAGAGATATGGAAGAAACGGTTCCCCGATCGCGTGCTTGCGACGCCTCTCGTGTCGGATGATCGAGTGTATCTAGGCGGGATGGACAGACGGTTCTCATGCCTCGATATCGGGGATGGGAAGGAGATATGGGACATGCCCGTTCGCGGCGTAATCCCATCATCTGCCGTCGTGGTTGATGGGAAGATTGTCTTCGGCAGTGAGGACAGTAACGTTTACTGCGTCGATGCTGAAACCGGCAGCAGGCTATGGAAGATCGATTTGAAATCACCCGTGAGCGCGCCTCCGGTGACGGCGGGAGGGAAAATATTCGTAGGCGTCAGAAGCGGTGCGATGCACTGCCTCGACGCCCGCACGGGGAAAAAACTTTGGCACGCGAAGACCGGCAAAGAGATCCGGGCCGCCGCAGCGGTTGAAGGCGATCGCCTGGTTGTTGGTTCCATGAACGGTAGTATTTATTGCTGGGCTGTGGAGAGCGGCATGCGGCTCTGGACGTTCAAGACGGGGTCTCCGGTGGTGAGCTCGGCCTGTATCTCGCGGGGGCGGCTCGTGGTGGGGGGGCTGGATGGATGCCTTTATTGCATTGATATGAAGAGGGGCGGGTTGGTCTGGAAGTTGAAGGTTGAAGGGAAGATTGCGTCGTCGCCCGCTCTCTCGGAGGGGAGGATTTATTTCGGTTCCGATGCGTGTGTCGCATACTGCGTCGGTCCAAAGCGCGTGGTGGAGCAAAAGGAAAGGACTCCCCTGACCATGAACGGGGAAGAGTTTGCCCGCTCACTCGCGCGCGCCGAGGCGCTTTTTGACAAAGGGAGTTACCGGGATGCGGTGATTATTTGCAGGGGGCTGGTCGAAGCCCAAGAGGACTCGGCCGCTGCGCGCATGCAACTGGGGCGCGGCTTGGAGGCGTTGGGCGATGTTGCGAGCGCCGAGCACGAATATAAGCTTGCGGTGCAGTTGCAACCGCGGGACGTTGCATGCCGTAATACTTACGGGAAATATCTCGCGCGGCTGGGCAGGGTCAAGGAGGCGATGGCTGAATTCGACTACGCCATGAAGATCGCCCCCGCCGATCCCGCGGCGTACGTCAATTCGGCGAATATCTGCGTGATGGAGGGGGAAACAGGAAAGGCCGAGGCGCGGTTCCGTCTCGCGCTCGATCGCCGGAAGGACGATCCGGAAGTGTTGCTCGGCCTCGCGGGGCTCTATATGGGTGAGTTCCAATATGAGAAGGCGCGTCCGTTGATCGAACGCTGCCTTAAGGCCAGTCCGGGGAACGCGCGCGCTACGGAGCTGCTCGGCCAGATAAAAAAATGACGTTGTAATAATGAAAAACCACAGAGCGCACATAGAGATACACAGAGGGCACGGAGGGAACTGGGCAGTTGTCTTACAAAGAGTGAAAGAGGGGAAGAGAGAGTGGGGGGACCGCCGGCTTATTCGTGAGCGAAGAAAAGGAACCGCGGATATCGCGGATTGCGCGGATATGATAGAAGCTGGGATACAGGAGCCAGAATTTATGATTCTGTATTCTGGATTCCAACTCAATTGCGTTCCCCCCCGTCCCGTCCCGTCCCGAAGGGATCCCGTCGGGGCGTGTTCATTCGTGGTTGAAGATAATTTATGGTTCCCCTCAGTGATCTCAGTGTCTTCTCTGTGATCTCTGTGGTTTACAATGATCGGGAATGTCGGGATGGCCCAATTCAAGCTGGTTTCAAAGCTCGAACCGTGCGGAGATCAGCCGCAGGCGATCGCCTCGCTGACCGAGGGCGTGAGAAATGGCCTGCGCCATCAGACGCTCCTCGGCGTGACCGGATCGGGCAAGACGTTTACCATGGCGAACGTCATCTCACGCATCGGATTCCCCACCCTCGTGCTTGCGCCGAACAAGACCCTTGCCGCCCAGCTCTTCTCGGAATTCAAGCTCTTCTTCCCGGAGAACGCCGTCGGCTTCTTCGTGAGCTACTATGATTATTACCAGCCTGAGGCCTATATCCCGCAGACCGATACCTACATCGAGAAGGATGCCTCGATCAACGACCGGATCGACAAGCTGAGGCATGAGGCCACGACGATGCTCTCCGAACGGGGGGACGTGATTATCGTGGCGAGCGTCTCGGCGATATACGGCCTGGGGGTGCCGGAGGACTATCGTGGGATGAACGTGAAGATCGTGCGCGGGATGAGGCTCGACCGCGACGATCTGCTGCGCGCCCTCGTGAAGATCCAGTATGCGCGCGGCGACTATGATTTCCACCGCGGCACCTTCAGGGTGAGAGGCGACGTGGTTGAGATATTCCCGGCGCATGAGGAGGAGCATGCCATACGGGTGGAATTTTCGGACGACCTTGTCGAAGCGGCATCGGAGATCGACCCTCTCCGGGGCGTGGTGGTGAAACCATACGGCGAGATCGCCGTCTATCCCACGAGCCACTACGTGACGCCCGAGGACCGGTTGAAGAGGGCGCTTGTGACCATCCGCGACGAGCTCGAAGCGCGTCACCGGGAGTTGTCCCAGGCTGGGAAGCTGATCGAGGCGCAGCGGGTCCGGCAGCGCGTCGAGTACGATCTGGAACTCCTGGGGGAATTCGGCTTCTGCTCCGGAATCGAGAACTACTCGCGGCACCTCGACGGGCGTCAGCCGGGGCAGCCGCCGGCGACGCTGCTGAGTTATTTCCCGGAGAACTACCTGATCTTCATAGACGAAAGCCACGTGACGGTGCCACAACTCAACGGCATGTACCAGGGGGACCGTTCGCGCAAAGGGACGCTTGTGGAATATGGGTTCAGGTTGCCCTCGGCGCTGGATAATCGCCCGCTCTCGTTCGCCGAGTTCGAGACCGTTGCCAAGCAGGTGATCTACGTGTCGGCGACCCCGGGTGGTTATGAGCGCGAGAAAAGCAGCGGCCGGGTTGTGGAGCAGATGGTGAGGCCCACGGGTCTCATCGATCCGGAGATTATCATCAGGCCGGCCGTGCATCAGGTTGATGACCTGATCGGGGAGATTCGAAAGACGGTCGGGAAAGGAGAGAGGGCGCTGGTCACGACGTTGACCAAGCGGACCGCGGAGGACCTTGCGGACTACCTCGGTGAGATCGGGATCAGGGTGCGTTACCTGCATTCCGACATAGGGACGCTCGATCGGGTTCAGATTCTCCGGGGCTTAAGGCGGGGCGAATACGACGTGCTTGTTGGCATCAACCTTCTCCGCGAGGGGCTCGACCTTCCCGAGGTATCGCTCGTCGCCGTCCTTGATGCCGACAAGGAGGGGTTTTTGCGGTCGGAGACCTCGCTGATCCAGACGTGCGGCAGAGCGGCGCGGAACGTCAACGGCCGTGCGGTCCTCTACGCCGAGACCCGCACCCGCTCGATAGAGGCGGCTGTGCGTGAATCGACGAGGCGGCGTGAAGCTCAGATTGCATACAACACGACGCACGGCATTACTCCCCGGACGGTGCAAAAAGCGCTGGGCGACGTCATTGGTGAGATCTGCGAGGCCGATTATGTGACCGTGCGCTCGAAGGCGATCGAGGTGCGCGATCTCGCTGAGATACGGAAGAGGTTAGAGAGGTTGAAGAAGCAGATGCTGGACGCCGCTACCCGGTATGACTACGAGGCCGCCGCCGAGCTGAGGGACCGGATGTTCGAGCTGGAGCAGTTGGATCTGGATCTGAGATAGTGAATTTTGCCGCGGATTCACGCGGATAAACGCAGATTTTTCACCACGGAGATAGCGAATATTTTTGCACCTGATTTCTCTGATATGCTCTGATAGTCAGGTTAATCGGGTAAATCAGGCGCTAAAAATATCTGTAGCTTACCGTTAATATCGGGGTTTGGGATTTGGGATTTGGGATTTCGCAAGGGATTTGGGATTTTATATTATGGCCTTGACAACGGACACACTCCGCCGCCTTCCCCATAAGCCCGGCGTTTATCTCATGAAGGGCGCCTCGGGGGACGTGCTTTATGTGGGTAAGGCGATCGACCTGCGCCGCCGCGTTTCCTCGCACGTACACGGCCGTAAGGGTTCGCAGCTCCTCGTCCGCGCCGCGATTTCAGGTGTGAGCGAGGTGGATTATATCGTTACCGACACGGAAAAGGAGGCGCTTCTACTCGAAAACAGCCTTATCAAGGAACACAAGCCGCGCTACAACGTGAAGCTCAAGGACGATAGCAGCTACGCGCACATTCGCCTATCCATAAACGAGGAATACCCAGCCCTGACGATCGCCAGGAAACTCCAGAAGGACGGCGCCAGGTATTTCGGGCCCTATTCGTCTGCGGATGCGGCGCGCACCACGGTGCGGTTTCTCCGGAGAATATTCCCGCTCAGGAGCTGTAGCAACGCGGAGCTCTTGCGCAGGAGGCGTCCCTGCATCAAATATCAGATCAAGCGGTGCTCCGGCCCCTGCTGCGGCATGATCGACCGGGCCGGTTACCGGGATCTCGTGGATCGCACCGGGCTGTTCCTCTCGGGCAAGGTCGCGAGTCTCGTCTCATTGCTTGAGAAAGGGATGCTGAGAGAGGCTGGTGAGATGCACTATGAGCGGGCCGGGGAGATAAGGAACACCATTCGGGCTATCGGGAAAACCGTCGAGCAGCAGAAGAGCGTCTCTCCCGATGAAACCGATCGGGATGCGATCGGGATCTACCGGCAGGGGGAGCGGGGGGAGGCGGTGATCCTCTGCGTGCGAGGGGGGAAGCTAATCGGGAAAAGGGCGATCGCCATCGAGGGTATTTCCAAAGACGAGGCCGCCGTCGTCAGGGAAATCCTCCTCGATCATTATCTTGGGGGCGCATGGATACCTCCGTTGATCCTCACCCCGGCCCTTCCGGAGGATCGTCATGCGATCGAGTCGCTGCTTGAGGGAGAGAAGGGGGGAGGGAGAGTACGGATCCTCGCCCCCGGGCGAGGAGTCCAGAGGGGCCTCGTCACCCTCGCATCCACGAATGCGGAAGCGTCGTTCGTCTCGCGCGGCGAGGGAGAACTCGATCGTAAGCGGATACTCGATGAAATGGCGCGCGCCTTTCGTCTGCCGGCGCCGCCCGTCAGGATCGAGTGCGTGGACATTTCGAACATGGCGGGGGATTCGGCGGTTGGGGCCGTCGTGGCGTTCAGGGAGGGGATCCCTTACAAGGAGGGCTACAGAAGGTTCCATGTAAGGTTGGAGGGCGGGGCCGATGATTGCCGGATGATCTACGAGGTCCTCACGCGCAGGATCCGGCGTGCGTTGCAATCGGATGCGCTCCCACATCTTATTATGGTGGACGGCGGCAGGGGACAGCTCCATGCGGCGGTGAAGGCGCTCGCCGATCTCGGGGTAACGGGGGTCGCCGTGATCGCCATCGCCAAGGAACGCCGCCGCGGTCGGGAAACACCGGACCGCATCTTCCTTGAGGGGAGAAAGAACGCCATCGCCCTCAGCCCGGGCTCGAAGGTCACTTTCTTCCTTCAGAGGATCAGGGACGAGGCGCACCGCTTCGCGATACGCGGCCATCGCGGTCTGAAAAGGCGGCGGCTCCTGGTTTCCGAGCTTGAGGGGATCGTAGGGATCGGCGGAAAGAGGAGCGCCATGCTCCTAGGCAGGTTCGGCGACATGGGGGGCATCGCCGCCGCTACCCTGGAGGAGCTTACTCGCGTGCTCGGCGACCGCTCCGTCGCCCAGCGGGTGCGCGATTATCTCAAAGGTGCGGATCTTTAACGTGACGTTTCTCCTCCGCGGTAGCAACCGGTCGCGGTGCCAGCGGGCCAAATTTAACGAGACAATCGATTTTTTGCTTCTCAAATGCCGAGCATAAATATTTGATTCCGAATAAGGTCGCCGCCTGCGCATTGCGGAGTATGGGTTGATGATATATAATATACCCACTTCACCAATAAACCGATCGTAACACGCGCGTATGATAATGAGGGGCCAAAACGAAGTGCTGGTGGTTGACGATGAACCCAGCGTGCGGGATATTGTAGCACGCGGCCTGGGTTTCAACGGGTTCACGTGTGCCTCGGCCTCGAGTTCGAATGAAGCGCTTTCTCTGATCGAGGCGCACCCCCCGGCGGTGGTTATCAGCGACATCAACATGCCGGGCCATAGCGGGTTCTGGCTCCTACAGCAGATCAAGAGCCGCTGGCCGGACACCTCGGTCATCATGCTCACCGCGGTTGACGATACGCAGAGCGCGGTAAACTGCCTTACCCAGGGGGCCGACGATTACATCGTCAAGCCGATCAACCTCAAGGAACTCGCCTTTTCGGTGTCCAAGGCCCTGGAAAAGCGCCGCTTGATCATCGAGAACAAGGAGTACCAGCGCAATCTCGAGATCCTCGTCGAGGAGCGGACCAACGATCTGAGGAAGACGCTCCAGCAACTCAAACATTCCTACGACATGACCCTGCAGGCGCTGGTGGCATCACTCGATGCGAGGGAACATCAGACGGGCAATCACTCCCAGCGGGTAAGCATGTACGCCATCCTTCTGGCGAAGGAGATGGGTAGCTCCGGGAAGGCCCTGGACGCAATCTCGAAGGGCGCGATGCTGCACGATATCGGGAAGATCGGCATCCCCGATAAGATTTTGTTAAAACCGGGAAAGCTCACGCCGGAAGAATGGGGCCTCATGCGTCAGCACCCCGAGATCGGTTATGATATTCTGAAAGGCATAGATTTTCTGGAGCCATCCTTGAGCATTGTGCTCAACCACCACGAGCGGTTTGACGGCAATGGGTATCCGAGAGGACTTAAAGGGAGCGACATCCCATTGGGCGCAAGGGTATTCTCCATCGTGGACACGTTCGACACCATGACCACCCACCGCCCCTATCGCAAGGCGGTTTCACTCGAAGAGGCGTTCGAAGAGGTCAGGCGCTGCGCGGGCAGCCAGTTCGATCCCGACATCGTCGCCTGTTTCACGCGTATTCCAGATCAGCAATGGCAGCATATTAGGCGGTTTACCCTTGACTAGCGGGCGGCCCCGCCCTCATCGCGCCCGCCGCTGAAAGGAACTCCCGATGGCGGAGTGCACGTATGAACGCACGATGGCATTGTGCAACTGTACCTATGAGCCGTGCGGCAAGAAGGGAAAATGCTGCGAATGTTTGCGAAGCCACCTGAAGGCCGGAGAGTTCCCCGCGTGCGTGTTCCCGGCTGACGTGGAGAAGACCTTCGACCGCAGCATCGAGCGGTTCATAAAAACCTACCAGCAGCGGGGAGGCTGGTGGTAGGGGCTGGGTAGGTACTGGAGTAATAAGGATTAAGTGGTAAGGATTAAGCGAGAGACAGTTTTTTTCTTAATCCTTAATCCTGTCCTCTGGTGTAAGCAGATGCGAACAAAAGTCGTTTTAATACAACCTCCTTTCCCCGCCAATGAGAGACATAAGAAGGTGATGCCATTGGGGTTGGCATACCTTGCGGCCTATCTGCGGCGTCATCTTCCCGAGGTTGAGATCGCCATCATCGATGCCCAGGCGGCAAACCTGCCTCTCAGCGCGATCCTCGATCGCATCGGCGCATCCCATGACCCGGAGTCGCTCATGATTGTGGGCGTTACGGTCTGGACGCTGCAGGCGCCGTTTGCGCACGAGCTTTCGTCGCAGATCAAGAAGAGATGGCCCGGCGCCGTAGTGGTCCATGGCGGAATACATGCCAGCATCTACCCCGAGGAATCACTGCGTTTTGCGGACTATTGCATCGTGCGCGAGGGAGAGGCGGCGTTCACGGAGCTCGTCTCGGCGCTGGGGAGTGGGGGTGACGCGGCCGGAGTGAGGGGGTGCGCCCGGAAGGACGGGGAGCGCGCCGTTGTAAATCCCCCGCGGGGATTCATCGAGGATCTCGATTCCCTGCCGTTCCCGGCATGGGACAAGCTGGACATGGGGCTGTACAATACGCCACTCCATATCGTGGGTGGGCCCCGCGTTCCGGTCATAGGCTCGCGCGGCTGTCCGTATAATTGCATTTATTGCGGTTCGCCGTTTATGTGGCAGAGGAAACTGCGCTGGCGGTCGCCGGCGAACGTCGTCGCCGAGATGGGAGAGATCGTCAGGCGGTATCGGATCCCCCAGTTTCACTTCTGGGATGATAACCTGATGCTCGCGCGGGACTACATCGAGGGGTTGTGCGAGGGAATACTCAGTAACAATCTCTCGATACGGTGGACCGGCCTCACGAGGCCGTCGCACGTCATCGAGCACGCGGACCTGATGCCGTTGCTGAAGCGCTCGGGCTGCATCGGCCTTGAGATCGGGATCGAAAGCGCCAACCCGCGCACGTTCGAGGAGATCGGCAAGAGCGAGGATCTCGATCAGATTACAAAAGTGGCCGAGCTGCACAAGCGACATGGCATGTATCCGATGTTTACCTATATGGCGTTCAATCCCGGTGAGACGATATATGGTTACTGGCTGCAGGCGAGGTTTATTGATAAAATTCTCGATGGGCTTCCGGTCGCGGAACATTTTCATCAGACGAAATTGCCGCTCTACATCGGCCAGTTCTGCACGCCGCATCCCGGGACCGTTCTTTTCCGCGACGCATCGAGCAAGGGCGTTATTTTGGCGAAGGGTTGGGGTGATTACTACCACCACCAGATAAATTTCATACCCTACAGCCTCCTGGACGACGTACCGTTGAAATTGAAACGGCGATTGGACGATGTGTGCTATGCGCTGCTCAATTACCTGATCCAGGTGGCGCTATGGGAGGATTTCAACTGCGCGCGCCCCGAGAGCGGGCAGCGTGAAGAGCTCCGCCGCTTCAGGCGTTTTGCCGGCGCTTTTTACGGCATGTGCCGTGGGCGCCGGTCCGTCAGGCAGATCGCGCTCGCCCTCGCGCAAAAACTTAAGCTTGCGGAGAGCGAGAGCCTGCGCTTTTCCGCCTTTCTTGCATACGTGCTGGCGCAGATGGGATTGATCCGGTCGGCGAGGGATGAAGAGAGCGTGGCTATACGGGAACGGCACATCGCCGACTTGACGAACGTGCCACCGGCGCTCGCGCCAGCGGAGGGCCGGTTGTGGCTAGACAGGCTGTTGGCCTGGATCGTTCGTTGAGGAAGAATAAGGAACCGCTGAGAGTACATGACAAATGTCAAATGACAAAACATAATAAGTCTTTGCCTTGTGGTCACTTGTAATCCATTTGTCATTTGTACTTTGGCATTTGTCATTCATAATACGAGGTGCCGATGTTCAAACGACTGAGATACGTATTCTCGTGCTACGGAGAGCTGATTTCAAACCTTGCGGTTAAAAATCTCAAGGTGCAATACAAACATGCGATGCTGGGGTTCCTCTGGTCGCTGTTCATCCCGCTCGCGTTGATGGTTGTATTCTGGTTCGTCTTCGGTTTTTTGTTCAACCGGGGAGTGGGGCCGCTCTTTCTCATCTGCGCGCTCTTCCCCTGGACCTTCATGCAGATGAGCATTACGGGGGCGACCACGTCGATCGTGGACAGCCGCGACATCATACGGAAGGTCTATTTCCCGAAAGAGATCATCCCATTTTCGATCGTCGCTTCCAATTGCTTCAATTTTATGATCGCGTTGCTGCTTATGGTCGCCGGCGTAGTGGTAAAACGCATATGGGCGGGGGAGACGGAGATGATTACGATCGCTTATCTCTACCTGCCGCTCCTGCTCTGCCTCACCATATTGCTCGCGGCGGGCGTGGGGCTTCTGACCTCCTGCGCGCAGGTTTTTTTCCGGGACGTGCGTTATCTCGTAGAGATCGGCCTGCTCGTATGGTTCTATTTCTCGCCCGTCTTCTATCAGATCTCGATGGTGAAGCAGTACAGCAGTAAGGTATTCCTGATCTACATGCTGAATCCGATGGCCGGTCTGATTACCCTCTACCGCGGAGTATTCCAGATCGGCGATCCGTTCAGCTGGTATATTTCGCCGGTCTACCTCATCGCAACGACGACGGCGAGCATCCTGATCGTTTTTATCGTGGGGTACGGCCTGTTTATCTGGAAGGAGCGGGAGTTCGTAGATCTTGTTTGAAGAGTATTCAGGGTCAAACCTTTACTCTTTACTAAAGAGGACACATAGAGAAGGCGCTCCACAAGGTGGTCCCTTTGGGAGAGGTCACTGGGGAATAAGATTCTCACAAAGAGTAAAAAAGGGGAAAGAGGAAAGGGGATATTATAAGGGGCTCTGACTACAGTTTTGCTGTGGTAATGCTCCCCTGAAAGGGCCCCTTGGAGGCGTGCCCTCAGTGATTATTCCTCCGTGTCCTATGTGGTTGTACATTGATATTGGGATTTGGGATTTACCAAGGGGATTGGGCTTTTCGTATCGGCGGTTGATGGATGGATCAGGCTATGAAGACAATGGATGGAACTGCAATCAGGCTTCAGGGGATGAGCAAGCATTACAGGGTCTATTTCGAAAAGCCGGCCCTGGTGCGGAGCCTCTTTCCATTCCTCTTCTCAGGGACGGGACACCATGAATTCTGGGCGCTGAGGGACGTCGATCTGGAGATCAAGAAGGGGGAGTGCATCGGCATTATCGGCCCCAATGGGGCGGGGAAATCGACGATCCTGAGCGTCCTGGCCGGCATTGCGGACCCCACCATCGGCTCGGTGCGGATCGACGGGAAGATATCGGCGCTCCTCTCCCTGGGTGCGGGATTCCAGCCGGAGCTCACGGGTAGAGAGAACATCTACCTCAACGCGGCGATCCTCGGCATGAAGCGGAGGCAGGTTGACGAGCTCATCGACAAGATCGTGGATTACGCCGGGATCGGCGAGTTCATCGATGCCAAGCTCAGCACGTATTCGGCCGGCATGAACATGCGCCTCGGCTTTGCCATCGCGGTGAACGTACCCTTCGACATTCTTCTCATCGACGAGATTCTCGCGGTGGGGGACATGGCGTTCCAGCAAAAATGCTTCAAGACGATGCGGGAATTCACGGATGACGAGGGGAAAACGATCGTTTTCGTGTCACATGACATCGGCAGGATCGAGGAGATCTGTAGCCGGGCGGTTTGGCTGGAAAGGGGCGCTATAGAGGAGGTGGATTCGGCCGAGGTCGTGGTGAGAAAATATCGGCATCGGTACAGGCACAAGTTCGATCTTTTCGACCTTGGGCTCAAGAAGAAACAAAAGGAATACACGGCCGAGATCGACGTAGATGCCGGGCAGGTGCTGCGGCGGATACCCGA
>CAYWRA010000001.1:55521-66648 GCA_964460305.1 uncultured bacterium
GGCGCCAACGTGGACTGGGTCGAGGAGGGAGCGCTTATATGGGACGGCGCGCGAGGAGAATTGAGTCAATCCCTGCTCCGCACCCTCCTCCCGTACCGGTTTACCATCATGCGCTACCCCGGCGGGCAGAGCGCCGACCATTTTCACTGGCGGGAGGCGATCGGCGAGGTGCGGAAACCGCAGATCAACGGGCACAACGGGCTCTCTCACCATCCTTACTTCGGCCCCGATGAATTCGTAAAGTTCTGTCAAGCCCTCTCCGCCTCTCCCCTCATCACCCTCAATCTGGGTTCCGGGACGGCGGAGGAGGCGCTTGGATGGGCGCGGTACATGCGCGAGAAGGGTGTAGACGTCCCTTACTGGGAGCTCGGCCATGAGCTCTACTATGACGACTATCACAATCTCGGGCGCGATTTTCCAATGAAGCCGGAAGATTATGCGGCTAGGAGCCTGAAGGTCGCCCGGGGGTTGAAGGAGATCTCCCCCGACTCGAAGATCATGTTCATCGGCTGTAAGGATACGGGCGCGTTTTCCCGCTATCGGTACGCTTACTGGAACGAGGCCGTGCTGCGGACCTGCGGGGACTATATCGATTACCTCTCGATCCACAATGCGACCGTCCCTATCATGAACATTACGCCGGCCTACGCGTTCCCCGAACTCGAAGATACGGCACGGGCATTGCTAGCCGCTCCGCTTTATGTGGAGGACAACCTGAATAAAGTCGTCTCCGAGATCGCGGGGCTCCCCCGATCCGCCGACATCAAGATAGCGGTGACCGACTACAGCGCGATGTTCACCGATATCCCTCACGTCGTACATGGAACACATACGGTGGAGGGGCGGCCCGAGGCGAGTATCGAGTGGGAGAGGAATACCTATTGCGCGAGCGCGTTGTTTGAAGCGATGCTCCTGAATCTTTTTATCCGGCGGAGCGAGGTCGAGGTTGCATGCCGTTTCTCACTCCTCAGCCGGATATATTCGGCCATTTACCGCTATGCGGACGGGAGATGGATAGCGACCCCGCAGGCGTTCGTCCATACGCTGTACAATCGGTTGGCGGGGCATCTGCTTGTCCAATCGTCGGCATCGGTCGACAGCTTTGACTCTCCCGCCATCGGAATCATCCCCGCCCAGAAGGGGGTGTCTTTGCTTGACTGCCTGGCCGCTAAAACAAGGGACGGTTCCAAGCTCCTCCTCTACATCGTGAATCGGAACATCGAGAGCGGAGTGCGCGCCGCGATTCATATAAAGGGATTCGCCCCGAAGCAGGCGACCGTTAAAACCATTGAATCCCCGCAGTTTTATTCTCGCACCACCCAGGCTTCGTCGAACGTGAGCCTGCAGGAACGCACGGTTCCAACTTCGAGCCTCATGGAATCCGACAAGGGCCCTATACGGATCGATCTCCCCAGGCATTCGCTTATGCTCCTGGTTTTTGACAGAGAGGAGTGGCTCTGATTTATGAGCGTGCTCTTCATGGGCTTAAGCGGCCACAGCTATCCTTACGTTCGGGTGCGCTGCTACGGTTTTGCCGGCGAACTGGCGAGGCACGGCGTGCGGACCTCCGTCATCTCCTTCCGCGATCACCTGAGCGGCGGGCTCACCGAGCTGGAGATGTGGGACAGAAGCGACGGCCGGAAGATCGCCATGAATGTAAGGGCGGCCGGGCGCATTTTGAGAGAGAGACCAAGCCTGTTTTACGTCCAGAAGATCCACTACAATGCGGCGGCGCCTTGCCTCCTCTCGCGATTGGGGATGGCGCCTTTCGTATTGGATTATGACGATTGGGACGAGGGGATCGAGTGCCTCTTTAAGAGCCGGTGGCTCAACAGGTTTTTTTGGGGGCATGGGCGCTACGCGGACATTCTCAAGGCAACGGCGGCGAGGGCGAGGGCCTGCATCGTTTCCTCGCGCTATCTGGAGGAACGGTTGACCGAATACAACAAGGCGGTGTGCCTGGTCCCGACGGGGGTTGATACGGGGACGTTCGCACCGGGCCCTCGACGCGCGGAATTTCGGAAGGTCGTCTTCGGCTGGAGCGGCGTCGTCTGGGGAGAGATGATGTTCGAGAACGTGTCATTCATGCTGGAATGCTTCCGACGCACGGCGACGATGGGGGCGAACGTCGCTCTTAAGCTCGCCGGCGGCGGCCAGCTGATGCCGCGTGTGAAAGAGGTTATCTCACGGGATTATCGCGGACTGGACATAGCGGTGGCGGACTGGATTCCATACGAACGCATGCCTGAATTCCTCCGCGGCATCGACGTGGGCCTTCTCCCCCTGATCCGGAAAGGCGACCCCTGGGTGGAGGGGAAGAGCCCGACGAAATTCTTCGAGTACATGTCGATGGGTTTGCCAACCGTTGCGAGCCGCGTGGGCGAAATGAAACGGATTGTGTCGGACGGCGAGGATGGTTTCCTGGCCGAGGGCGAGGATGAGTTTACCGAAAAGATGAGCCGGCTCGCAGCCGATGTTGACTTGAGGCAAAGCATGGGGTCCAGAGCGAGGAAGAAGGCGGTCGAGCAATATGATATAGGCATTCTGGGGAACCGCTTGTACGCTTTCTTGAACCGGGAGGGATTATGCTGATGTTCGCAAAACCCGATCTCATCTGCTTGGTTTATCGAAGAGCGGCAGGTAGAAGTCCCGCATAATGCGGTCCCATTCGAACCTTTCCGCCCGCCTCCGTGCAGCAGCCCCCATTCTCACCCTGAGTTTTTTATCCTGGAGCAACAGGCGTATCTTTGCGGCGAGGGCGGTTACGTCGCCCGGAGGGACCAGAAAACCACTGGCGCCGTCCTCCACGATGATCGGCAACCCGCCGATCCGTGAGGCAACCACCGGTCTCCCGCATGCCATTGCTTCGAGCGTCACTATACCGAATGGCTCCGGTCCCACCGATGGCACGACGCATATATCGGCGCTCCTGTAGATTGCGGGGAGGTCCTCCTGTTTCCTCCAGGGGATGAATTCAATGGGCGTCCCTGATGGGGGAGAGGATCCCGCGACGGGAACCACCACCCTGAATTCGAGGCCTTCCTCTCGCAAGGCTTTCACCGCCTTTTCCATGATGTGGAAACCTTTGGTCCGGTCGTGCACCCGGCTCGTCATGAGGATGACGGGGACGCCGCTCGACGCTGCTTGCCCCGGCGAAAATAGATTTGTGTCGATCCCGGAAGGGGTGATGGTTACGTTGGGCTGGTGGGGAGATACGATCGTTTTGATTCGCTCGTTGTAGCAGAGTATGTGCGAGGCCTGGGCGAGCGCACGGGAGAGGATTCGCGGGTAGAACGGCGTGACGGCGAGCGCCGCGAACATTTCCTGTGAGAAGAGGGTCAGGCGCGTATAGTACCGGGAGTAGCGGAAGGTACAGGAGAGGCATTCCCGCATGCCGTCAAAAACGGTCCTCGGGCACGGCGCGTCGTTCCGGAAGAGGGTGCCTTGAAATTGTAGGCAGAAGCACTCGTATGCATAGAATCGCACGATGGGCCGGTGGCGTCTCAGGGCGCTGACGATATATGGTTTGAGGTGCCATCCGTCCGCGACGAACACGTGGTCGGGGCGGAAGTCGTCCACCGCGCGTGAGAACCGGCGCGGCGCCTGGATGAGGTTGAACGAGTACCGGGAGAAGGGTATCTTCGTGACGGCAAAAGGGAGATCGCCGGTGATTGCGCCCCTCGGAAAGAGTTCCCGGTAGTCGGGTACGAAGAGGCGGACGTCGTGGTGTGCGGCAAGGCGCGAGGCAATCTCCTTGACGTCAACCCGCGCTCCGCCGTCAGGGGGCCAGTTGAAAAGCAGATCGATAATTGCTATCCTTGACATGTTGTCATTACCTATGGCGTGCCGCCAGCGCCTTGCTGCAAGCATACATTGTACTTTGAACGCATATGCTTGATCAATGGTGTTCAGGCCGCCGATGTGCATTGATCTTGTCCTATGGCTGGTGCGGGTGTGTCAGCCTGGGGCGTGGCGGCAGCCCCGCGCTGCGCCATAGGGATTCAGACTGTCATCCCTTCGATTCCGGGGGAGAAAGTTGTACGCACAGATGAGCGCCTCACGATTCTCCGTCCCAAGGATCAAGCGAGCCTTTGATACGGCCGGCACTTTAAAGAGGACGAATCCCATCTTTAGCGGTATCTACTCGGGGTTCAAGACCTTTGCCGGGCCTCTCCAGGCGCACATCGACCTCACCAATAGATGCGGCCTTAGGTGCATTTGCTGCTGGAACAGATCGCCTTTATTATCCGACTTGGATAGGCTCCCCGGCTGGGAAAAGTGGGAGATCGAGTATGACAGGGTGCTGAGGCTGGTCGATGAGTTGTCCTCCATGCAGGTGAAGCGGATCATTCTGAGCGGCGGCGGCGACCCCCTCTTTTATCCCCACCTCTTCGATGTTTTAAAGCACATACGCTCCAAGGGGATATCCAAGATGTTAGTGTCGAGCCTGACCGCCGCCACGTCCGATACCGTGCGGGAGATATTATCATCGGGGGCCGAACAGTTGCTTGTGAGCCTATGGGCCGCGACTCCTGAAACCTATTCGAAGGTGCATCCGGGGTGCACGGCAGCGGTTTTCGAGAGGGTGATTGCGTTTGTGAGAGAGCTGGTTGGCCGGCGGAGGGATCGCACGAGTCCGGAGCTTATTATAATGAACGTGATCACCAGCCTCAATTTTCATGAATTTCCTCAGATGATAGATCTCGCCGTACAATTGGGCGCGAGCCGTGTATGGTTTCAGCTTGTTGACGTGCAGGTGGAATCGTTGCGGGGCCTTTTGCTTACCAGGGAACAGCTTGAATCTTTTGTCCGGTCCATCGACTCCGTCGAGTCTATCTATAAAGACCGGATAGCGCCGTGGCAACGGGAGATTCTGGATTTTACCCTGCTCCGGAGGAGGGCGCTCAATAGCCTCGCTCCCGGGGGGCATTATCAGTCGGACTTCATTGACGGCATCCCCTGCTACATGGGATGGGCCGAGACGAGGATACTCGCCAACGGCGACGTGTGTCCATGTTGCAAAGCGGACCGTCACCCTCTCGGCAACATTCATACCGCCAGTTTCAGGGACGTATGGGATTCGCCGAGGTATAGAGAATTTAGGTGGAGGGCAAAAATGTTCTCAAAAGGCGATGCATACTTTAATAATATAAACTGCGGAAGGGCTTGTGATGACTGGGGCTTGAATGAATATACTTATGGCCAGTACAACGGATTCCTGGAGCGCTTGAAAAGTCTTGGACGTTGGGAACGGTTGTTCTGGAATCTCACGGTCAGGAATAGGTGGAGCACGGAAATCGCAGGGTGAGAGATGAGGATCACACTGGTTTACACCGGCATATCGCAGATAGGTTTTTTTAGCGCGGGGAAGGACCTTTTCGAACAGGACACCCGGCAGAAGGCGCTCGGGCTCTGCTATCTTGGCGCTGGTTTAAAGCGGGTGGGACATACGGTCAATCTCCTCGACCTGCGATTTCTCACGGGATACTGGGGTTATGCGCAGAGACTTGCCGAATTCAATCCCGAGGTTGTCGGCATTTCCATCCTTACGCCGAATAGAGATTATGCCTTTGAGTGCGCCAGGATAGCGAAAGGGATGGGCAAGATCGTGGTCGGGGGAGGCGTCTATGCAACATCCGGCCATGGTGACATGATGGGAAGCGGCTATTTTGATTATGTCGTGACGGGGGAGGCGGATATCAGCTTTATCGAGCTCGTGGAGCAACTTGGCGAAGGCCATGCCCCGGAGGGGAAGGTTATTCAGGGGAAGCACGTTGAAGAACTCGATGCCGTCCCGTTCCCGGATGTTGATCTTTATGATCAGGGTTTCTATAGGAATTTGCCAGGCTGGAAAGGGTTCCGTTCTCCGGCAGAGGGTATGATCGCGAGCCGGGGATGTCCCGCCCAGTGTACGTTCTGCAAGCCACTGGCGGAGAAAATGTTCGGAAGGAAGATGAGGTTCAGGTCTGCGGAGAACATGCTGGCTGAGGTTCAATGGCACGTGACGCAACATGGTGTGAAGACCATTCACACGTACGACGACACGTTCCCTGCGAACAAGAAACTGCTCTTCGAGTTTTGCGAGAAGGTCGCGAAATCGAACTTCGACCTGGAGTGGACGATCAACGCCCGGGCGGACAGTTTCACCGAGGATGTGGCCCAGGCGCTTTCCCAGAGCGGTTGCAGGATGGTCTCGTTCGGCTTTGAGAGTTGCTCACAATGGATACTGGATTATCTCAAGAAAGGGACGACCGTCGAGCAGAACCATAAGGCCGCAGCCCTTTGCAAGGCCTACGGCATGCGCCTGCTCGCCAATATCCTCGTCGGGGTCCCTGGGGAGACCGATCGGGATTACGAAAACAATTATAGATTCGTGAAGGAAACCAGGCCGGACCTCGTGTTTTACAACACGCTCATGCCGACGCCGGGCACCGCGATCCATGACGAACTCAAGGCTAAGGGAATGTTGCGAGAGGTGACCAAATTCGAAGATTACGCCGTTTCCCCATGGCATGGTTTGATTTCAGGCGTTGACTACGAGAGGGTGAGGAAGTGGGAGCGCATCATCAAGTATGACGGAAAGTTCGGGTACTATTTCCACCCCTATCGAGAGAAGTTCATAGCCTTGTTAGAGAGGGGGTTTTCTGCAGCAGGGAGGTTGGCAGGATGGTAGGCATGAGTTGAAGGAAATGTCTTATGCAGTCATCGCACCGGAGATTATGATCAGGTACGACTTCAGCAAAAATCCCGACGTCATACTCGTATTCATGCCCCCCTTTTCTTGTGATACCCCTCCGCTCGGCATCGCATACTTGAGTCGTTATATAAGATCAAAAGGGTTCACGACGTCGGTCGTGGACCTCAATAAGCATTGCTACGAGATGGCGCCACCGGATTTGAGGAAGTACTGGCATGGCGATAATGGAAGGCTTTGTCCCGAGGCGAGTGTCCATTCGGCAATGCTTAAGGTATTCGAACACCCCATAGCCGAGTGCATCAATGCAATTTGCCATAGCAAGACCAAAGTGATAGGTTTTTCATTCATATACCCCAACAGCATGCTTTGTGCCGAGATGGCAAAGAGAATCAAAGAGCGCAAGCCGGAGAAGTGGATTGTTTTCGGGGGGGGCGAGTGCAATTGGCATGGCGAGGATAGGTGCGTACCCACGTGCTTTTTAAAGTGGGAGCTGGCTGATTTATATCCACCCGAGCTTGTGGATGCCTTTGTTCTGGGAGAGGGAGAGGAAACCCTGCTCGACATTGTCGAGAGGTCGAGAAACGGAGGGAATTTATGCTCCATTCCGGGAGCTTCAAGCCGTGCTGCAGGGTATAAGGATTTTCAGCCTCGGCCGCCGATAAAGAAACTTGATGATATTCCGCATCCTACGTTTGAAGAGTTCGATTTGTCGCTTTATTCGAGAGATAAGTTACCGATGATAATGAGTAGGGGGTGCATTGGGAAATGCATTTTTTGCGGCGACCATAAAATATACCCGATGTTCAGGAGCAGGACTGCGGGACACGTCTTCGCCGAGATGGAGCACCACATACAGCGGCACGGCGTTCGGCAGTTTTTTTTATGCGATCTGCTCATTAATGGCAACGTGCGCGAGCTTGAAAGGCTTTGCGACTTGATTATATATTCGGGGCAAGAAGTAGTGTGGTACGGGAATGGCAGATGTAGAATGGAAATGACCCCCTCCCTCATGACAAAGATGAGGCGAGCTGGTTGTACATGCATTACTTACGGTGTAGAATCATTTTCTCCGCGGGTGCTGGCGCTCATGGGCAAGCATCAAGATCAGCAAATGATCAGCAATGTGCTGAAAGCTACGCACGATGCCGGCATCCGGACACAGATTAACATCATTGCGGGATTCCCTGGCGAGACTGAAGACGACCTCGATAAAACCATCACTGGCCTTCGTTATAACAGGCCCAATATAGATGCAATCGGCTCGCTGGCTACGTGCTTTATCGGACTGGGAACGGATTTAAGGAGAAATTCTCCACGGTATGGTATCGACGATGCTGGCTTCGTCGATCCTTGCGGCTGGCGTACACGTGATGGCGCCAATACCTACAAGGTAAGGGCGAAGAGAGTAGGCAAAGTTTTCTCTGCGGCAATAGAACTTGGCCTTGATTGTGGAATAGTCAACGTCTTGGAGGAAGAAATGCAATGTGGGTTACCACAGTTCATAGCCAAGCTCAAAGGGGAGATCGAGAAATGGTGTAGGTGGGCAGGTTATATGCAAAGTTAGCCCTCGATCTGTCAAGCCAGAGCAAAACAGTATCGCCCAATTCTACGAGCGGCAAAATCATGACGTTCTTCGATGCTCCAGCATCTGATTGCTCTGATTTTCTCTGATATTCAGGATAATCAGGTAAATCAGGTGCAAGAAATTTTTGTCATTTTCAGCTCCCCGTAACAACTCTTCCCCGCGTTTTCTCTGTGTGAAAAATTGCTTTTCTTTCTCCAAGGCACCCCATTGGGGCGTGGCAAAACCCCATGACTGTCCTCTTGCATAACCGGGTAATCCCGGTTGACATGCGGTGTGAATTGCGGTAGGGTAACACTGTTTTTGAGGAGTCGGGCGCACCCGTTGAAGCTGGAAAAGATGTGGCGAAGGGAGAGCCATGCCGATGTTTGGTAAGACCGAAGCGGTAATTTTCGACAATGACAACACCATTGCCCATGTGTACCCCAATCCGAAGATTTACTGGAGTGACGTATTCGTCAAAACGGTGAAGGAGTGCGGCGGCTCCATTCCCAAGGGGAAGGAAGAGGAGTATATGCTCTCCTACTTTACCAATAAGGGTTTTCTCGAGAAGTTGGAGACGATCGGACTGAAGACCACGTGGGATCACTTCCAAAAGGCCAAGGGTATCGTGGACGAGCGTGAGCGCGTAAAGTACATCCGCATGGGCCGGTCGAAGCTGTTCCCGGACGCGGTGGCGTTCATGCGTACGCTGAATTCACTGGGGATAAAATATGCCATAGCGACGTTCACTACCAGGAATGTGGTCCTGGAAGCCTTCAAACAGGTCTGTGATTTGCCGCAGCCCCATGCGTTTTTCGACTGGAACGATTCGCTTAAGGATAAACTCGAGAAACCCAATCCGCAAATAGCCCTTGGCATACTCGAAAAACTCAGGGTCAAGCCGGAACGGTCGATAATGGTCGGGGACAGGCTCACGGACATACAGATGGGGAATGAGGCGGGCATGAGGACGGTGCTTGTGAAGCGCCGGGATCAGGACGGTGATCTGGTCGACCAGATGGAGAAGGATATCGAAATGGCAAAGCTGGATCCCGAGGAATCTTCCATAGTCCCCGATTTTCAGGTCACCGACCTCACCCAGATCGAAGAGATATTGTGACGGCGGGCGGCAACGGTTGCCCGAGGGGCTGCTGTAGCCGCGCCGATCCTTGGAGGTGGGTTGTTCCAGGAACCGATCGAGGTGCGTATGAATCTTAAAGAGCAGGAAGATCTTCTCCTAAAGGTCGAGAAGGCAAAAGAGCAGATCGCGAGGTTACGTAAACAGCAGGCCGATCTCGAGCGGGAAAAAGCCGAGCTGGAGGACCTAAAGCACAAGGAAGAGGAATGGTATCGCGGCAAGAAGGAGTGCGCGGAAGCTATCCAGAAAGCGATCGCGGTACTCGAGAGCCAGGACGCCGATCTCAACAGGATGCTTGTGCTCGTGAGAAACACCCGGGAGAATTTTTCCGGGATTCTCGACCAGATCCACGCGATCAGGGAAGAGCGCTGGACGCCCGGCACGCTGCGGGAGGATCTGAGCAAATCGCTCCTTGTAATCCAGAAGGCGCGTAATGAGCTTAGTGCCGCCAGGGGCAGGATACCGGCCCTCGAAGGCAAAACGTCTTTGGTGGGCGGGGCGGCGCCGTCGCCTGCCGATGCGGCGTGGGGCATCAGGGATGTGACGGCGACCGATCTTGTCCGGATCGGCTTCTGGCTCGCGCTGCCCGCAGCGCTTATGGTAGTCATCGTCATGATTATTTTCTCGATGCTGTGAATTGAGTTAGAATCCAGAATTCTGGCTCCCGGATGCTGGATTCTGTAGTAAGAAACATATCCGCGCCCAGTATTGGGATTTAAATCAGCCTATGAAGCTTTTTTCCCTAAAACGCGAGGATTTCGTCTCCTCGCACATAAAGTCGATCAGGAGTCAGCTCGCGAAGATCGACCGGGATATCACAGAACTCAACAGGTTCATCGTCAATCCGCTTCCGAGAAGGAGGCGTGAGGAAGTCTCTCTGGGGAAGATGTTGGGTTCGACGATCCTCCCGGAGTCGAAGAAACGTTTCGTGAGTTACCTGAGCACGGGGAGTTTTCAGACAATAGGATTGAGGAAGCACGAACAGCGTGCGGCGCGCATCAAGGCGGCGCTTATTATGTTGGGGGTCATCCTCGTGGTGTTTTTTCTGGTATACGCCTTCATCACCCCGCTGTTCAGGTAGTGGGAGTAGAGAATTCCAGGTTCTTTTGATAGTATTTGTGCCGCCATGCTGCGATAAGAATATCCAGGGACAGGTGAAACCACAGAGCACACAGAGAGAGGACACAGAGAACACTGAGAAGGCGGTTAATTTTAACCACGTCCCAACGGGTCCCTTCGGGAGATGAACACGCCCCAAAGTGGCCTCTTCGAGGCTTGCCCGCCGGTTCGTAGGCGGGGCTAAACGCGGATTCTTTTATTTCGGGGACCAGAAATGAGAAACTGTTTTTGTTGCAGTAAAAGTCGCTGTGTCCTCCGTGTATCTCTCAGTGCCTCTGTGGTTAAACATTGGTATTGGGATTTGCTCGTGGGCGATTAGCTGGTTATACATACTAGTTGGGATTTGGGATTTGGAGTTTGGGATTTTCCTCAGGGCGATTAGCTCAGCTGGTTAGTCGCGCGAGACCGTGATTTAGGGGAGCGAAGCGATACTAAATCACTTGGTCGAACGTGATCCCGCGGAGCGGGGAGCGCGGTTGCAAGAGATTTATCGGTTCCCTCATACATAAATATATCATGGGTGATTAGCTACTGGTTATACATATAGTTGGGATTTGGGATTTGGGATTTGGAGTTTGGGATTTTCCTCAGGGCGATTAGCTCAGCTGG
>CAYWRA010000001.1:66748-82834 GCA_964460305.1 uncultured bacterium
TTAGAGCGCTTGCTCGACACGCAAGAGGTCACTGGTTCGAGTCCAGTATCGCCCACCAGAACTACGGCCTAAAGTTAAAGGTTGAAAGCACAAGGTAAAAACACATCCCGGGCAGGACGAGAACCGGGGTTCGAGCTTGCCCGCCGCAGGCGGGTCCAGTATCGCCCACCAGAACTACGGGAGCTACAGTCACTGGTTTCTAGTGAGAAGGCAGCGATTGAACAGCATGAGGACTGGGGGGCAGAGCTTGATTTAGTGGGTTGGGTATAAGATTAAATATAGCAGAATCTTCACTTTGGAGGGGTATAGATTATAGCCCTGCTTCTGATAAGGTAATTTTCAGGAGCGGGGTATTTTAATGCCCATGCAAGATATCATTCTCACGATTTAGCAAAAACTATTTATTGTACCACTTGCGATTAGATTCTTGGCCAATTGCTTCTTTTTGCCTATTTTTGAAAAAGTGGGGATTTCTTGGTGGGGGTTTTTTCTTTGCGCGCCCCTTAAGGTTTTGTTATCGTTAACACACATGGGCAGTTACAATGCCGGTTGATTTAGGCAGAGGAGCAGGGGCAAGGAGACCCCCTTACATGGAGGAATTTGACAGAGAGAGTGAATATTCAGAAGGGCCGCCACCGTCCACGGAAAACATCATCGAGCGGCCCTGTCTTGTGTGCGGAAAAATGATGGCGAGCAGTCGGTTGCACAGGGTCCACCAGGAATGCCGACGGCGGGTGAGCAAGATGTTTCATGTATGAGTAGCACTTTATGGGAAAGTGTCGCAACTGATACTGATCCTAAATAATGTCGATGACATATTGAAAGGAAGGGATGGAGTACGATGGGAAGGCGTGGTCCGGAGAGTTTCATGAAGCGGCAGAAGGAACTCAAGCGCAAGCAAAAAGCGCAGGAAAAGATGGCTCGGCGGCAGAGCAAGAGGAAACAGCAGGTTGTCGAGGAAACAGGGGCGCCTATGTTGGGTAATGATCACGCCTTGACGATCGACATAGATGAGCCGCAACCCCTTGGCGAAGGCGAGGCATGAGATGATTATGGCAAGGATAGCGGCAATGCCGGGGATAAGAGAATAGGGATGGAGGACATATTCGGGAAGATGTAGGCATGAAGTCGATGAATAATTAAAAATAGACGGAGAGGAACGAGGGGTCACTTATTTAGATATGAATATGTGACCCCGCTTTGTCATATCTCCCATGGAGGGAAAAGAGCGTGGATGGGTTGAAATTGAGTTCGGACAATGAGGCATTGTCGAGGGTCAGGGCGGCCCTGGATCAGGCCAAGAAGAAGCTGGATAGCGGGGCGCTTCCTCGCGGCGAAGGGAGTGAGGGAGAAACCTTCCATACCGAACCGGCGCTTCTTAGACTTCAGCAGCTGGAGAAGGTTAACCTCGTTCTGCGGACTTCGATCATACTGCTTCTCTGCGTCGCGGCTGCCACGGTGATGTTGCTCACGGTGTATCACGTTGCCCATATGCGCGCCATGAGGCGCCAGGTCGGCGCGATGTCGGCTCGTATCGCGACGGCGGGCGAGGAGCGTGAGAGGGAGCTCAGGAACCACGCCCGGGAAGTTGCGCGATTGAACAGGGAGGTTCAGGATTTACGTGAAGTAGACCGGAAAGAGCAGCCGAGGAAAAGGTTTCTGGGGATATTTTGAATGTGGAATGCTATTGTGTAACCACAGAGGGCACAGAGAGATACACAGAGGACACACCCCTTCAGGGAATGTCTTCTCGGTGCGCTCTGCGGTTTCGATTTGAGGATGGTTCTATGCGTGATGGGGATGCTCCGTAGCATGTGCCCAAAGATAATGCAATCGTTTGCGAAAGAAAGAGATGAAACTTCCCGACCGATTTTGATATTATTGCCATGTTTCAGCAATTAAGGGGGGGAAACCACTTAAAGCGCAGATGCGGATAATGACAAATGATAAAATTCAAATGACAAAACTGCAATGTGTTTTGACATTTGTCATTTGGTATTTGTCATTGATAACCGTCATTTCTGTGGCATCGTGGTAAGGAGGGGGTTCCTATGGATGCGGATAAACGGGTAGAGGTGAGGTTTTACTTTTGTCATTTTCATCTTCTCTTGCTTGCGGCGGCGGTTTTCTGCCTCGCGGTGACGCGCATACTCGGACTGGATATCTGGTGGCATCTGGCGGTGGGGAAATATCTTCTTCAGACGCGCACCTTCCCGCATAATGACGTCTTCTCATTCACCGGCGCTCCATGGGACAACAAGGAGTGGCTCTTTGGCATATTCGTTTATCTGATTCATCGCCTCGGCGGGGTGAACCTCATGACCCTCGCAAAGGCGGGGCTCTTTGCGTCGACGTTCATGCTGCTCTACGCCCTCTCCGTGAAGAGGTCCGGCAACAGGTACATATCGATCGCGGTAGTCGTCCTAGCTGCGTTCGCATGCCGGATCAGGCTCGCGTTCAGGCCTGAGCTGATCAGCCTGGTCTTTATAGCAGCCCTCCTCATAATGCTCGAATGCTACTTGCGGGGGAATAGAAAACCGCTCTGCGCCTTCCCGTTCCTCATGTTGGTGTGGGTCAACATGCATCCGCTGGCGTTCCTCGGCCTCGCGATTCTCCTGATTTACGTGATCGGCCAAATCGTTGCAAGGGCATTGAGCTCGCAGGCGGCCGCGAACGGCTGGCGGCGCCTCGGCGGTAGGGAGTTGCTGCTCCTCCTGATCATCCTTGCGGCGTCGTGCGTGGCATTTATCTGTAATCCGATTTCCTGGCACAGGTTCCTCTCTCCGATCGAGCTCGTCACAAAGCACTCCGCGTACCTCTCGACCATTACCGAGGTGCAACCGCTCCCGATATTCCAGTTTCCGTCGTTCGCCGCTTTCCTGATCCTCACGGTCTTTACCCTTGTGATGTTTATCTCGACCATGGAACCGACCGACACCATCATCCTCGCCGTCTTCGGCGCCATCTCGGTCACCATGGCGAGAAACGCCCCCCTCCTGCCCGTGTGCGCTACGGCGATCATTGTGAGGGAGTTCACGCAATTTTTCTCCTCCCTGCCTGCCGGCACGTTCGAATTTTTCAAAAAGTGGCAGCGCGTGTTCGACGTAGCGATCGCGGTGTTGCTTGCGGCACTCATCGTCTGGGCGGTCATGCTTCCCGATTTCGGCCTCGGCTACGCCGGATTGCTCTATCCCGAGGGCGCGGTAAAATACGTGAAAGCTAACGGGCCGGTCGGGCGGATGTTCAACATCTATGACTGGGGCGGTTACCTTATCTGGAACCTCTACCCGCAGTACCAGGTGTTCATGGATGGGAGGGGGCCGGACGTGTATCCACCCGAGTTCTGGTCGGAGTACGAAACGGTCGAACTGGCCAAGGATGGGTGGAACAAGGTGCTCGACAAGTACGGGGTGAATTTCATTCTCATCTCGACGGGGAACAAGCTCCACAACCTGATCGCGGGCTTGAACGAGTCGGCTTCCTGGCGCCTGGCATACTGGGACTTCCAATCAATGGTCTTTCTGCGGGACGTCGCGAAGAACAAGCCCCTCATCGACGCCTACCGCTACCAGGTTCTGAATACGGAGGAGCTTGGATTCAAGGCATGGATCCCCCCCGTCGAACTCCAGATCATGAGCGAGCTCTTTAACTATCTCAAGGCGAATCCGGACTCGCTCGGCGGACGGAGCCTCCTTGCGGTGACATACTTAAAGAAGGGCATGGTTGACCAAGCGGTCAAGGAATATGAGAAAATCGCAGCCGCACATCCCAATGCGGCCAAGATCCATTACAACCTAGGCATGCTCTATTCCCAGAAGGGGGATGTGGACAAGGCCGCCGCGGAGTATGAAAAGGAGTTAGCGATCGATGCCAGTTTCCCCGCCGCATACAATAATCTCGGGCGGATCCTGTTCGAGCGGGGAGATACGCCCAAGGCTGAAAAGGACTTTAAAAAGGCCCTCAAGATCGACCCGCACTACGTGCACGCGCTCAATAATCTGGGCCTGGTGTACATGGAGGAGGGGCGCACCAAGGAGGCTATCGGCGAGTTCAAGAAGGCCCTTGAGGTTGACCCGCGGTATGAGGGAGCGACGCGAAACCTTGCCCTCGCGCAGGACATGATCGATAAACCCGCTGAAACCTATAACCGGCTCGGCCAGATTTACTACGGCCAGGGGAACCTCGCCAAGGCCGAACAGCAGTTCGACAAGGCGCTTACCTACGATCCGAAATACACCGTTGCCATGGGTAATCTGGGCGTCGTCAATATGAGGAGAGGAAACTACACCAAGGCGATCGGCCTGTTGAAAAAAGTCCTTGTGATCGCACCTGATGACCCCGCGGCGCGCCAGCATCTCGCCGTGGCGGAATCACTCCTCGCGCAGAAGGGTGAGGGGGTTGCTCCCCAGATGCCGGCGCCCCCTGGAGTCGCCGCCCCATTGGTTGGAGGCGGAGCTCCCGCACCACAGGCGCCATCCGGAGCCGCTGCGCCATTGACTGGAGTGGCACCAGGTAAAAATGACAAATGACAAAACCGCATTATGTTTTGTCATTTGGGATTTGGGGTTTGGGATTTCTGCTGCGGTTGACGAATAGATGGGGTTAATCGCGATGCGCGCGATTGCTATTTCTCTTTTCGTACTATGCGCCGTCATCTACGTCCATAATCTCGCGCCGAACTGGGGGGCGATGACCCAGTTCAATACGTGGGATGGCTTGGAGTACGTGATCACCGCCTGTGTGCTCGGGATAGACCACCCGCCCGGCCACCCGTTGTATCTCCTCATCTGCAAATTATTCGCCGAGCTCCCGTTCGGCAACCCTTCCTGGAACATCAATCTCCTCTCCGCGCTGGCGGGAGGGGGTGCGGTCGCATTCCTTTTCCTGGCCCTTATGGAGGTGTTGAGGCCCCTCAAGGCCGGAAGGGCCGGCGCCATCGCATCGGCCGCCGTGAGCCTGACGTTCGCCTTCTCCTATGTCTTCTGGAGCCACTGCGAGATCCCCGAGGTGCACACGCTCCTGCTCATGCTTATCGGTGGGTGTGTGTACGCTCTCGTAAAATGGAACGCGCGCGGCGCGGACGCCTGGCTGTGCATCGCGGCGCTTTGCCTCGCCCTCGGAATCGGGGTCAACATACTCGCCGTCTGCGCGCTGATGCCTCCGGTCATCATCCTGGTTGCGGTCTCCTCCCGGGGGAGAAAGGGGGGGCATCTACGCTGGATCGTCCCCGCGGCGATCTTTTGCGCCGGTTTTATCCCCTACCTATATTATCCGTTGCGCATCACGAAGTGGCCGCATTTGTACAGTCATCCGATGAATTATCTCGGCCCGCACGAAATGGGGACGACGGCATGGTATTTCTGGTACATCGAGGGGAAGGCGTGGACGGGCGGACAGATGTTTTTTCTCAATCGCCTTCTGCCGAACGTGCCGCTCTATCTGTCTTTTTCATTCCGCGATTTGGGGCCCCCGCTTTCCATCTTCTCCATCATCGGCATTCTGTTGTGCTTTGTGGAGGTCAAGAATTTTATCCAGGCGCTCCGGGCCGGCGATGCTGCGGGAGCACGGGAACGGCTGATGCTTCCCTTCCTGCTCTTGCTATTCATTTTCTCTCTGTTGCCGGAGATTTCGATCCATGACCCGAGCAACCCCAGGGCCTGGGAATATCTGACGAATTTCTTCCTGCCCTCCCTTTATATCCTTGCCTTCCTCGGCGCATACGGCGTTATGAGAGCGTACCTTTTTTTGAAATCGAAAGCGGGGGAGGCGGCGTGGCTGCTCATCGCCCTGCTGCTGGCGATCCCCCCGTATCAGTTATGGGCGAACTACGGCGTCTGTAACCTTAAGGGCCAGGAGTGCGCCTACGTATATTCGCGGAGGAGCCTCGATCAGATGCCCCCGGGATCGGTGATCGTGTCGAAGCTCGTCTATGGAATGCTGAAGACTTTTCTCGCCGACGTCGATCACGCGATACCCGCGGACAAGATTACTATCTATGACCCGGAGCTGGTCACGCGCAAACTCTCCGGGGAGTCGAAAGGGAAGGATCTCTTCGCGAGAAGGAACAGGGTGATGATGGGGGACCTGGAGCGCATGGTGAAGGGCGGGACCGCCGTCTTCATCGCCGGGGATGTGGTGGATGAGGATAAGTCTCCGGAGAAGCTTCTCCTGTCCGACCTCGATCTCGTTCGATGGAAGCCTAAGCTCACGCAGGAGGAGGAGAACCTCTCGTTCCCCCGGGAGCTCTTTCTCTACAAGGTCACAGGGCTCAGGCGAGCGTCTGCAGTGAAGGCGGTGCCGGCGGAGATCGAGCGGGGGATCGCCAACAGCGGAAAATTTTCCAATGGCATAGAGCTTCTCGGGTTCCGTCCGATCCAGCCGGATAGGGACATAAGGGCCGACATGCTGAGCTTCGAGCTCTTTTGGAAAGCGACGCGGCCGGTTGTGGGAGACGTCTATATTGGCGCCGTGTTTATGAACGAAAGGATGCAGAGGATGGGGGAGCCGTGTTGGCACACGGTGGGAGGCTCGTGGGATGTGAGCGCCTGGGGTCCGGGGAGCGTGGTTGCCGAGAAGATCAATTTTTTCCCGCCGCCGCTGTGGCCGGGGAAATACTATATTGCGATGGGGATGGTGGATGATCGCGGAGAAGAGGTTGCGTATCTCCCCGCGGACGCCGCACTGAGCGGGCGGACGTACGGTTTGGTGTTGCTTACGCCATTTGGTGTGGGAGCTCCGCCGCCGCCGGGCGGATGAGCCGTCGCTAGTGATTGACTGATGTGCGCGAGTTTCGAATCGGGGCGTGGGTGACGCATGAATTATGACACGACGGAGGGGATGCTCACCAGGGTATCCGCATGGTGCGCTGTGATCGGCGTCTCCCTGCTGTTCATACTGGTACCGCTCGCCTGGTGGCCGAAGGATCTCTATGGCCTCATCAAGTGGGTTCTCGTAGGCATTGTGGCAACCGTGGCGGCGGGGGTGTGGCTCGCGACTTCGCTCGCTGCGGGTGGCATCCCCATCAGGCGAAACCTGATCAATCTCCCCCTCGCGCTCTTCATCGGCTGGTCGATGCTCTCTCTCCGGATCGGTCCTCCCCATTACTACGTTCTCAGACGGCTGAGCGAGATATTGTTCCTCGCGCTCCTGTACTTGGCGCTGCTCCCCTCGCTCAGGGAGAAGCACGCGCGGCTGACGCTAATAGTCGCTTCCCTCACCGGTCTCTCGATCATCTCGGTGTTTGGGATCGTGCATTACGTCGGATGCCTTCCCCTCGAGAGCCCGTGGGGCGCCGGGCTCGGCAGGCGGACGTACGCGACCATGCTCAATCCCAACTTCCTCGCCGATTTTATCATCAGCCTGTTCCCGACGGCGTTCTCGTGTTTCATCTTCGCGGCCCGCAACCGGGCGGCGAAGATTCTCCTCGTTGTGGTGCTGATCCTCTCAACCGTCTGTCTGCTCTGTACCGTATCGTGGGGCGGCCTGCTCGGCTGGCTCATTTCGGTCATCCTCTGCGTCTCGTTTGCGCGAACGGCGTGCAGGCGGTATGCGATGGTGGGGAGGGGGGCCTTGATCCTCGCGGTGCTGTTCGGGATCGCAGCCGTCTTTCTGTACGTGAACAGGAATGAGGTTGCTAGCGATTACTCGGGAATGAAATACCGTATGCTCTATTGGAGGGCGTCGCTCGCGATGATACGGGAACGTCCGATCCTCGGCTTCGGTGTGAACAGCTTCCAGCCGTACATTCCCAAATATCTGACGGCGATCATCGCGTCGGACTTCAAGGATGGATTCCCCGACGATGGGAAGACCGTGGCGGTATATGACGGTCTTTTTGCGCATGACGAATATCTCGCGGTCTGGATGGAGCTCGGAATCATCGGGCTCTGTTTTTTCGTATGGCTCCTCTACCGCTTCTTCTCCCAGGCGGTGAAGAACGTATCGCTGAGCGACGCGCCGATTGAGACCGCCATCGCGGTGGGGGCGATGGGCGGTATGGCGGCGATGCTTGCCCAGAGTATCGTCAGTTACCCATTCCGCGTGCCGGCCTCCACGACGAGCACGGCGCTCCTTCTCGCATTCGTCGGCTCGGGCGTAGGGACGCGCGCCGGCTTGATCGACCTCTCCGCGATACCGAGATTTCTGAGGTGGTTTGGCGCGCTCCTTCTGATGGCAGGATGCGCTATGCTCGTCCCCCGGCTGACGTGGCCGCTCACCGGTGAGCGGCTCTACGTGGAGGCTCGTTACGCGTCTTTCGTCGGCAACTGGCCGGTGGTGAGGCAGCGATGCCATGCGGCGCTCGAGTACTCCATTACGGAGCCGGAAATATTCGATCTTCTCGGCGAGGCCGAGGAGCATCTCGGCCTCTATGGAGATGCGATACGGACCTATCTCTTGGGGCTCGATCTCAAACCGTATGACGTGCACGTACTCACGAGGCTGGGGGTCGTCTATGACAGGATGGGACGGGAGGAGGCGGCCGTGCGTTATCTCAAGGCCGCGTGCATGCTTGAGCGGCATGATTCGGCCGAGGGGCGGATTCGCCTGGCGGGGGTTCTCGATCGGCAGGGGAAGAGGGACGAGGCCATCGCGCTATTGAGGGATGGGTTGAAACGGCATCGGACCTCGTGGGAGTTGAGGAATGCATTGGGGATTGCATACGCGTCGAATGGGGATCAGAAAAGCGCCATGCAGGAATTCCTCGCCGCGCAGGGGCGCGATGTAAGCCCCGTCTCGCGTTATAACGTGTACGTCTTGAAGCTGTATGGAGCGCCCGACAAAGGGCGGTTACGGGAAATGCTCATAGGGCTCCCACAGTACGAATGGGTTCAGGAGCATCTCAATCTGGGCCGCATCGCGCTCAAAGCCGGCAATCGCGAGGTCGCCAGGGGGGAATTTCAGCGGGTGTTGGATAGGTACCCCAACTATGCTCCGGCCCTTTCGAACATGGGGACCTATTATCTCTATGCCAGCCAAATGGATAAGGCCACGGAATTTTGGGATAGGGCGCGGGCGGTGGACCCTAAGTGCAAACAGGAGAGGCAGCCATGAGCGGGGGAAGCGGGAAAACGGCGATCTCCTCGGTGACCGTGGTTCTCCTCCTCGCCACCTTTTGCCTCAGCACGTTTGACATCACCGAGCACGATTACTGGTGGCATCTCGCCACTGGCAAATACATAATCGCTCACCGCCTGGTTCCCCATCGGGACGTATTTTCCTACACCGCCACGAGGCCGTGGGTCGCCCACTACTGGCTCTCGGACGTGATCGGCTATGCGCTCTATTGTCGCGTCGGGACGCCGGGGCTTATCGCGCTCAATGCCCTTGTGATTACGCTCTCGTTCTGGATGGTGTTCACGGCGGCCCTCTCCACCAGGGCTCGCCCACTCCTCGCGGCGACGTTCACGCTCCTCGCCGTCTACGCAGGCCGCTCTCGTTTCTACGTGAGGCCGGAGACGTTCTCGTTCTTTTTCATGGCGCTTTATCTCACGCTCTTTTACCGCTGGAGGGAGGGGAGGACCGTGAAGGGCCTGCTTCTTTTCCCGTTCCTCCAGTTCCTCTGGACCAACCTTTACGGCGGGGGCTCGGTGATCGGCCTGGTACTCCTCTTCTGCTTCACCGTCGGCGAGACCATGAATTATCTCTGCGGGACGGGCGCCCGCCCCCGGCGTAGAAAGGACGTGGTCGAGCTTGCGCTCGTCGCCCTTGCGGCGTTCGGCCTCGCCTTTATAAATCCCAACGGCTACCGCACCGTCTTCTATTTCCTCATCAGCAGGGATCCCATCTTCCGCCACATCGTCGAGTGGCGGCACATGGAGATGAAGGAGCTTGTGGGTCTGCACGGGCTTTTCCTGTTCCTCGGCATTTTTCTCATCCTCCGTTTCATCCGGGAGATGGATTTTTCGGAGCTCGCCCTTTTTGGCATCTTCGGCTACATGGCGTTGGATGCCCCGCGCAGCCTCCCCTTTTTCGCCATCGCGTCGGTGCCGATCGTCTCATCCCGAGCCCAGCGCATCGTTGACCGCTTGGCAGACGATGCCTGGTGGGGGAGACATGAAAAATGGCTCCATTCCGTCTTCGCGATAGGGGTGGTCCTATTTACCATCTGGTATCTCTATAAGGACGTGGGGAAATTCCAGAGCGACTACCAGTTTGGGTTCGGGGTGAACAAAAAGCTCGTCCCCATCCAGGCTGTCGATTTTATCGTCGACCACGGACTAAAGGGGCCCATGTTCAACTCGTACGGCATCGGCGGTTATCTGATATGGCGTCTCTATCCAGAAGAGAAGGTGTTTGTGGACGGGCGGGTGGAGATGTACGGCACCGATTTTCTGAAGACGTACATGTTCTACTGGCATCCCTCCGTCTGGAACGATTACGTGAAGAAATATCGCCTCTCCTATGCAATCATAGACAGGGAGCCGAATTACACGACGCGTTATCTCGACGAAAGCCCGGACTGGAAGCTTGTCTTTTTCGATGATAGGGCAATGGTCTACGTGAGAGACACACCGGAGCATTCTGCTCTTGTACAGCAATACGGCTACCGGTACATCCGGCCGGGGGCGGAGGGGTTTGATTACATCAACGGATACCTCGCTGATCCGATGACCGCCAGCGCGGTGATAGAGGAGCTTAAGAGGAGCCTGAAAGACGAGGATTATAACCTCAATTCACACCTTATGCTGGGCCACTGTTATACAAGGATGGGAATGCCGTATTTCCCTCTCGCCCTCCAGGAGTACCGCGCCGCCGCCGGGATCATGCCGGAGGGGAAGGACATACAGGCAAAGATCGGGTGGCTGGAGGGTGAGCTCGGACGGCCGTTCCCGGGGGCGGTTTAGTTTGAGGGCGCAATTGAGCCAGAATACAGAATCCAGAAGATAGAGTTTAGGAGCCTGTCCGAGTAATGGATCTCGACGTATCACCTTGGATACGCCTTCGGCCTTGCGCCTTGATCCGCTCGCAAGCGGCTTGCGGCGCGGCAGAGCCCATTGCTCGGACAGGCTCCTAGGAGTCGGTATTCTGGATTCCGGCTTCTATGTGTTTTGGTATTTGTCATTTTGTGTATAACCTGTGGATAACATCATGAGAATTAACAAACTTCTGATTGTTTTCATGCTAGCGGCCCTGGCATTGAGGCTCTTTTTCTGCTTCCAACCCGCCGAGGCGCTGATCCCAAAGGTTGCCTCGGACGATATGTTCTACTACCTCACCATCGCCAGGAATGTCGCCTCTGGTTATGGCGCGACGGCGGACGGGGAGAACGAGACGAACGGATTCCATCCGCTCTGGGTGATCGTCCTCGTCCCGCTTTTCAAGCTCTTGCGCAACGGCGCCGAGCCCCAGTGGGCGCTGGCTTGTCTAACGCTCTTCTCCGTGCTCACGGCGTGGTTCATCTATGCAATATTGCGGTTTTCATGCGGAGAGGTCCCGTCGTTCGCAGCGGCGGTGTTATGGCTCTGCTGCCCCTATACTGTCCTGGTCGCCCTTTCGGGAGTCGAGGCGCCGCTCTTTGTCCTCCTGGCGAGCGCAGCGACATATTTCTATCTCCGGATCGCAGGGCCGGATGGTGTGCGAGACGGGCCTCTCTCCCGCTGGATTTTACTCGGCGTTCTTATGGGAGCGGCGGTCCTCGCGCGCATAGACGGGGCGCTGCTCGCAGCCGTGGTATTTATTGACAGTCTGATAGGCAAAAAAAAGAACTCGGCGCCGGTGGAAAGGCGTCTCATCCAGGCCTGCTCTTATGGCGCCGCCTGCGGCCTTGTAGCACTGCCGTGGTTCATCTGGTCGTATTGGAGGACGGGGTTCATGTTCCAGATGAGCGGGAAAGCGATCTACCATCAGCAGCATGTCCTGTTCTGGTCCCAGTACCGAGACGCTGGACCGATGCGCTATGCCATCGGATGGTGTGCCAACCTGCTCTCGAATGCGCAGGCGGGGACACGGAGCGTCACGGTGTTGTGCGGAGTGAGTTCCCTGGCGCTCCTTATTATCATCATCTTGTGCGGCCTGGCATTTATAATTATTTCCATCAAGGCCCGGTCGCTCGCCATCGACTGGTTGAAACGGAGCGCGGCCTTTTTGTTCCTTTTTGCGTACGGCCTGATCGTTTTTGTCCTCTACTGCGCCTATCTCTGGTACAGCCAGGACTGGTATTATTATTCGATGGTCTTCGTCGGATGCATCGCCGCCGGCTGTTTATTCGATCTCCTGGATAAGTGGCTGAGTTCGGGTACGGTGCGTTCTTTAAGAACCGGCGTATGGATCGTGTTCATTGCGTGCATGGTATTTGTTTCTTCCCGGCAGAGCCTTGCATGGTGGAGAATCGGCATACGGGGCTGGCAGATCGACATGTACAGGGCCGCTCTTTGGGTGAGGGATAATCTCCCGAAGGACGCCAGGATCGGCTCTTTCAACTCCGGCATCTTGGCATACTACTGCCCCCAGCGGGTGATCAACCTCGATGGGGTGGTGAATGGCGCTGCGTATAAGGCGATAAGGGAGGGGAGGATTTTTTCATACATGAAAGGGGAGAAAGTCAGCCATCTCGTCGAAGCGCCGCTCTCCATCCGTTTCAGGAGCTTCCAGTCGGCAGGCGATCCGGTCCCTCCATTGAAGCCTGTCCATGTCGAGGGGAGTTATCCAGAGGCGGTCAGGCGTAATAATCCGGTGATCGTGTATGAGGTGATGAGGTGAAACGGAGATGGCCTGCCCTCGTCGCATGCCTCCAGCATCGTACTGTTTAACGACCTTATGCTTTCTCGTCGACAACATGCAGTGACTCAGGATGTACGCCGAGCTGACCCCGGTGGTGCTAACGGCGTTTTTAATGATGTCGAAGGTTCTATTGTCGAATGAACGATAATGCCCCCCTGCCGAAAGTTGCGCAACGCATTTCCCGCGACCTCCTCGCGTCGCTTCTCCTAATTTCCCTGGCGGTTATTTTCTTCAGAAAGGCCATCTTCACATCTACCCCCATGGTGCTCGGAAACCCGATCCTCGTGGATATGACGAATCAGTGGTATCCGTGGAGGTTCTTCGGCTTCGGCATGCTAAGGCAGGGAATCATTCCCTTATGGAACCCATATTGCTTTTGCGGCAGTCCGTTCCTGGCCAACTGGTATGCCGGACTTTTCTATCCGCCCAATTGGATGTTCCTTGTCTTGCCGGTTCACCTCGCGCTCAACTACAGTTTTGTTCTCCACGTCGCGTTGTGCGGCGTTTTTACCTATGCCTATATGCGCATCATTATCGGCGACCGGCTCTCGTCTCTTTTTGCCGCGGTCACGTTCATGTTTTCGGCCCAACTGATACTCCGGATTTTTGCGGGCCATCTCTCGCTCGTCTGCGCCATGGCATGGTTCCCTCTTGAGCTGTTCATGCTGGAGCAGGGAGTGCGGAGGGGGAGGGTCGCCTATTATGTACTCTGCGGCGTCGCGTTCGCCTCGCAGATAACGGCCGGGTATCCGCAGCTTGTCCTCTACAGCGGCATCATGGCCGCATTGTACTTTATCTGCAGATTCCCGGCCCGTATTGGCAGGGGCGGGGGATCCCGGGGGGCTGGCATTGCCCTGGCGGGCGCCGTTGCGCTCTGCGCGGTTGCCGTTGGGCTTGCTGCGGTACAGCTCCTGCCTTCGCTCGAATTCGCCGCCCATTCGAGCAGGCAGGCGATGACCTATGCAGAGGCCGCCGCCTCTTCGTTCCCGCCGGAAAACGTTGCGACGTTTCTGTCGCCCGAATTGTTCGGAGACTTCATCGACGCGAATTGCATCGGCAGGGCGTTCCTTTGGGAGGCGTCGGCCTACATGGGGATTCTCCCACTCGCGCTCGCCATTCTCGCGCTGTGTTACGGGCGCAACCGCTATACGACCCTTTTTGCGATCTTGGGCGCCGCCTCTTTTATCATCGCGCTAGGCGGCTACACCCCGGTCCTGAAATTCTTATTCCTCCACGTCCCCGGTTTCAACGTCATCCGTGGGAATTCCAAGGCTTTCTTTATCACCGCATATTGCCTATCGTTCCTTGCCGGCATCGGATGCCGGTTATTGAAAGACGAATTGAGCCGCGAGAATAAACCTCTTCGCAGATGCTGCGTGCTGCTGATCGTTATCCTGCTTCTTTTCTCCGCCGCGCTTGCGGCCGCCGTCACCATGCCGACTTTTCGGGCGCTATGCGGGAGGGTATTTTTACAGATCAGGAGCGCCTTTCTCATCGAGGGCGAAAAGCCTCCTCTTCCCGGGCTTGCCTCTCCGGTCTGCCCGAGCCTTGATCTCTGCGCAAGGGACGCATATCGTTCCCTCCTTTTCCTGTTCCTGGCGTTTGTCTTCATAGGGGCGAGGATGCGGCGATGCGTAAATGGGACGCTGATGGGGATTCTCATCGGGGGGGCCGCCGTCATTGACCTCTGGAGTTTTGCCGGGGGCTACGTCGTGACGAGCGCGGAGGCCTCCTGCTGGTGGCCGCGGCCGATAGCGCATTTTTTCAAGGAGGACGGCTCGTTTTACCGGACGTCGCGCGACATCAGGGTTCCTGTCCCCGGCGTCAACCAGAACATGAACGACGGTATTTATTCCCTGGACGGTTATGAGGCCAATACGGTGGCGGTTCTTACGGAATTCATCAATTCCTTTGGAATCAGGTCGGAAGACGTAGCCGAAAGTATGTTGCGCCCTGAAATCAACAAGTTCATTTCACTGGCGAACGTCAAATATCTCATCGTCCCCTCGTCGGTGATAGGGGTGCTCCCGGAATATCTCCCGAGGTTTGGCAGCGGATACATGATGGTCTACGAGAACACGCGCGTGATGCCCAGGGCCTTTGTCGTCCACCGTGCCGTGGTGGCGAAAAACCGCCGCGATGCCATTGAGATTATGCAGGGGGATGCCTTCGATCCGCGCGCGACGGTTGTTCTCGATGAGCGGCCTGTAGTTCCTCCCTCGGGCGCCGCCGCAATGTCAGAGGCGCAGATAGTGAGTTATATGCCGGGAGGGGTTGAGGTCCGGTGCGATCTCCGGGAGCCGGGGGTCCTTTTTCTCAGTGACGTTTATTATCCCGGGTGGGAGGCCACCGTTGACGGTACGCCGGCCCATATCATCAGGGCGAACTATGCCTTTCGCGCCGTGGCGCTCGACAGGGGTGCGCACAGGGTTTGCTTCCGTTACAGGCCTTTCTCATTCCGCTGCGGGGCTTTGGTTAGCCTTATAACGATTGCGGCCTGCGCGCTCTGGTGGATGGCGCGGGGGAGAAGGGTAGGGAAAGGGCGGGAAACGCAGCGCTAGAGGAGGCTCGGACTTGAACGTGAATAAAATAATCATTCTTCTTGTCTGTGCGCCCCTCTTACAGACCCTCATAGTCCCATGGATACCCGGTCTGGATTCGGACAAAGCGGAGGTGGGGGTTGCCGCATATAGGATCGCCCATGGGGAGGCGTTGAGCCTCAAGGGGGTGACGCCTTACACCGGCACCCTGCGGCTATATCTTGTAAGCCTTGCTTTCCTTATCGGGGGAGCAAACCGCCTCGCCCTGGAACTCCCATTCGCGATCTTCAACCCCCTCACCATATTATTCGTTTTCCTGGCGCTTCGACGATTATTCAATAGTAAGGCCGGTGTGTGGGCCGCCCTGGTACTCTCTGTTTCTCCCTGGTTTGTATTACGAGAGATCGAGAGTTGGTACTGCACCGTGGTCGCGGCGTTTCTCTATTGTTTCTCGCTGGGAACGGCCGTCTCATATTTTTTCGGTGGGATCGTTCTCGGCCTTGGGTGCTATGAGAATCAGCTTGCCGTTGTGATAGTCCTTGCGGCCGTTATTTCCTGGCTCATCTGCGGTAAGAAGAAACTGGCTGGTATTCAAAGCGTGTTGCTTGTGGGTATCGGATGGACGATCGGTTTCTCCCCAAGGCTCATCTATAAGTTCTTTTCCGGCGCGCCGGTGTATGTGGAACCGTTCAATAATCTCGTGAGGTCGGCAGGTGATGCGCGCATGTTTATCCCATACTTCTTCGGGATGATCAATGGGACGTTGATTTATCTTAGTGCTCTGGGTCATAAGTTCGGTGACGTATTTTACGCCGCCGTTGCCACT
>CAYWRA010000002.1:0-67570 GCA_964460305.1 uncultured bacterium
CTACGACAAGGAGAAGCGGTTCGATATAGGCGCCCAGTTCGACGGCCTTTTCGGCCTCAACGCGCAGAGCTCGCACGCGAACGGCCTCCTCCAGAATTCCGGCCACACCGGTTCGGACGCCTGGTTCGACGTCCTGTACACCTACCTTCAGTTCTGGTTCAAGACGGGGCGGGAGAGCGGACTCGAGATTCTTGGAGGGAAATTCGCATCTCCCATCGGCTACGAGGAAACGTTGTCCGTGAACAATCTCCTAGTCAGCCGCGGTCTCCTTTCCACCCTGACCGAACCGTACACCAATACGGGAGTGAAGGCCACCTACTATTTCAACAAACAGTTTTCCATCTTCTTCGCTCCGGTGGAGGGGTGGGACGTATTCAAGGACAACAACCACGCCTGGACGTTCCTGGCCGGCGGTACGCTTAAAAGCAAGGAGCAGATGGGGGACAAGCCGCGATACAGCCTCTCGCTGGTCGCGGACACGGGGCCCGAGGAGCCTGATAACACGCGGGACTACCGCACCCTGACCGAGCTCATCTTTACGCAATGGCTCACCACGAGGCTTGCGCAGACCGTCAACACCGACATCGGCGTCGAGCCGCAGGCCGTCGACGACAAAACCGCGGAGTGGGGCGGGATCGCCTACTATCTTTCTTACGTTCTGAACGACTACGCTACACCTGCCTGCAGGATCGAGTGGTTCCGCGACGTCAGGGGATTTCTGACCGGCTACCCAGGCAGCTTTTTCGACCTGACCTTCGATACGGCGATAACGCCGCTGCCTTACCATCCAATTTTGAAAGACGTGCTCGTGCGCCCGGAGATCAGATGGGATTTCGCCAGCGCCGAGGCGTTCGGCGGCGGCCGCCGCTACCAACTGACGCTCGGCTTCGACACCATATACAAGTTTTGAACGGTAAGCTATAAGCCGTAAGTTAAAAACATTTCTTTAGCCCCGCACCGACTAGTCTGGTGCGGAATGTTGGCAGTTTCGCATAACTATTTGCGCCACGGTAAGATCTTCATCAACCGAGCAAAGTTGATGAAGAGATCAGGTTAGCACCTGATTTACCTGATTATACTGACTATCAGAACCAATCAGAGTAATCAGGTGCATAAACATTACTTGCCACCTCCGCATTTATCCGCGCTAATCTCCCGAAGGGGCCCCTTTGGGGCGTGGTTCCATTCATCTGTTTCTCCACCTTTATTTCTTCCCCCTTGTTTCCTCAAATCCGCGGCAAAAATCTGTTTTCTCTGCGCAACCTCAGCGCCCTCTGCGGTGAACCGGTAACATAGTTTTGCCCGGTCCCTTATGACAGGCTGGCGCCTTTGGAAGCAATACCCGGCCCTACTTTACAAAATGTGCGCGAATAGGGGATTTAATACCCTATAGAAACACGTAACGTAAAGTATGGCTCGGCTGTTTCTCCACGGTGGGGCCAATATCACCGGAAACGCCGGACGATGCCCGGATTTCTGAGTCATTGTATCGTGAACGGGGTATCGGCGATATTTCCTACGAGGCCGTTCCCGTCCATGAAAGCCCCTTGGAGCGCATAATCCCCAGGCGCCACGCCGGAGTAGGATATCCTGCCGAGATCGAGGCCTTGCATGTCGGAGTCGAGGGTGATGGGCCCCCTGACGTACGGCGTTCCGCTCCCCGCGGATCCCTTGTGCAGGGCGCCGGTACTCGCAAGGTAATAGTAGGCCCCTCCGGGCGTGACGAAGCGCAGATAAGGGGTGAATCCGGAGGTCGCGCACACGTCAGCGGTGATAACGATTGTATCGCTGCTTGAATAAATCTCCTTGTCTGTGTGAAGCGCGATCGGACACCGCATCGCCGGCGGAGTCGGAGTCGGAGTCAGAGGTGGAGTCGAAGTCGGAAATGGAGTGGGGCTGCTGGAAAGAGAGTAGGTATCCACGACGTCCCCTCCCTGACTGATGAATTGAAAGGTGATCTGGTTGTCGTCAGCCTCCGCCCTCATCGCGCCGTAGTCGGAGTTATAGCGGACCACACTGCCGGGGACGGGCGTGACAAAAGAGTATCTGCCGTTGCCACCGAGACCGTTCACAAAGTACGGAAAGCCGTTGAGGACGATACGCTCGTAGGTGTGCTCGTGGCCGGATAGTACGGCATTCGCCCCCCATTCCTGGAACGGCCATTGCATGTACACGGTCGAGCCGTGTACCGAGCCAGACGAGTATGGCGCATGGTGGCAGATAACAAGTTTCCATGGGGCGGTTGAGGAGGCGAGCCGGTCCTGAAGCCATATAGCCTGAGTCGAGGCGCTCGATGTCCCGTCGGGTTCGTGTGTATCGCTGTCGAGCATGAAGAAATGCACAGGCCCCCAGGTGAAATCATAGTAGCGTTCGTTCCCCGGAAGGGTGAAGTAATCCAGATAGGGTTGGGCGTCGGGCGCGTGCCAATCATGGTTGCCGAGAACCGGAAAGAAAAGGTTCTCGGTCGCTCCCGCCCCGTAGGAACCGGTGTACGGATAAATGAACTGGTGGAAATACTGGCCGATATTCGCGTCTATGGTTGCCGCGGCGCCGTCCGGGTAGTTATTGTCACCGGCGGTCACGATGAAGTCGGGATTCCAGCTCTTGATCCGGTTTGCCACTTCGCTCTCATACGGCAATGTCGACTCCCCGTAGTCCCCGATGATGCCAAAAACCGCGTTGGCGGCGCGGGATGTGGATGATGATACGGCAAAACCAGCGAGCGTAAGGATGACGAGGAAGAAAGGAATGTATTTTATGGATTTCACGAGAACACCTCCTGGCTGTTTTAGCCTGATCTATTCATCAACTTTGATCGGCCGATAAATACTTACTGTAGCGCAGATAGTTAATCAAGATTGTCACATTCCGCACCAGACTAGTCGGTGCGGGGCTAACCCCGCACCGTCCCGCCCTTTGGGCGGGCCCCAACGGGGCCCCCTCGGGGCCTGGTGCGGCCCGTAGGGTGGATTATTCATCTCGCATTTCAAACGAGATGAATAATCCAGGTTAGTTGGGCATAGCCACTATTCTCAAAGAAAATGTAGCAAATGGGCTTTATTGAATTGTCACGGAATTGTAATGGCGTCATATTTCTGAGATCCTCGCGATCAGGATTATGGATAGATCATACTCTTGGCCAGAATGTTACGCAATATGACAGCGATGTAGATTAAAGTGCCGAATTGCGCAGAGTTTTCTTGGCTTAGCCCACTGGATAGGCGGTGGCGCCTTTATACTGCTACACCCCCACCCTCTGCATGTCTCGGGAGTCATGCCCGGCCCCCCGCGTATTGCCCCCGGTCCGTGAGGATGGGGATTTGCTCCGTATCGGGTAACGATAGTGCCCCCGCTACCAAAATGAGGGCATTGGATTGATATCTCGGGCCCTTTTTCTTTCATTTTAACCTGGTTCCGCTTCCATCCCTATTTCCATTTGCATATTTTGCGTGTCACCGGTATTCTTTTAGATGACATGGGCCGGGAGGAGTTTTATGAAAAAACTCGCAGGTGACAAAATGAATATAAGAATTTTAGTGGCAACTTTGGCGGGTATGCTGTTGGGGACGCACGCGTTTTGTGCCGGCGATGGACCGGCGGTCGGCGTCATCGAATGGCAACCGAATATACCCCGCGAACGCAAAACCGACTACGACAAAACCGACTTCTGGGCGGCAATCGCTTTTTCACCCTCCACGGGCAAGTACGGTCCCACCTGCTATCATACGAGCCAGGACAATGCGGTCCGCATCGCCCGCGAGAACTGCAATGCCAAAGACGCCCGCCCCATGGTGCTTTGCTGCAACGGCTGGTGCGCTCTGGCGCTTGGCCAGCCGGCAGGCAAGGGAGAATATGCCTGGGGAGTAGGATGGGGGCCCGACCAGGAGACAGCCGAGCAATACGCGCTTGAGAACGCGCGCCAGCGGATGAGCGGGGCAAAAGTCGTTTACAGCGTCTTCGCCCGCGACATACAGTCTACAGGAGTGATCGCCTACTCGCCCACGACGGGCAAATGGGGTTATTCATTCGGCTACGGCCGCGGTGATGTTACCCGGGCGCTTCAGTTCTGCGAAGACCCGCAGGCCAAGGTCATCGTTTCGCCGACGTCATGCTGCTGGATGGCGCTGGCGCTGGGCGACGACAAGAGCGCGTACGGCTACGGCTACGCCGGCAACCGCGCCGATGCCGAGCGCAACGCGCTGGATGAATGTCACAAACGGACCAAAAACGCGAAGGTCGCCGTCAGCTTCTGCACCAACGGCGTGGTGCATTGAAGGGCTCTGGGAGCAATCCCGGGGCCCTTTTCTCTTCCTGCCAAAATGCAGGGCTCATATGCAAATCTGTCGGTGTATAATAACGGTCTGGCCGTTACCTAAATAGGCGCCCCAAGGCGGTTCAGGGTCATCCACCGATTAACTGCACAACCATTTATAGTGACCTGGGTGTGATCGTTCTTCCACTCACGGTCCTGTAAGCCCATTCCATGGCAAAACATACGGGCATGAGCGCGAACATGGTGATAAAAGCAGGCTTGGAATTCTGGTAAATGTAATAGCTCAGGATCGCGGCCATGCCAAAACAGGCCAGGATCGACAAAGAGACCAGAGTTTTGTCGGCGCCCGTCTCAGAAATGACCCGCAGATGAGCTATCCCCACGGCGCCATAGATGAGAAGGAAAGCGCCGCTCCCCATCATCGCCACGCCTGACAGATCAAAGAACAGTATGAAAGATAACACCATGATCGCCGTGATCATCAGTCCGCCGGATCCGCCCTGCCATATATTTCTTGAGAAAACAGGCGGAAGCTCGCCGTCCCTTGCCAGCATATAGCTCACATTCGCCGATCCGAACAATGTGGCGTTAATGGCGGAAGCCGTAGAGAAAAGCGCCCCCAGGGCGATCAAGCGGAACCCGAGAGTCCCGAGGAACGGTTTTGCCGCCTCCGCCAGGGCATAGTCTTTGGCGGCGACGATCGCGTTGATGTGCAGATTTCCGATCACGGCGACGGAAACCAGGATGTAAATGAGGACCACGCTAAAAACACTCAGGTAAAGAGCGCGGGGCAAGAGTTTCCGTGGATCGTCCATATCTTCGGCTGCGTTTGTGATCAGGCCGAACCCTTCATATCCGATAAAGAGGACTCCTGCGCCGAACAAAATCCCCGAGAACTGGGGCCAGCTCGAAGGGGATAAATAAGCCGGGTGGATAAAAAATAAACCGACGACCGAAAACACCAGGAGGATGGCGATCTTGATCGCCACAATGATGGACTCGGAACGCCCGACCAGGCCCGCGCCTATGAAATTGACTGCCGTGAAGAGAACGACAATGCCCGTCGCGACGACCTTTCCGAATACGGATGAACCATATTGCGGGAAAAAAGTTTTGAAGTAGCCGGCGAATCCATGCGCATAGAGCGCCAGGGCGATGATGTATCCGATCCACATGTAAATGTTGATTCCACCGCTTAAAACGCCATCTCCAAAACCCTGAACGAGAAATTCGACTGGGCCGCCCGCGGAAGGATAACGCGCTCCCAGTTTGGCGTAAGAATAGGTGGCAAGCAGAGCAACCACGCCTCCGATAATAAACGAAAACCACAGGGCCGTCCCCGATGTCTGGGCCACGACACCGAGGATCGAAAATATGCCGGCGCCGACCATGCCGCCTATGCCTATAGACATAGCGGCGAGTAGGCCGATCTGCCCGCGTTTGGGACTGCCCGGGGATTTTGGCGAAGGTATGGCTGTGGGTTCTGTCATGTTATCTTTTTCCTCACGGATTCGTCAAATCAACCATCATACATGTAACAGTCCTAGCGGCGCCAGCATCAATTTCCTACATTATACCTCTAGCCCGATCTATTCATCAACTTTGATCGGTCGATAAGTGCTTACTGTGGCGCAAATAGTTAATCAAAATTGTCACATTTGACTTTCCAACACCTGCCGGTAGTATCCCTCCGCATCCATGGGGGCGGTTTGGGCATAAGTGGCGCCTTTACCCCACCCGATGCATGTCTCGGGCGCCATGCCTGGCCCCCGCGTTGCCACTGGGCCGTTTCACTATGCATGGAAATATATTTATTGTGAATGTTTTCACAAAATAATGTTGCCATTCATGGGGACAGTGATATACTTATCACTTATTGTGAAAAAAGGAACAATATGCTTGCCAAACGAAATTGTGTTATCCGGCTTTCTCGATATAAGAGCGTGCTTTATCGCTTGCGTGACCTGGGTTTTGTGCGGGTCTTTTCGGATAATCTGGGCGACGCCATAGGGGTTACGGCATCGCAGGTGAGAAAGGATTTCTCCGTCTTCGGCATTACCGGCAACCGCAAAGGCGGTTATGAGGTATCTTATCTGATTGAAAGATTGAACGAGATCCTGGGCAAAAACAGGGTCGAGAAGGTGATCATCGTTGGCGCCGGCCATCTCGCTTACGCGCTTATGCACTACGGCGGTTTCGAAAAGGAGGGAATAAAGATAGAGGCCGCTTTTGACATAGATCCCTCCAAATATGACCGGCAAGCTCCGATCCCCGTCCTGCCGGTGGAGGAGATGAAGGGATTTGTTTCCTCAAGGAACATAAAGGTGTGCGTCCTGGCCGTCCCCGAGGTTGCGGCCCAGCGCGCGGCCGACAGCATTTTCGCCGCCGGGATCAAGGGGATCCTGAATTTTGCGTCGATTATGCTGAAGGCGCCGGACGATTGCTCCGTCACCAACGTCAATCTTGAGATGGAGTTGGAGAACCTCATCTATTTCATGAATCTTCTAGGGCAGGAAAAGAAAAAGGAACAGTGATGACGACCCCACTCGACATCGTAAAGAGGAAACGCGCGGAGGCGGTTGACCGCATACACAGCAGGGGTTATCTCGCCCAGAGGCGCGTGCACGTCGGCATGGCAACGTGCGAGATAGCGGCGGGCTCGCAGGACGTGATGGACGTTTTTCAGGAAGCGATCAAGAAGGGGCTGACCGGCGTCCACATAAGCCAGAAAGGGTGCGCGGGCCGGTGTAATTACGAGCCGACCGTGGAGGTGATCGAGGACGGCAAGCTCCCGGTGAAATACGGACGGGTCACGAGCGAGATGGCCCGCCAGATCGTCGAGCGGCACCTGAAAAAGGGCGAGATCATCAAGGAATGGCTGATCGGCTGGACGGGAAAAAGAAAAAGGGCGGCGCGGGAATACGTCATTACCCTCTGTGAAGGACCTTCCTGCATTCGCCAGAAATTACGGTATTTAAGGACCGCCATCGAAAAAGAGATCGCCGGACTGGGTTTGTCGGATAAGGTACGCCTCAGCATATCCGGATGTTTGGGCATGTGCAAACATGGGCCGGCGATGATCATTAATCCGCCCCATACCGTCTACGGCAACGTTAAGGCGGAAGACGTCCCGGAACTCATAAGATCGCACATCCTGAATAAAAAGCCGCTCACCCGCCTTATGGTCGAAGAGGAGCACCTGTGCAACAAATTCCTGAGGGTATTCGGGGACGTCAATTTTTTCGGCAAGCAGATGCGCATTGTGCTTCGGAATTGCGGAATCATAGATCCGGAGAATATCGATGATTATTTATCGGTACGGGGATATGAGGCGCTTGCAAAGGTGTTGACAAGGATGTCTCCGCAGCAGGTCATCGCGGCGGTGAAGAAATCGTGCCTGCGCGGAAGGGGCGGGGCCGGCTATCCCACGGGGGCCAAATGGGAGCTCGCCGCCAGTGGAGAGAGCAAAGAGAGATTCGTCATCTGCAACGCCGATGAGGGCGATCCGGGGGCGTTCATGGACAGGAGCGCCATAGAAGGGGATCCCCACACGATTATAGAAGGGATGATCATAGGGGGCTATGCGGTGGGGGCATCCAGAGGAATCGTTTACATCCGGGCGGAGTATCCGCTGGCGGTCAAGAGGCTGCAGATGGCCATCGCCGACGCGAAGCGCGAGGGCTTCCTCGGGGAAAACATCCTGGGCGCCAATTTTTCGTTCACCATCGAGATACGGTTGGGAGCGGGCGCTTTTGTATGCGGCGAGGAGACGGCGTTGATCCATTCGATCGAGGGGCATCGCGGCATGCCGCGGCCGCGCCCGCCTTACCCGTCGGTGCAGGGGCTGTTCGACAAGCCGACGCTGATCAACAACGTCGAGACCTGGGCGAACGTCCCGGTGATCATTATCGAGGGGGCTGAATGGTTCAGCTCCATCGGCACGCAAAAAAGCAAGGGCACAAAGGTATTCGCCCTGGCGGGCAAAATCAATAATACGGGGCTTGTGGAAGTGCCGATGGGGACGACGCTTCGTGAAATCATCTACGATATCGGCGGCGGGATGCCGGATGGAAAGAAATTCAAGGCGGTTCAAACCGGAGGCCCTTCAGGGGGGTGCCTCTCGGAGGAATATCTGGATACCCCGATCGATTATGAATCGCTGGCCAAGGCGGGCTCGATCATGGGGTCGGGGGGGATGATCATCATCGATGAAGATTCGTGCATGGTAAACATCGCAAAATTTTTTTTGGAGTTTACCCAAAATGAATCCTGCGGCAAATGCACCCCCTGCAGGGAGGGGACGAAAAGGATGCTTGAGATCCTCACCCGCATCACCGAGGGGAAGGGCGAGGAGGGAGACGTCGGGAAGCTGGAGCGGCTCGGCATGATGATCAAGAAGGCGTCCCTCTGCGGCTTGGGGCAATCGGCGCCGAACCCGGTCTTAAGCACCATCAAAAACTTCCGCGCGGAGTACGAGGAGCACATCAAGGACAAGAGGTGCCGGGCGCATTATTGCGATGCGCTTCTGGAATACGAAGTGAACGATTCATGCGTCGGATGCGGGGCATGCAGAAAGGCGTGCCCGTCCGGGGCCGTTTCGGGAGCCCCGAAGAGCAGGCATTCGATCGACAAGGCGAAATGCATCCGGTGCGGCGTTTGTTATAAAAAATGCAAATTCAAAGCGATCGACAGGCGGTAGGAGATCGACATGTCCAAGCAGATTACCATATATATAGATAAAAGGCCCTACGTGGTGGAGGACGGGCAAACCATCATGCAGGCCGCCGATAAGCTGGGGTATCACATCCCCAGGCTTTGTTATCATCCCAAGCTCTCTCTCGAAGGCGCCTGCCGCGTCTGCATCGTGGAAGTGGAGGGGATGAACAATTACGTGGCAAGTTGCGCCTATCCGGTAATCGACGGGATGAAAATACGCACCCATACCAAAGAGCTCAGGACCGCGCGGCGCGACATCGTCGAGCTGATCCTCAACAATCATCCCGACGACTGCCATACCTGCGAGCGGGACGGCATCTGCGAGCTTCAAAACCTGGCGTATGCCATGGGCCTTCGGCACAGGCATTTTGAGGGGGAGAAAAAGCATTATGACAGAGACCTTTCATCGGAAGCGGTCATCAGGGACCCGAATAAATGCATTCTCTGCGGAAGATGCGTGCGCATCTGTTCCGAGATCCAAAAGGTGACCAATCTGGGATATGCCTATCGCGGGTTCAAAACGGTGGTTATCCCGGCATATGACATGCCTTTCAGCGAGAGCGTATGCACGGCTTGCGGACAATGCATCAACGTTTGCCCCACCGCCGCCTTTGTGGAAAAAAACAACTCCCAGGAACTTTTCGAGAAACTGCAGGATGATAGTCTCCTCAAGGTCGTTCAGTTCGCCCCATCGGTGCGCGCGGCTATCGGCGAGGCTTTCGGCTTCGAGACGGGGACGGGTAAGGAGCGCGAAACAACGGCGGCCCTGCGCCGGTTGGGTTTCGACTACGTCTTTGACACGCAGCTCTCAGCCGACCTGACGATCATGGAAGAGGCGAGCGAATTCTTGGAGCGACTGAAGGGCAATGGGAAGCTGCCCATGCTCACCTCCTGCTCCAGCGCGTGGATGAAGTGCATGGAACAGTTTTACCCTGACCTCATTGAAAACGTCTCGACCTGTAAATCCCCCATGTCCATGATGGGAACCCTGTTTAAAACGTATTTTGCCGACAAGGTCAAGACCGACCCGGCTAAGATTTTGAGCGCAGCGGTCATGTGCTGTACGGCAAAGAAGTTCGAGGCGGCGCGGCCGGAGCTTAAAGTGAACGGCATGCGAGCGGTGGATATCGTCATCACGACGAGGGAGCTTGCGTGGATGATCCGGTCCGCGGGGATCGATTTCGTCAATATCAAGGGGGAGGATTTCGATAAGCCGCTCGGTTTCTCGAGCGGCGGCGGCTCGATATTCGGGGCCACAGGCGGCGTTATGGAATCCGCGATACGGACCGCGTACGAGATGTCGACGGGCGAGCCCCTGATGGAGATCGAGATCGGGGCGCTCCGCGGCTTCAGCGGGATCAAGGAGGGTGTGATCGATTTCGGCGGCACGGAGATACGCGTAGCGGTCGCGCACGGTCTAGGCAATGCCCATACGCTTCTCGAAAGGGTCCGCGCGAATCCGGGGCTTTATCACTTTATCGAAATCATGGGCTGCCCCGGCGGGTGCATCGGCGGGGGAGGACAGCCGTATGCGGATTCGAATTCCCTTCCGCTGGATGAGGAAGTGCTCAAAAAACGCGCACAGGCGCTTTACGATCTCGACAGGCACAAGACCATCCGCAGGGCCCACAATAATCCGGACATACGCAGGCTATACAAGACGTTTCTCGGAAAGCCGCTCGGAGAGAAAGCGCACGAGTTATTACATACACATTATAAACCCAGGCTGCCGCGGGGCATCGTGCCGCGTGAGTTGACCAGCCGATGATGAATTCGGGAGAGTCGTCGCCATGCCATGCTCCATAAAAACCGAAGACACGCGCAAGACCGAATTAAGGGATTATCTTGGCGGCCTTAAAGGTGTTGAGCGGTCGGAGTCGAACCTGATCGCCGTTTTGCATAGGGTCCAGGAGATCTATGGATATCTGAGCAGGGAAGCGCTGGATGAAGTGGCCCTGAACATGAACATTCCGACTGCGCACATCTGGGGGGTCGCCACATTTTACCATTATTTCAAACTCAAGAAGCCGGGGAGGCACGTTATCTCGATCTGCCTGGGGACCGCCTGCTACATCAAAGGTGTTAAAGAAATATTGGAGAAATTGCGGGAGGAGCTGAACGTCGATATCGGAGGGGTTAGTCCCGACGGTTTGTTCGGCCTGGAGGAGGCGCGCTGCCTCGGGGCATGCGGCCTAGCGCCGGTGATGATGATCGATGGCAAGATCTTCGGCACACTGACCGCGAAAAGGGTTTCCGAGATCCTTCAGGAATACCGAAAGCGCGCCGAAAAGCAACCATGAAGCACATCGATGAAGCAAGGATAAACGATCTGATTGAATGCGCCGGCAAGACGAGCGAAGCCGGGATCGATCGCATTCTTGCCAAGTCACGTTCGCTGAAGCGGCTGACGCTTGAAGAGGCGGCCGTTCTCCTTGCGACGGAGGACAGGGCGCTCTCGGCCCGGATTTTCGAAGCGGCGCGTTTTGTCAAAGAGGCGGTCTACGGAAGGCGCGTCGTGCTTTTCGCTCCGCTTTATATCAGCAACCACTGCGTCAATAAATGCCTTTACTGTGGATTCCGCTCGGACAATAAAGCAACCAGGCGGCGGAAGCTGGGTATCGAGCAGATACGGCAGCAGGCGCGTTGGCTCCTCGCGCGCGGCCACAAACGCATATTGATGGTCGCCGGAGAGGAGGGCGGGAGCGCGGACTACTACGTAGAGGCAATGAACGCCATCTATGAAGAACGCGTCGGCGCGCATCGGGTAAGACGAATCAACGTAAACTGCGCGCCGCTTGAAATAAGTGAATTCAGGAAGTTGAAAGCCGCCGGCATCGGCACGTATCAGGTATTCCAGGAAACGTATCATGAGGCGACATACCGCGCCGTGCATCCGGCGGGCCCCAAATCCGATCCGGACGGTCGTATTGACGCGATCGACCGCGCCTGCGAGGCGGGAATAGACGATATGGGCATGGGGGTTTTATACGGCCTTTATGATTACCGCTTCGAGACGCTGGCGTTGCTTTCTCACGTCGAGTGCCTGGAAAAACGCCATGGTTTCGGCCCGCATACGATTTCTGTCCCGAGGATAGAACATGCCGCAGGCACGGAATTCAGGGTTCCTCATCCGGTATCGGATTTTGATTTCAAGAAAATAGTCGCCACTCTCAGGCTCTCCGTTCCATATACGGGGATGATACTATCCACTCGCGAGACGCCGGCTTTGCGGGATGAGCTATGTAACCTCGGCATATCGCAGATAAGCGCTGAATCCAGAACGTCTCCGGGAGGATATTCTTCGGACGACAACAATGCCGATAGCGACGTTCAGTTTTGCGTAGGCGACCAGCGCAGCCTGGATGAGATGGTCGGCATCCTTATAGGCAAGGGGTATATACCCAGTTTTTGCGCCGCATGTTACCGCCGGGAGCGCACCGGGCGCGCTTTCATGAACCTGGCAAAACCGGGATTGATCAAACACAAGTGCAGCTTCAACGCGCTGGTGACTTTAAAAGAATACCTGGACGACTTCGCTTCCGCCGGCGTCAAAGAGGCCGGTTATGGCTTAATAGGGAAAGCGCGGGAAAGCCTGAACGCAGAGGCGCAGTTTGAATTAAGCGCGCTTTTCCGTGAGATTGACGAGGGGGCGAGGGATCGTTATGTCTGAGGCGGTTGCGGTGCTTGACGACATAATGAAGAAGGTTTACGAATTTCCCGGCGAGAGCCGTGAAGAAATCGAGCAACTCCTTTTATTGGAGGATAACGCCAGGATAGAGCGCCTGTTTTCATTCGCCGATAAAGTGCGGCGTAAATTCATGGGTGACGGGGTCCTCTTGAGGGGGATAGTGGAATTCTCCAACCGCTGCTCGAACACCTGTTTCTATTGCGGCCTGAATGAGAGGAACTCCGGCATCGAGCGTTACGTAATGAGCATCGATGCAATACTCGGAGCCGTCGGCGTCTTGAGCTCGGTGAAAATAAAAACGGTGGTCTTGCAGTCGGGCGAGGATGAATGCCTCGATCCCCTCTGGCTCGCCCGCCTTATCGGAGAGATAAAGAAAAACCACGGCCTGGCCGTCACCCTTTCCGTCGGCGAGAAATCCCGCGATGAATATAAGCTATGGCGTGAAGCGGGAGCGGACAGGTATCTGTTGAAAATCGAGACGACAGACCCTCAAGTTTATTCCGCCGCCCACGACGGCAGGCGGTTGGCGGCGCGATTAAAATGCCTCGATGACCTCATCGATCTTGGGTACCAGACTGGTTCGGGAATGTTGATCGGGTTAAGGGGGCAGACCGTCGGTTCCATAGCCAGGGATATTTTATATCTCAAAGAGAAAGAATTCGACATGATCGGGATAGGCCCTTTCGTTCCTCATTCGGGCACCGTTTTCGCAAACGATCCCGCAGGGGACGTCAGGTTGACGCTAAAGGCCCTGGCAATAACCCGCCTGGTTACAAAGAATGCGCATATACCGGCGACGGCGGCGATGGGGAGCATCGGCGGGCACGATTACAGGGTGGACGGGCTTAAAGCCGGCGCTAACGTCCTGATGCCGAATTTCACTCCCATGAAGTATAGGAAATTGTATGAGATATACCCGGGGAGGATTTGCATAAACGAAGCCCACGGGGCGTGTGTATCGTGTATGGGCGCAAAAGCGGCATCAGCCGGGCGGTTTATAGATTATTCGGCGGGCCATTCGCTTAAAAAACACCGGGCGCTGAACCCTGGAGGAGAAAATGAATAGCACACCTCTTAGCAACAGATTGCACATAGGCATTTTCGGCAGAAGGAACGTCGGCAAGTCTTCTCTCATAAACGCCCTCACCGGCCAGGCGGTGGCTATAGTTTCCGAACTCCCTGGTACTACGACGGACCCCGTTCATAAGGCCATGGAGATACACGAGATAGGCCCGGTGGTGGTGATAGATACCGGCGGGCTTGACGACGCCGGCGCGGTCGGGGCAATGCGCGTCAAGAGCGCGTACAAGGTGCTTGCCAAAACGGACGTTGCGCTACTCGTCGCGGACAGGAGCGAGCCACTTGGGCCGTGCGAGCGCGATTTTATAAACGAAATTGAAGCGAGGCGGATCCCGGTAATCATAGTCGTAAACAAAACGGACGAGGGAAGCCCCGATAACCGGCTGATGAGCGAAATTAGTTCGCTGAAGCTTCACCATGTATGTACAAGCGCGCTCACGGGTAAAGGCATGGCGGAGCTGCGCGGCAAGATAGTCGAGTGTACGCCCAATGATTACGAGAGGAAAACCATCTTAAGCGATCTTCTGTCTCCCGGGAGCCTTGTGCTTATGGTGGCGCCTCTCGACATGGAAGCCCCGAAAGGGCGTCTCAAGCTTCCACAGGTCCAGACCATCAGGGACATTCTCGACAATAATTGCTCCGTCCTTATGACCAAAGAAACCGGGCTGGAAAGGGAGCTCAACACCCTCCGGAAACCGCCGGATCTCGTTATCACCGAGTCACAGGTTCTTAGCGCCGTCGGGGCGGTTCTTCCCCCCGACATTCCCCTTACGACATTTTCCATTTTATACGCCAGGTACAAATGCGAGTTGGATACGCTCCTCCGCGGGGCCGAGGTAATAGACGAGCTGACCCCGGCTTCGAAAGTTCTTGTCGCCGAAGCCTGCACGCATCACCCCATTGGGGATGATATCGGGAAAGTCGTTATCCCAGGGCTACTTAATTCCAGGTTCCCAGGGATCAGTATCGAGCATGTTTCCGGCTTTGATTTTCCGGCTTCTCTGGACGGTTATTCCCTCGTTATCCACTGCGGCGGTTGCATGATAAACCGGAGGGAGATGATGGGAAGGATGGCCGCCGCCGCGGGGGCTTCCGTCCCGATTACGAATTACGGGCTCTTTCTCGCCCATATGCACGGCATGCTCGACCGGGTCACAGCGCCATTCGGTCGCTTAGCCGGCATGACGAAATCGATTGCATGACTGCCTATCCGCCAGCCGCTGATGGTATACCTGGCCTACAAGCAGGCAAGGTTTCTTATGCTTCGTTCATGAATGATCCAGGTTAAAAAGATCCCGGGGCCCGTCTTTTTCATCAAAATGTTCCGGGCTGTTCTTTGCGGAACAATAAATTGGGCTGGTCGAGTATGATGCGCCTGAATGCTACGGCGCATAGATCAGATATTCGTCGGGGGCCGTAATGAGGCTCCCGGCCACAGGGCCCTTGTCCCATTCGGCAAGTCTCCCGGCGGTTATGTGCGCGCCGGCGGCGGAACCCTGCGTGATGGAGTTGGAGGCCGACAGTCGCGGATTTTTTGCTAAGTAGGGTGAGTTTTTTCGGACCCATGACGCCGGCGGTGTGAGTCCCCACTCGGTCGCAAGAAAATTCGATGGATCAGCCAGATAAGACTCTCCTAGGAGCCTGTCCGAGTAATGCCTAAAACAGCCTATTTTGGGTATTACTTAGACAGAGGCCAATTTTAGGCTTTGTAACCTATTGCATATGAGACAGTTGTAATGTTGATTTTTGTGTGTTGTCCAAGTAATAGGAAAAAATGTATTACTCAGACACTCTCCTAGAGAGGCGAGCACTACACCGGTATTGTACGTCCATTATCGATCGCCCTCCCCCTATTTCTCCCATCCGAACAATCGCTGATTTAGCCTGATCTATTCATCAACTTTGCTCGGTTGATGAATATCCTACCGTAGCGCAAATAGTCACGCAAAACTGCCACATTCCGCGCCAGACTAGTCGGTGCGGGGCTTAACTACAAGTCAAGACCGCCCCTGCCGTCATACTTAATTACTTGCCTTCCAGGATGAAACGCAACTCACCCGGCGATCGTATTCCCTTGAAAGGAGGAGTGCGACGAAGAACCAGCAAACAAGAAGCACCCCGGAAAATACACTTGCAAAAGTGACATACAGAGCAAAACCGACAGCCGCATCGCCGGCGCGCGTCTGAAAAACTTTAAGCAAAGCGTTGACGCCCGAGCCGCCCGCCTTGGCGCTGCGCGCGCCGAACATTTCAATCCACGCCTGGGTTTTGTACTTGGCGGCCGGAGAAGTGGGAATATAGAGTTGTTTTAAGGAGGGGGAGTTAAGGGCGTAATTGAGCGCTTTGCCGGCCACCATGATCCAGAAAAGCAGAACGAGCGAGGGAGTCAATTTGAAACCTATTACCATTATCCCGATCACGAATGGCATCGCGCACATGGCCGTTTTCATCCCGAGGCGGCGCTGCACGTTGCCGATACCCAGTGCAAGGCACAAAAACGTTACCGTATTCACCGCAGTGCCGTAGTCACCAAGCAATGACGCCGTAGCCTGATGACCGACGGCGTTTTGAAACACAAGCCGCTTGAAATTGAAATCAAATATTGTAACGATCACTTCGTAAAAAGCTATGACCAGAAATATACCGAGCAGATAGCGGTCCCTGACCAACAGCCGCAGCCCTTCGGTAAGACCGGCTCCGCCCTCTCCGCTGGTTTGCGGCAAACGCGCCTCTTTTACGGGCGCTGGAACGGATTGCCGCGCTAATCTCATGGCGAACTGGCGAATTATCATCACTATGGCCAGCGTGCTGACTGCGCATATTGCCACCAGAGGCGCACAACTGTGGAAACCCAGCAGTGCCGGCAAATCAGTCGACTGCGGGCCCAAAATCCCGCCGACCTGGCCGAACATGACGATCAACGGGAAGGCTTTTTTCGCGCATTCGGCGTCGATTGAATCCGAGGCATATGCCCAGAACAACGCGATCATCAGCGACCCGTAAAGCTCAACAAAGACATACCACGCCCAGCCGATCCACCGGTCCGTAGCGGCCATCGTATTAGCCAGCCCCAGCGTCGGATGGACGAACAAAAAACTGAAAACAAGCAGACCGCATGCCAGAAATCCGCCGATCACGTTAAAAAGCGACTGCCTCTTGACCCGGTCCACCAGACGGCTATAAAGCATTATCATGGGAATCAATACGCAAACGGAGAGTATCTTTGCCCATGCCAGCGGCGAAGCATCCTTATGCCGGCCGTCACCGATTATAAACGCCTTGAATAACGCGTCCTTTAACGGCCGCAACGTCCAGTAAGTGCCGATGATCAGGGCGAAGGCCGCTCCCAGCAGCAGGGCGCGGATGATTTCTTCGCGCGTAAAATCTCCATACCATTTTGCCAGTAATCGCTTAATCAAGGCATCCTTCCTTTTTTAAATTTCCGTATCTCATTTTTGATTTCTTCCCATTTATAAACCAAAACCAGATACGAGCCTTGATCCGCGACCGCTATCAACGGTTGCGGATGCTCCGCGCTGCCGGGAAAGACCGCCACCGAGTCGGGAGACAAATAGGATCCGAACCATCCCACCAATCCATCCGAGATGCCATCAGTCAACCTTTTCCGGCACTTCTCCGCATCCGTTTCATGCAAAACGGTACTGCGCAAATCGAAAATCAACAGGTGCCCATAACAATTTTCGGGCGGGGAATCTCCGCCTTCATCGACTGCAAGAAGATAGCCATCAATTATGGCAAGCCCCTCTACCGATGCCGAAAACACCGATTGCCCGATCGGTTTGCCTGTCATAGCATCCGTTCCCCTTCCGATTGATTTGCCCGTCCATTTCCCTGTCGCAAGATTGAACGCCTGAATCATGCCGTCCCATTCGCTGGCCAGGAAAAGCACTCCTTTCGATTCGTCAATGGCAATTCCCTCGGCTCTATTCAAGATACGCCCATTGTCCGGGCGTGTTGATTGAAATTTCCAATTTAAATCCGGCCTGAAGTCCGGAAGGTATCGGCGTACTTCCCCTGAAAGACCGTCGACAACATATATGCGCTTCTTTGAGTCACAGGCCATTCCGCAGAGATGTTTGAACCCTTCTCTGTTCAAAATCGGCGGACCCATCGCCTTGAACGTCGCCGGTGAATCCGCCGATCGTCCGAACCGGTAAATCTGATTGGCCTTTGCATCGCTTACCAGGAAGCATTTGTCCGACAGGGTAACGATATCTACGACTTCACCATTCAAAAGGCCGGGATCACCCGCCGCCCCCAGGTGTTTGCCGGAATAGGGATCGAAAATCTGCACCCTGTGATTCATCGCATCCGTGGCCAGCAGCAATCCATCCCCGGTAAACGCCAAACCGTCGGGGGGATTGATGGCGGATAAGGAAGCATCTGCCTTGCCTGTTCCAATCTTGCGGAAAGGGCGGACTTGCAGCTCACGCGCCGGGGGTTTGCATTGTTCCATCGATTGTGGGGCGGAACTTTTTTCTGACAGGCCGACGGATAGACCCATGATCAAAAAGGCCTGCATCAGTCCAAAACAAACCGCCGTTTTAACGCCGGCGTTACGCAGGGATCTGCGCATCAGTTTTTTCATTTTCCGAAATTCGCTATCTCAATGCATGGGCAACAAGTAACATGCGAATTTACTTTTAACAGCCTTGCAATCTCATAGTTTAGCATGACGAGTTGCTTTATATTATTCCATTTTTGCATCATCAATAAATGATCCCATCCAACGACATATCGCAGATCATCGCATGTTTTCAGCCGATTATAGTGCACGGGCGGGTCCTTATAGCGCCTTTATCATACTTCCAGGTTGCGACCCATTTATAACGCATCCTTGTGACTTTCCTAACCTGGATTATTCATCTCGTTTGAAATGCGAGATGAATAATCCACCCTACGGGCCGCACCAGGCCCCGAGGGGGCCCCGTTGGGGCGTACCTGCTCGGTGGTCCACTCAGTGTATACTAACCCTGAACTACACCGGGTGAGCCAACACACATGATTTATTCGTCTTCATCTTCATCAAATACCCATTCTCCGAACAATGTACGATTCCACGCGTCGTCCCTCGCGGCCAAGCTAACCCTCGGCAACGACCACGCGCGCCAAATTGCCACAACTCGGATGACAATCGTAATGGTCATTCCAAGGAAAAAGCCGGTGAGCTCACCGAATCCCAGGAATTGTCTGGAGATCCACAAGGCGGCCGCACCAAAAGCCACAGCGGTAATATATATCTCCTTATAAAGAACAAGGGGCATCTCGCCCAACAGCACGTCACGCACTACCCCGCCGCCGGCCCCGCTTATGCCCGCGACGAACATCGCCCATAGAAAGCCGAGGCCGCTCTGCAATGCTATTGTCGCACCGATGGCGGAGAATATGCCAAGGCCCAGAGCGTCAAAGTATCTGAAAAAGGCCCCCTTTTCAGCCAGCTTCCTGGGAAATACGGCCGCGACCAGCGCGCTCGCGAGTATCACGACAGGGTAGCGCCAGTTGCGCAGCATCGCCGTCCCGCCGCCGAGGAGCGCGTCACGGATCATCCCGCCGCCGATTGCTGTAGCCCCGGCCAGAATGGTGATGCCCACCAGGTCGAGCCGGCGGCGGATCGCCCGTAGCGCCCCCGAAAATGCAAAACTGGCGATGCCTATAAGATCGAGCGCGCGAATTATGCCGTTTGGGGTTATGTACATAAAATAAGTGTCCTTTCCCGTTTATTGACCTGATCTATTCACTAACCACTTTATCCACGGATTGTAACCACAGCGAAAAGTTGAAAGCAAAAAGTTCAAAGCGCAGTTACATTTCCGGACTCTTGGCTTTAAACCTTAGGCTGTTTTTACATCCCCCCGAAGGGGCCCCCCGTTGGGGCGCACTATCCGCGGATCCCTCTCTTCGTTCGTGGACCAACCGATTCACCAGCCGAGAACGGCACTGGCCATTTGTAAATCATCAGAACCGCACAAGCCAAATTTATAAGAAATCCATATGGAAATCTATAAGAAAAGCGTTGACATGGCTTGCCTAAGTGCTACTATTATCAAAATTGTACTACCGTTTAATCGTGGGGATTGCCATGACGCACGTAGCGAGGGTCGGTGTTTCGTTGGAGGAAGATCTCCTGCGCAAATTCGACGAAAGCATAAAAAGAAAGAAGTATACCAATCGCTCGGAGGCCATCCGTGATTTGATCCGCGACGATCTGGTAAAGGCCGAATGGCGTGAAAATAAGGAGATCGCAGGCGCGATAACCCTTATCTACGATCATCATAAAAGAGAACTGGTGAACAAACTCATGGACATTCAGCACGATTTTGGGAGCGTGATAATCTCCGCCCAACACATCCATCTCGATCACGACAACTGCCTTGAGATTATCGCGGTGCGAGGCAACCCCAGGAAGGCCAAAGAGCTGGCCGATAATTTGAAATCGGCAAAGGGGGTAAAGCACGCAACCTTGAGCATGGCGACCGCGGGGAAGGATATCTAGCCGGGATATATTTTTTGCCCGGCTAGTAACACTAAAATTACATTGGTAGCAACATTCAAGGATTTTCCGGATTAAGGCTATGAGGGGGCGGCATAAAGTCTGAAATAGTTATTATAAACGGCGACCCCGCCGTCTCCTTTGAAAGAATGCGGCGGGGCGCCTGAACCTGGAGGCTGTTACATCCCCAAGTTCGGAGCCATTTTACCATATCCTCCGGCTTGCCGGGTGTAAAGATCGGAGGTATGGCGAGATGTGGAAAAAAGTCATATGGATGTTGGCATTGTGCGTTGCAAGAGGATGGATTTTTCTCATACCTTCTCTTATGTATGCGCAGGAGTTTGATGCTGAGCCGCGCGAAGCGGAGGTCAAGGAGGAGATTGCGAAGGCCACAGAGCCCAAAGAACAATTATTTTGGATGGATCAGATCCCTCCCCTTGAGCGGGCTAATCGCGGCCTTGACCGCATCGAGGAGGTGAGCCCCCTCAAATTCGGAGCCGAGAGTCAATTCCTGAGCAACTGGCTGAATGAGGGTGGGGACTGGGCCAAGAACGGCGTCCAGATTGAGCAGGCATATTTTACGGAGTGGACTCACAAGCTGGGCGATTTCGAGGGCGGCGCGGGCTTTCAATATTTTCAGATCGACAGCACATGGAAGGGGATAAAGCCAAGCACCATGGAGCGGGACTTCGTTGCCTACTCGCCGCTTTCGTGGAAGATATTCTCGCTCCAGCCGTACTGGAAGTACATCTACATCGATGGCATGGGGAATCCCGACTACACCGAAATCGGGAGCGAGTTCACTCTCGATGTGCCGCTCAAACCAACATTTACATGGAACCATGATTTCAGCATTTATACGGGCACCTATTATGAATGGTCCATCTCCCACGACGTCAATATATCCGCAAACGGCGAACGGATTGCCATCTTCACACCCTCCATGGCAATGGGTATGGATGCCCACAAATACCAGGCCCACACCACGCTGACACACATCGACTGGGGGCTTGAGTTGTCTGTGCCGCTTAACCGGCACTTTATTGTCACGGGGATGCTCCACTTCACTAAAAGCCTTGCTCATGGCGACTACTCGGAGGAAAACGATGTCTTCCACGACATCCTTCCCTGGGCGGGGCTTAAGTTATCGATGGAGTTTTAAACTGTCCCAGGTAATAACGGAGCGCCTTAAGGAAGGAGAACAAATGCACATACCGGACGGTTATCTCGGCCCAGCGACATGCGGGATCTTTTACGTGGTAATGGCGCCGATATGGTTGGCGGCGTCGCGCATGGTTAAAAAGACACTCAAGGCAAAGCAGGCGCCTCTCCTCGGCATAGGCGCCGCATTCAGCTTTGTCATCATGATGTTCAACATCCCCATCCCCGGGGGAACGACGGGACACGCCGTTGGAGCGGTTTTAGTGGCGATATTGATCGGGCCGTGGGCGGCGTGCATTGCGGTCACCGTCGCTTTGGTCGTACAGGCCCTGCTCTTCGGAGACGGCGGCATCACGGCCATCGGGGCGAATTGCTTCAATATGGCATTCATCGAAGTCTTCGCAGGCTATTACCTTTATAGACTTATCAGCGCAGGGTCCCCCGTTGCGTCGGGCAGGCGCGTAATCGCCGCAGGGGTCGCCGGCTACGCGGCTTTGAATATCGCCGCGCTATTCGCCGCGATAATGTTCGGCACCCAGCCGTTGTTATACAAAACGGCAAGCGGCCAATCGCTGTATTGCCCTTACGGCCTGGGGGTGGCGATCCCGGCGATGCTGGGCGAACATCTATTGGTATTCGGGTGGATTGAGGCAATCATCACGGCGCTGGTCGTGAAATATCTACAGAAACAGGATCCATCCCTACTGGCAATCGGAGAGGAGGGTGCTTAAGTGAAAACCGCTACGAAACTATGGCTGGGAATTTTAATTTTGGCGCTGATTTCTCCGCTGGGACTCTTGTTGCCGGAGTGTTTCAAGGCCGGAGACGCATGGGGCGAGTGGGGCGCTGACAGTTTCAAGGCAATGGTGGGATACGTCCCGCAAGGGCTTGAAAAACTCTCGACCCTCTGGAGCGCTCCGATCCCCGATTATGCCTTCAAGGGATGGGAGGAAAAGGGATTGTCGCACTTGAGCATGGCGTACGTATTCTCCGCAATTCTCGGAATTACAGTGACCGCGTTGGTGGTAACCCTTATCGGAAAACTGTTGGCCGGAAGGAGTGATTGATTTGGGAAAAAAGAACGGCCGGTTTATAGCGCGCTCTACCCTGGGCGCTCTATCGTTTCTCAAGGAATCGATCTTCGCGGATGAATATGCCTCGCGGAGAGGCTTTCTGCAAGCCAGGGATCCGCGCATCAAGGCAATGGCGATCCTTGCGTTGCTCCTGTCCGTCCTTGTCGCTAAGAGCATTTTGTTCATCGGGGGCATCTATTTGCTTTGCCTGTTTTTTGCGGCTGTTTCCTCGATCGATCCATGGTATTTTCTAAAGCGCACATGGCTCTTTATCCCCATATTCGCGCTCTTTATCGCCCTGCCCGCCCTCTTGAACGTATTCAATCCAGGAGAGCCCCTGTTGAGCTTCGGAATCGCCGGTTTCAACCTGAGCATAACCAGGCAAGGGGCGGCCGGCGCAGCCATTTTCTTCATGCGTGTCTTGACGTCGGTCTCTCTATGCGTGCTCCTGACTCTCACCACGAGACGTGACACATTACTGAAGGTCCTGCGCCTGTTCGGCATACCACAGGTTTTCGTAATGACCATGGGCATGTGCTATCGATACATCTTCCTTTTTATCGAAATAGTTCAAAATACGCATACCGCAATCAAAAGCCGGGCCGGCCATCTCATGTCTTCCGCAAAGGCGCGGAGGATGGTGGCATGGAACATCACAAGCTTGTGGCAACGTTCTTATGCCTTGCACAATCAGGTGTATGGAGCGATGCTTTCCCGTGGATATGCCGGCGAACCGAAGGTCATGGAAGCATTCTCCATCACGGCCAAGGATATAGCGTGCCTGGGATTTGCGGTTTTCTTACTCTTGGGGAGCATATGGCAAACCCATTATTTGAATTAAGCCGGGTGCATTATTCATACCTCGGCAGAATTCCCGCGTTGTGCGGCGTGGACCTGACGATCGAAAAGGGATCCAAGGTCGCCGTGATCGGAGCAAACGGAACCGGCAAATCCACGCTTCTTGCGATGCTCGACGCCTTGATATTCCCCGATAAGGGCACGGTTAAAGCATTTGGAGAAGCGCTGACGGAAAAGGTCTTAAACGAGACCGGCCCTGCGAGGGTTTTTCGAAGCAGGGTAGGATTCGTATTTCAGAACCCGGACGTGCAGCTATTCTGTCCGACCGTTAGGGAAGACATTGTTTTCGGGCCTCTGCAACTAGGGGTATCGCCGGTGGAGGCGGAGAGTCGTCTCGACGTATTGGCGAGAGATTTCAAGATCGCCCACCTCCTGGACCGTTCTCCGCATCAGTTAAGCATCGGCGAAAAGAGAAAAGCGGCCATCGCTTCCGTCCTGGCGGCACGGCCCGAGGCGCTGCTCCTGGATGAGCCGACGGCCGGTCTCGATCCGCGGACGACAAGGGATATCATCGATATCATTCTCGCCGAGAACGCAGCCGGAAAAACGATCGTTACCGCAACGCATGACATGCACATCGTCGAAGAGATCGCCGACACGGTGCACGTTTTCAGCGCGGAGAGAAAGGTAATCCGCAGCGCCCATTCGGGAATGGTTTTATCGGATCAAGCCTTGCTGCAGGAGCATAACCTCGTGCATGTTCACAGCCACCGCCACAACGATAAGATACATACCCACATGCATAAGCATTCGCAGCATCATGCATGAATTTATCTTTTGCCTTTTATTCACCGATGATATACCCACCAGAAGATACTCACCCTAATTTTTCTAATCGCTTATAATAAGCGGTGACCGGCGACGATATAACCGTGCAATAGCGGCGCCGGTGGCAACCATCAGGCTTATCGCGAGGCGGATTGTTCGCAGAGGAGCAAGCTGGATGAAGCGATTTTTCAACAATTGGCAGATGTCTTTTGCCTTGGCGCTGATCTCGCTGTCAGTGATCTTCTACCTCATTCACTATGCGATTTTCAGGGACGCGCACCATATATTCATATACCTTATTGGAGACATAGCCTTTCTGTTCCTGGACGTGTTGATAGTGATGCTGATCCTCCATCGCCTGCTTGTGTACAGAGAAAAGCAGTCGATGCTGAAAAAACTAAACATGGTGATAGGATCTTTTTTCAGCGAGGTAGGCACCACACTGCTAAAAGACTCTTCTCAATTCGATCCGGGGCTAGTCCGTATCGGCCGACAGTTGGTCATAACGAAGGATTGGTCTGACAGGGATTTCGCCCTAGCGCGCAAAAGCGTACGGGGATACGAAAGCGGCATTGATAGCCGTAGCGGCGATCTTGGAGAGATGAAGAAGTTATTGGCCGATAAAAAGCAGTTCCTGCTTAATTTATTGGGCAATCCCAACCTGCTCGAACACGAATCATTCACGAATCTGCTATGGGCGGTCTTCCATCTTACGGATGAGTTGACGCACCGGGCCGATTTGAAAAGCCTGCCGGATGCGGACTATCGGCATTTATCCGGCGACATACAAAGAGCATATCAGCAACTGATTTTACAGTGGTTGGATTACATGCAGCACTTGCAGAAGGATTACCCATATCTTTTTTCTCTGGCAATCAGGACGAATCCCTTCGACGCCTCCGCCTCCGTCGAAATAAAGGCCTGAGGTGGGGCAAACCTTAAATCATCTGTCAATAGATGAGGTCTGACCCGAAGGGCGTTACAATCCGCGATTCTTTATTCTTCGTCCATGAATAATCCAGCTTAAGCCAAGCCTTCGACTTTTTGGTTAAGTCGGCGAAGCTCATCGTCAAAACGGAATTCTGCGCGCCGATCATAACCTATTTCACCTTTTCCCAAGCCATATTTTTCCAGCGTTTTCACATCCTCTTCTGGATTTATCGGCTTTGTCCAGCATTCCCTGAGGGCTTTCACATATTTCTTTTGATACACGGCAATTTTTTCATGCAACTCATTATAAGCCCGCAATCGCGCAGCAGCCTTTTTTAATCTCTTCTGTTTACTCACTTTCTATATCTCCGTATCGTCGCTATTTCTTATAGTTGGGGGTGTCTGTCGCAATCCATCGGCGGGCACATTATCATGTCCTCTGAGAGCGGGCGGGACCTCCGTTCATAAATAACCCAGGCCAATCACACCCCACGTGTTCCCGGGGACCAGATGTATTTATGCGCCTGTAGTTGGAACCTGGCCTTCAAATTATCCCGAAGCATCCAGGTGATTATTTCCCTGGGCTCGATGCGGCCGAACGCCGCGCTCAGGAGGATTTCGCACCTTCCTTCAAGCCCTAGGCTCAAGATCCGGTCTTTTGCCCAGTCATAATCCCCGCGCGAACCGATGACGAACTTGACCTGATCCAGAGCGGTAAGATGACCGGCGTTGCCGAGCAACATCTTTTCGCTCTCGCCAGAAGAGGGGCATTTCAGGTCCATTATGCGCACAACCCTTTTATCCAAGACCGAAATGTCCAGAGAGCCGTTGGTCTCGACGAGCACGGTGTGCCCCCTCTCGCAAAGGAGCCTCGCCAGCTCCGGCGTCTCCCGCTGCAGAAGGGGCTCTCCGCCAGTGATCTCTATGAGATGAGCGCGCATCTCCCCCACCCGCCCGAGAACGTCGCCGAGTTCCATGTCCCGGCCGTTCTCCCAGGCGTCAGGCGTGTCACAATAAGAGCAGCGCAGGTTACATCCCGCGAGCCGGATAAATACACAGGGGAGACCGACGTACGTCGATTCCCCCTGGATGCTCTTGAATATCTCTTTGATTTTGAGGCTCATTAGCCCGATCTATTCACCAAGGGACGAAAGACCAAGTCGGCGAATGGGAGAGACGGTGAAGGGGCGATTTTGAATCTCCAGAGTCGCCCCCGAAGGGGTCCCTTCGGGACGACTCGCCCATTCCCCGATTCACCGGTTCGTATAGCGGTTAGGGAATCACCCGGCCCGCTATCCCGCGCCACGATTTCCCTACTCGCGGCTTCGTCGATAACCCGCCCGCTTCGCCTCTTCCTCCGTCGCGAAATAGCGGCGTGATCCCGGAGGGACCTTGTTGTAATACGCCCCGCCGGGGACGTGGTAGATCATGCTCTTCTGGTCGCCGACGATCTTCCCACTCCGTCCGGGCTGGGCTGCGTAATCCGGATATGCATTCTGTCCGAGGGTTTTCACGGTATAGTCCTTACCGTCGCTCTCAACGAGAATCGTTCCATTGACGTCCGTCCTGTATACCTTCACCCCCTGCCTGCGGAGCTTACCCTCCGCATCGGGGGCATAGCCGGTCTCTTTGGTTCCACAGCTTATGACCGCCACCCTCGGCGCCACCGCGCGCAAGAACGTGGGTGAGGACGAGGTGCTGCTTCCGTGGTGACCAACTTTTAGTATCGTACTCTTTATACTCAGATTCCTTCTCATGATCGCCTTTTCAACCTCGACCTCCGCGTCACCAGTGAGCATGAAGCTTACGTTTCCGTAGACCAGCCTGCTCACAATCGAGCAATTATTGGGGTTCTTCGGGAGCGGATCCGTCGGACTGAGGATGGAAAGCGTCACGCCGTCATATCGGTACACCTGGCCGGCCCTCCCGAGCGCATATTTGATCTTCGGCCGCGACTTGACGGCCTCCAGGAACTTCTGGTACGTCACGCTGGTGTACGGCTTGCCCGAATCGAGCACCATCTTGACCGGGATGCGGGATATCACCGCAGCCAATCCCCCCACATGGTCGGAATGTGGGTGAGTCGCTATCACAAGGTCGATTTCCTTGACTCCCGCCTTTTTGATGTAGTCCACCACGTCGTCCGCGACGTCCCAGTATCCAGCATCGATGAGGATCGTGTGGCCGCCCGGCGTCTGGATGAGACACGAGTCGCCGTGCCCGACGTCGATGAAATGCGCCCTCAGAAGATCGTTCGCCTTCGGCGTTTCCGCGGGGGTATGCACTGTCGCCGTTGCCACAGGTTGCGCGGGAGTGGCGCCGGGGGAGGGCTGTGGAGTAGCCGCAGATGAGGCGTTCAGTAGAAGCCCGATGAGCAAGAGGGGGGCGAGGAAAGACATCTTTCTATAACATGCACTCATGACGGCAGTCGATCTCCGAAGGTGGGATTGTATCATAGCCTTCCACAACAGAGGAAGGCAGGATACGGGAATCCACCCGGAGAGTGGGAAAATAGTGATGTTTACCACAGATTAACGCAGATGGATAAACGGACGACAGGGAGCACAGCGACACTGGTTCTCACGAAGAGTAAAAGAGGGAAAGAGAAGAGCATAAATTCTTGCCCTCTTTTACTCTGTGTGAAAAATTGCACGGAGGATCAGGACAATCAGGTGCTCAAGAACCTCCCCCGAAGGGGCCCCTTCGGGGTGCGCAAATCTCGTGTAATCTCGTGGTTTCAAATTGAACAGTCCCGATTTGTAGCTGAAAACCAGCGACAAGAAACTGTTGTTGCTGCTTTAACCCCGCACCGACTAGTCTGGTGCGGAATGTTGGCAGTTTTGCATAACTATTTACGCTACAGTAAGTATTTATCGGCCGATCAAAGTTGATGAATAGATCAGGTTAACAGCCTTTGTGGTGAGGCTCGGCGTGAGATGCTTCGTCGTCCCACACAACGGGACTCCTCGCAATGACATGTGCAACATCTTCTGCTCCCCGTGATGCCTTTTTTCTCTTTTACTCTTTGTAAAGACAGGGGGTTCTTATAATCTGCGTTCATCCTCGGCAAATAACTTCTTCTCTGTGAATTCTCTCCATGCTCTCCGTGCCTCCGTGGTGAAATATGGAAGCCACAGTTCCCGTCCGCAAGAAACCGTTTTTGCCGCCCCAGCGGCCTTTGTGTTACAATCGCCGACAGGCAATGGAATGGTCATGACAACGCAAAAGAAACGGAGGATGGTTTTCGGGCCGGTGCCATCGCGCAGGTTGGGTTTTTCCCTGGGCGTGGATCTGGTCCCTTTCAAAACCTGCCCGCTTGATTGCATCTACTGCCAGCTCGGGCGGACGACCGACAGGACGGTCAGGCGGAAGAAATACGTTCCCTCCGGGGAGATACTGAGGCAGCTCAGGGCCGCGTTGAAACAAGGCGGGAGGATCGACTGGATCACCCTATCCGGATCGGGAGAGCCGACGTTGCATTCGGAGATAGGAAAGATCATCCGGGAAATAAAAAAAATGACCCCCATCCCCGTTGCCGTGCTCACGAGCGGCACGCTCCTGCATAACGCCTCCGTTAAGGCCGCGCTGAGCAACGCGGACCTGGTGGTCCCCGACCTCGACGCCGGCTCGGCGAGGGTATTCCGAAAGATCAACAGGCCCCATCCCTCACTTGCCTTCGCTGCGATGGTGTCAGGCATCAAGGACTTCGTCTCTCATTTTCAGGGGAGGGTATGGCTTGAAGTGGTGCTGGTGAAAGGCGTCAACGATACGCCGGCCGAGCTGAGGAGGATAGGCGCGCTCGCAAGCTCGATACGGCCCGAGCGCGTGCAGTTGAACACCGTCGTGCGCCCACCGGCGGAGAAAGAAGCGCAACCGCTCACCGCGAGTGAAATGCGGCATGCGCGGGCCTCCATGGCGAAAATCCTCGACGGAATTCCGATCGATATCGTTTCCCAAGCCCAGGGCGCCAGGACGCGGCATCCCATCGGCGACATCGAGGAGAGAATCATTTCCTGGCTCAAGAGGCGGCCGGCAACCGTCCACGATCTCGCCGCCGGAACGGGCACGGCCAGGGGCGAGATCGCGAAGCGCATCGCGCGCTTGGTGCGGACGGGAAAGGCGAGAGAGACTCGCTTCGGTGGAACAACCTACTACACAGCACCTTGAACCGCTTCGGGCAGCGGTTACTTCAGCACTTCCTCAAACGATGCGAAGGCCTCGATGACTCCCTTCTCGTCCTTCGCATTGCAGAGCGCGACCCGCATCTCAAGATTTCTCAGGAGACGGCTTAGGCGGGCGAGGAGCTGGAGATGCAGATCGAGTTTCGGCGTGCAAAGCAACACCACCACATGGGTAAGCTTACCGTCAAAAGACTCGAAGTCGATGCCCCTCCATGACAAACCCATCACGAGTCGGGGCTTCTTGATGATTCCGGCGAGCGGTTCCCTCGGATGCGGGATGGCCACGCCATCCGCAAGGGCGGTGCTGCACATGCGCTCCCTCTCGATGATGTCGTTCCTGATCTTCTTCCTATAAGTGCGGTCCACTCCGCCATGCTCGATCAGGAGATCGATGAGCTCATCGATGACGGCCATTTTGCTCCTCCCGACGATCTTTTTCTTGATGCACTTCGGGTCGAGGAGCGGATGGATTGCGATGATGTGCTCGCCGTAGTCTTTCTCCAGTGTGTTCAATTGATTGAGGTTAAAATCTTTTATCCCGCGGTGTAGCCAATCCCTGATCTCCGAAGTCTTGACCAAAAGCCTTCCGTCCTTGTCCTCCTTTGCATACCCCTTTTCCACGAGAAGGCTCACCGCTTTCGGACTCATATTGAGAAACTTCGCAGCTTCTTTAAGCGTCATGAATTCGCCAGGCATAAGCACTCCTTATAAATGACAAATCCCAAATTCCGGACCCCAAACGACAAACAACAAAACGTCACTGATTACGACTGACACAGCTACCCCGGCGCTTTGTCATTTGAAATTTGGTATTTAGTATGTGTCATTTGGAATCAGTGTTTTTCCTCCAACACCTCAACCCACGTCACCGTGGGAAATTCCTCCCCAGCCGCCAGGCGATGATCGATCTCCATCCGCATCCCCGGACGCAACTCTTCGATTCGCAACGGGCGCATACCCCGAAAAACCAGCGTCGCGTCATCATCGAGGTGAAACGCGCCGACGGCGCCCGACGACTTTTCGATCGTGCAGATCCGCTTTTCTCGATCGATCGAAAGAAGCGTGCCCGTGCACGTCTTCATTGCCGCCGATCGGCCTTGATCCTGGCCCGAGTAGAGAACAACTGCAGGAAAGGTCAGAAACAGCAACGCACCCATCTCCACGGGGAGGCGCCAACGGCCGGGAATTATCCTCATGCCTTGTTTTTTTCCTGGCGCTCCTTGCACAGCAGGCACAACTTCGCATAGGGAACCGCATCGAGGCGGGCTTCGTCTATCGGATGATCGCACTGCTCACAGTTACCATACTCGCCACTGTCTATTTTTGCAAGCGCTGCGTCGACGTCATTGAGCGCGCTTTGCTCGCGCGACGCGAGGGAGAGCGCGAATTCACGATCGTATGAATCGGATGCCAAGTCCGCAAGGTGGATTGCGTAACCGGAGAGATCCCCAGATTGGTCCTTGAGCGACTGGCTGAGCGTCCCCTTCTGCAGCGCGGTGACCTCGCCCACGATTTTTTCCCTGAGCGCCAGCAGTTGATGCCTCATCTCACTAATCTTCTGAGCATCCATATCAGCGTACCGCCCCCCCTACAATACGTGCACTCTTGTTTACATAATAGCACTACTTCCGGCTGAAAGCAAATTGTTTTCGGTCTTCGTTATGCACCTGATTCTTCTGATTTTATCCGATAGCCGGGGATAATCGGGTAAATCAGGCGCCGAAATGGAACCCCTTCCCGATTTTCTTCTTGCATCTATCCGATCGCAGAATATAATAGGCCTGTGAACGGCCGTGAGACCGCGTTATGATTTCAATGAGCGAGAGAGAGAAACGGGTTGCGATCGTCTATAACGCGTTTCACCCCCATAATCCGCACGGGGAATGCGACGACGACTCATCGGAGAACATCATCAACGACGTCCTGCGCGTCAGGGATATCCTCGTGAAACTGGGATACCACGTCTCGTGCGTTCCCTTCCTCCGCAGCGCCGGCAACTTCCTCACCAGGCTCACCGCCTCACGCCCGGATTTGGCATTCAACCTGTGCGAGGGCGCGATGGGGGACAGCCGCCACGAGATGAGCGTTTGCTCTCTCATCCACCTGAGCGGTGTGCCCCATACCGGATGCGGACCGCTCACGCTGGGAATCGCCCTCGATAAAGGCCTCACCAAAAAACTACTAATCGCCGACGGCATCCCCACGCCACCCTCATTCGTATGCGGCGAGAACGCCCCGAGGAACCTTCCCCGCGGTATGCGCTATCCCCTGTTCGTCAAACCGCTCAGAGAGGATGCGAGTCTCGGAATATCCAGGAATGCCTTCGTGACGGATAGGCCCGGGCTGGAGGAGCGCTGCGGGTTCATCGCCAGGCGGTACCGTCAGCCGGCCCTCGTCGAGGCGTACATCGATGGGCGGGAGCTCAACGTCTCGCTCATCGGCAATCAGAGACCGATCGTCCTGCCCATCTCCGAAATCGACATGAGCCGGATACCCGAAGGAATGCCGCGCGTGTGCGACTACCGCGCAAAGTGGGTGCCGGAGAGCGAGGAGTATGCCACAACCGTTCCCTTGTGCCCGGCCCCCCTGACGCGCGCGATCGAGCGCACGGTAAAAGAAACCGCCCTCGCATGCTATCGGCTCCTCTCCTGCCGCGGCTATGCGCGGGTAGACATCCGCCTGAGCCCGGAGAACGTGCCGTTCGTGCTCGAGGTCAACCCGAATCCATGCATCGGGCTCGACTCCGGCATCGTGCGCTCCGCTGCGGCCGCCGGCATCTCCTATCCAGAACTCATCCAGAGGATCGCCGGCCTGGCGCTCGACGGCGAAGCATAACCCGCCGCGGGGAGGCGAAAATCCCGGTGAAATCCCAAATCCCCCGCCCGCCTCGCAAGCGAGAGCGCTGCGGGCAGGCCCGACTACGCCAAGGCTCCGTCCGGCAGGCAAACCCCAAATCCCAAAGGCGTAGGGCGTGGGGCGCGACAACAGGTTTTCCATTCTCTTTTCCCCCCCGTGATGATATATTTACCGCTGAAATCCGCTCTTGCGCAACGTGCGGAGAGCGGCGAATCTTCCAACTTGTACTCGGTCAATACCCATGAAGCTTATCGTCAATCCATCGTCATTACGCGGGGAGGCGGAGATCCCCGCCTCCAAATCGCACACCATCAGGGCGGTCGTCATCGCGAGCCTGGCAACCGGGAGGTCTCGGATCATCAAGCCGCTCGATTCGGCCGACACCAGATCCGCGCTCGACATGAGCCGGGCATTCGGCGCCGGCGTCGAAATGGGCGAGGACTGGTTCGTCTCAGGAACCGGCGGCGCTCCCCCCGTGCCCGAAAACGTGATTGACGTGGGCAACTCGGGGACGTCCCTGAGACTGGGAATGGGCATGGCGGCCCTGAGCCAGGGATACACCGTATTCACCGGCGACCACCAGATAAGACGCCGCCCCATCCAGGCGCTCATCGAGGCATACCGGTTGCTGGGCGCGGAGGGATTTACCACCAGGGCGAATGGATGCGCCCCCGCCGTGATACGCGGCAGAATACAGGGCGGGCGAACGGAAATAAAGGCTGTGACCTCGCAGTTTCTCTCAAGCCTCCTCATCTCGGCTCCGCTAGCCGAAAAGAACTCAGAGATCCGCGTGCTCCAGTTGAACGAGGCCCCCTACGTCGAGATGACACTCTCGTGGTTGGATTCGCAGGGCATCACGTACGAGCGCAAGGCATGGTCGCGCTTCTACGTGAAGGGTGGACAGCAATATGCCGCATTCGAGCGCCGCATCCCGGGGGATTTCTCCTCCGCGACCTTCTTTCTCTGCGCTGCGGCTGTGGCGAGGGGAGAACTTGTCCTAAAGGGGCTGGACATGAACGACGTCCAGGGAGACAAGGCGGTGGTGAGCATGCTGCAAGAAATGGGCGCCGAAATCGACGTCGTACCAGAGGGCCTTAAGGTGCGGGGCGGCGATCTGAAGGGCGCCGAGTTCGACCTCAACAGCACGCCGGATGCGCTGCCGGCGTTGGCGGCGACGGCGTGTTTCGCGTCCGGAGAGACAAAGCTACGGAATGTCCCTCAGGCCCGGCTTAAAGAAACGGACCGTATCGCGGTGATGGCGCAGGAGCTCAAGAAGATGGGTGGCGACTTGGAGGAGCTCAAAGACGGTTTGGTCATCAGGGGAAAGCAGTTGAAGGGCGCTGCGGTGTCCGGCCATCACGATCACCGCGTGGTGATGGCGCTCGCAGTCGCGGGCCTTGCGGCGGACGGAGAAACCGCCATAGACACCGCCGAAGCGATGAGCGTCACCTTTCCCAATTTTACTGAACTGATGTCGGGCTGTGGGGCGAGAATGAAACTCGTGAACGAGTAAATCCCAAATCCCAAACAATGAACGTTGCTTATCTATTGGGATTTGGGATTTGGGATTTCTAAAAGGGGAGGCTCTACACATGCTAGGCAATACATTCGGTCGTATATTCAGGGTCACTACGTGCGGTGAATCGTATGGCGGGGGGCTCGCAACAATCGTGGATGGGGCGCCGGCGGGAATAAAACTCACCAACGCCATGGTCCAGGAGGAGCTCGACAAGCGGAAGCCGGGTCAGAGCGAACTCGACTCGCCACGGAAAGAAACCGACATCGCCGAGATCTTCGCGGGGATCGGCCAGGAGGGGCTCACCACCGGCGCGCCGGTGGGGATCCTGGTGCGCAACGTCGATAAGCAGCCCATCCACGTCGAGCAGTACCGCCAAGCGAAACACCTATTCAGGCCCGGCCACGCGGAGTATACCTTCTTCGTGAAGTATGGCGAGTATTACGACTGGTGCGGGGCGGGCCGCGCGAGCGGGCGTGAGACCGTCGGAAGGGTCGCCGGGGGCGCGGTTGCGAAGCAGATCCTGGCGCGCGAGGACATCGAGGTGATCGCCTACGTCAAGGAGAGCTATGGCATCACCGCGCGGGAGATGAGCTTCGAGGAGGTCAAAAAAAACTACCGTGTGAACCCTCTCAACTGCCCGGACCGCGATGCGGCGGAAAAAATGATCGCGAAAATCCTTGAAATCAAGGACGCGGGGGACACCTGCGGCGGGGTGGTTGAGATCATCGCCCGTGGCGTTCCCGCGGGCCTCGGCGAGCCGGTGTTCGACAAGCTCTCCGCCACGATCGCCCACGGCCTCATGAGCATCGGGGCCGTGAAGGGCGTCGAGATCGGCGCCGGATTCGCCGTGGCGAAAATGAAAGGCTCCGAGTGCAACGATCCGCCCTACATGGAGAAGGACAGGGTGCGCTTTCGGACGAACAACGCCGGCGGTTTCATGGGGGGGATCGCCAACGGAGAGGATCTCGTCATCCGGATGGCAGTGAAGCCGACGCCCACGATATCGATAGAACAGGACTCGATAGACAAGCGCGTGATGAAACCGGCCAAGCTCGCCGCGATCACGCGGCGCGACGCCACGATCTGCCCGCGGATTTACCCGGTCGCCGAGGCGATGGTCCGGATCGCCATCCTGGACGCGCTCTACATGTGGCGGGCATGGCAGGGAGTGCAGAATCTGGAATTGAGAAGACCAACGACGAATGACAAATGACAAAATTCAAATGACAAAACACAATGAGGTTTTGTCATCTTGCCATTTGTAATTCATTTGTCATTTGGTATTTGTCATTGGGGATATAGATCGGGACAACGTCATGCAGGCGGAATATTCGGTCATAGGTTGGCCCCTGGGACATTCCCTGTCGCCCGCAATCCACAACGCGTCGTTTGAAGTGCTCGCCCTCCCATGCCGCTTCACGGCGCGGGCGGTGTCCCCGGAACGCTTCGACCGGTTCATGAAATCAGTCCCTTCCTCGCCGCTCAAGGGACTCGCGGTAACGATCCCCTACAAAACCGAGGTCCTCAAGTATTGCACCGTGCGCGCGGCTGAGGTGGACACAATCGGCGCGGCAAACACTCTAACCGTTGTCGAGAGAGGCGCGTTGAAGGCCGATAACACGGATGCGGCCGCGGTGGGCCGAACATTGAGAGACGCCGGTATCTCTCCTAGTGGCAAGCGGGTTGTCGTACTCGGCGCCGGCGGGGCCGCGCGCGCGGCCTGCGCACAGATGCTCCTGGATGGGGCCGTCGCACTGACGATCGCCAATCGGACCCTCTCCAGAGCGGAGAGTCTCGGGATAGGCCTGCGCAACGCCTTTCCATCGGCGGAGATAAACGCCATCCCCATCGAAGGCGAAGCGATCGCCCGCGCGCTGGAGGCATCCCGCATCCTCATCAATACCACGTCGGTTGGGATGTACCCCAACGTGGATGAGACACCCATCCCCGCCAAACTGCTCACGGACAAAATAGCGGTAATGGATGCCGTTTATAACCCCCTGGAAACGCTCTTGATAAGGCAGGCGAGGGAGAGGGGGGCCATAACGATCACGGGCATGGATATGCTCATCTATCAGGCTGCCGAGCAGGAGCGGATCTGGCTGGGTGTGGAGGCGCCGCTGCCGGTGATGCGTGAAGCGCTCCTCAAGGCATTCGGGAGAGGTCTCTAAGACGGCTGTCGCAGATGTCGGTCAGCGCCTGGGCTGTCCCCGCCTTCTTCCGGAACGACGGGTTCCACCTTCTTCGATACGCCCCGTAGAGTTTCTTCAGGAACGTCTCGCTCAGCCCTTGCCACTGCTTCAATTTGGCCGCCTTGAACTCATCGAATGGCAGACGGTACTCATCCTCCGGCCAGCGTTCGCGCAGCGCATCCTCGAGGGTCCAGCCGTTCTCGGCCAGATGCCGGAGCTCCCTCCAGTAGGCCTCCAGTTTTCTCATGTAATCCTCGATGTCGAAGGCCCTCGTCCCGGCGTCGTAGATGACGCAGCGCTCCAGCGGATGGCAGATCGACTCGTATTGTGAGAGCTCGAACTCCGGCGTGAGGAGGGAGGGGTTCCTCATGAGATCGGTTCCCTGGAGCTTTATTCTAACCGCGGTCTTGGAATCGGCGAGGTGGAACTTGCCCTCGAGATACACCGCGCAGGTCCGCTCGTACTGGGGGAAGAGCCGGCGCAAGAGGGCATGGTATCCCCTGAGGAGTTTCTCCAGCTTGTGGCAGCCGACGGTAAAAAAGTATATCTGGCGGATCGGCGTCCCGCTGTTCTTGGCTAGATTAACGATGATGTCCATGCCGTTGCTGATCGTGATACCCGTGGCGATGACGTCGGCGAAGAAAAGCGTGCCGTCATGGGGGAGGAGAATCTTGCGATATTGGTTGTCCTGGATGAACCATCGTCCGTACTTGTCTTTTTCCCGCTGGGAGGTGATGAAGGACGACGAGTGGGTGTTGAAGCCGTACGCCCGTGAAAGAGCGCGGCGCATGCCGAAGTTGAGGCTCCCCCTGAGGAAGTGGATGACCCCTATCGACCGGGGATCGAGCTTGCGGAGCGCAGACGCCAGAGGAAAATTAGTGAGGACCGAGACGATCGCGGATTCGAGGAGGTCGGTGTACCGGACGCCCACGACCTCCGGCCTGTTACAGACTTCGCGGCTCTCGGGTGTAGAGGCTACATACCGCACCAGGCTGTCGCCATACTCACCCTTGAGCTCATAAATGACCGCCTTCGCATTCTTCTTTACAAGCTTGAGGTATTCCACGCTTTATCCCTCGCCGCGGGCTATCTTCTCTATCTCTTGCGGCGCTGTCACGAGTAGCGCATCCCGCTCCTCGCGGTTCTTTACGACCCTGACCAGGCGGCTCACGATCCGCAGCGCGTCCCCCTTGAAATATTCACCGCGCTGCGCCCCATCGTAGATGATCAGGTCGATCGGCTGCTTCCGCCGCCGGCCGTCGATGGCGACCTGGTCGAGCTTGAATAGAGCGGGCAGGTATCCCGTGTGCCGGTCGTCGACCACCACACCGCCCGCCGAAACCGATTCCTTGACGACCTCCATGTGGAAATTTCTCAATGGGATCTCATCAACGTCGGAATATTTGAAAAACGGACATACGACCGTCCCCAGGTGCTTGAATCGAAGAGGCCAGGTCTTCCCGAGTTCCACGCACTCGCGGTCCGGGCTTTCCTTCTTGAGCTGCCGGATGCGCTTGATGACCTCGAAATTCTGCTCCACGCTCCCGAAGAAAACGACGTCGACGTCCTCTTGGGGCTCTTCAAAATAGCCATAAGCGAGCGAGCCGTTGCAGCCGACCCGTTCCCTCGGCACGCCGAGGAGCTCATCGAGGGAGTCGACGACCTCCGCGAGGCGCGGCATGGATTCCATGAGGATTTTGAGAGATCGCTTGCCGTCAAAAAAACCCCGCATCTCGCTGAGGAGGAAATGATTGAAATGGTCCGCGTAGGGAGGGCAGGGGGGGCGCGTGGCAAGCTCCGGCAGCAACTCGACCTGGCGCCGCACCTGTTCCATGTAGGGGACGATCACCAGTTCTCCGTTTTCGTAACGCCTGTGGGTCCAATTGAATTTCTTCCCGAAAATGATTATGTGGCCCTCGGGGTCGGGATATTTGATCAGGCAACCGAATAGCCCCCCCTCTGGATGGGCATACCCCTCGCTGTATACTACGCCCCCCCTCTTGTGCAGGAAATACATGGCGTCTGAAGGGCCGTCAGCAAGTTTTTCTATCGGAAGGAGATACTCCTGTATCGTCTTTTCAAAAAGATCGTCCATAACGCATTCTTCCATAAATTGCTCCACAACATGTTGTCCCCCATGGTCAAAAAGGATAGCATAGACCATCCCCATCCGGCAATATTCGAATGAGTCCCGAAAAGGCGGATAATGTAGGGGTTGCCCGCCTCAGGCGGGAATCCCGCCCCTCCAGGAATTACGCTCCTGATTTATATGCACCCAGTTGGTGAAGGTTTCAATCGCTTATCCACGATTTCGGGTAAGGACTGTGTATTCGAATGAGGACCGGAGTGAGGGGTTCATTCCAGGGACGGTGCGGAGCGCGCCACGGGTGGGCATTACTCTTTGCGGATGTGGAAGTCGGCGTTGCCTATCTTTCGGCCACCCATGAAGTAAGCGGCGCAATACTTGCCGAGACCGCCCTTCGCAACGAGCGTGGCGATGTCCTCCTTGAAGGGGTGGATATCGTCGTCTTCCCCCCAGGTGTACCGCTCCTCGGAAACGCTTGCGCCCGTATCAGCCTTGTTTATCTTCATGAGGATCTCTTTCCCGGCGAATTCATTGCCGAGCTCGATGACGACGTAAAGCGAACCGTCCCTGGTGGTGTAGTTGGGACGGATGTCCACCGCATGGTTAATGAACGCGCCGCATACAACGATGCTGCCCCGCGGCACCCTGACACGCTGCTCGTGCGGGATGAGGCCGAGGAGCAGTTTCCGTACGGCGCTGTCCGCCGCCCGGTCCAGGACCTCCGCCTCGCCCATGGCGGGGGGAGCGCCGTAGGATGAGGCGGTGCCGGTGCTCGAGTCGGACCAGATGACCTTCCCCGTGGAAACGTCGATAAGCCTTATGCCGGCCTCGACCACTGCGTCTACCTTGTACCAGTCAACGGGAACCTCGTCATAGTAGGCCTCATGCATCGATTCGTCAAAGTCGAATGGTTCTCCATAAAACCGCACCTCGTGATATCGGTCGCTTTTATAGTTCAGGACGGCGCCGGCGAGCAGCGCTTCCGCCCCCGATGACCGGCCGAGTTCCATAGCGACGGCGGGTTTCATGCCATCATCAGGAGATAAATAACCCTTTTGGGCATCGACCTTGAGCGCCTTACCCGGAGCTATCTTATAAGGGCCCCGCTGAAGGAGGAGGGCGGTGAGCTTATCCGAGACAACCTCCCCTGCGTCCGGAGAGGCCGATTTGTTCTCAAACGGCAATACGGCGATGGTATGGATGTTTTGGTAATCGAACCGCGGTCTTACATTGACCCACACCCGCGGCCCGGCGCAGCCGATGGCCGCCGCCGCCATAAAAACGCCTGGAATGAATCGTAATTTTGACATACGGCCTTTTGCCATTCTGTTCATGGCGAGAATTATACACCGGCGGCGGAACTATTCCACCACTTTATCGGCCGAGTGGAAGGGGAATGAACAGCCGCGAATTCTCACCGCGGAGATGACGTACCGTATCAAAGAGCACTTGCACCTGATTGCTCTGATTTTCTATGGTGGTGGAGGAATCAGGATAATCAGGCGCTCAACTGGTTAAACTTTTTCGCCGCGATCTCGGGGATTGCGGGTGTTCATGCCCTTGTGATAGAGTATCGATGAAGCAGGACAAGGGGGTGACATGGTCTATTCACCACACCTTCCAGAAAATAGCAGCGGCGATCGTGATGCCGCCGGCTCCCGTGGGGAAGCGGCCCCGACATCGACTGGCGAGATGCAGCTCGCCTCAGCCCCTGAGAAGAAAAGCGGCTGCGTCATCTACATCAACGGCGGCGCCATCGGCGACGGCAACCATCCCCAGGGGCGCAGCCTCATACAGAGCTTCCTCTATACCCTCACCGAAATAGCACCCCAGCCCAAGGCTATCGTTCTAGTCGGTTCGGCGGTAAGGCTGGCGTGCGCTGGCTCCGCCGCCCTGGAGAGCTTGTCGCTCATGCAAGAGCAGGACGTCCAGATTCTTATTGCGGAGAAATCCCTTGAGGAGATCGGAGGCGAGGTGAAGGCCGCGGTGGGGAACCCGGCGACGATGCACACGATCCTCAACACCCTTCTCCAGGCAGAGAAAGTAATAACCCTCTGAGCAGACGCAGTAGGAAAATCCCAAATCCCAAACTCCAAAACCCAAAGAATCTGGCGCCCTATACGCATCGTTATTGGGTTTTGGAGTTTGGGATTTGGGATTTATGCTGCGGTTGATGCATAAATCAGGCTAGAGGGACAGCCAGTTGAACCAGCCTAGATCGAAGAGCTCGCTATAGGTCGCCAGGCCGAGGAGCGCCACGTACATTAGGATGCCCGCGAGGGAGAGCGCAGCTCCATGCGTCCGGCAAAATCCGAGAATCGATTTCTCTTTCAGGAAGCAGAGGGTGATCAGCGCAAAACCGATGGCGCCGCCGAGAAGCACGCTCCCTCCCCCGGGGGGAATGACGGTCGCCACCCATGCTCCGGCCAGTGTGAACAGCGCCACCAGCAGGAGGCGAAGGGCGACGCCTAGCATTGTGTCGATGGGGCCGCGAGGCAATGGTGCGGTATTCATTCAGCTCACGCCTAGGCAGGCGCGGGGGCTTCCGCCTTCTTCTTTTCTTCTTCCTGCTTTTTTGTGAACTCTTTCCAGCAGCGCCTGGTGCAGTAATAACCGCCGTCCCGATAGTACCATTTGACGCGGCTCAACGCCTTGCTGCAATGTTCGCACTTATCGGGTTTTTCCTTTTTCGGGGGAGGGGCGTTCTTCTGTGCCCCCTCTTTTTTCACTTCATCAGTCATAAGCTTGCCGTTCCTCCATCTTGGACGATCTTAAAAACCTTGTCATGCGGCCGCACCCTCTCCGCGACCCTGATGCCTATGGAATCCCCTGCCTTGGCCTGGGTGACGCTCTGGTGCTCGATTTGCATCGATCCTACCGTCTCCTGACAGTCCGTGGTGCGGCCGACGATACGGATCCGATCACCGACGCTGAGCGGGGCGCTCAGCTCAATGGCCGCAACCTGGACATGGCCGAAGTAATGCGTAATTTTCCCAATCTCGATCTCGGGCATTATCACCACCTCCTCGAACGGATAAACCCGCAACCGGTAGTATTGTGGTACGCCTCCCCCGCGCCAACGGTTCAACTCCGTTCCAGCATTGTTATCATTGTACGGCAGGGACCTCCTTCCGCGCAAGAGCGAACTTCGGGGGGTGTAGCCCCATTTTGTCTCCAATGAAACCACATCCCGTCCCAAAGGGATCCCTTCGGGAAAGGGACCCCTTTGGAGGAGGCCACTGAGAAGGATAAATCCAAGATCAATTTCAACCACGCCCCACGCCTAACGCCGTCACGCCCATTCGCCGCTTGGGATTTGGGATTTGCCTTACGCATTCAGGCTAATCCGCCGAGCCCTCTATCTGGCCCCAACTCAACTTCCGCACCCCCGCGACCTTGGAGAGGGTTTTCACCGTTTCGACGCCCAGCCCCTGCCCCTTGAACTTGACGATAAAATCCACAACGGTGCCGCCATCGGGGGAGCGGATCTCGATGCCGTAGTCCTTGATGTTCAAGCCTAGGGCCTCTATCTTCGATCGTACCCTCTCGTACAATCAGATTCCTCCCTCGCCCTCGATCCGTATCTCCCTGTAGCGATCCGGATTGATGCGGTGGCTCAGACCCTCGAGCGCCATAAGCGTCAAAAGGGCAAGGGCGGTTACCTCCGTCGAGATAAGGTAATGCCCCAAGCCCAGCGTAATGCCTATGGCCGACACGATCCATATGGAAGCCGCCGTCGTCAGCCCCAGGACGAAATTCCTCCCCTTTATAATGGTGCCCGCGCCGAGGAACCCGATGCCGGTGATGATGCCGGCGGCGGCCCGCGCGGGGTCCATCCGTATAGCGGATTCGGCCCCTGGTTGCATCGTCGCATAGAGCTTCTGGAATGCAAGGATGATGGCCGCCGAACCCATGCATACCAGTATATTGGTCCTGGTGCCAGCGGCCCTCCCGTGAGCTTCCCGCTCGGTGCCGATAAGCCCGCCGAAAATCAGGGCAAGGACGAGTCTCAGCAGCGTTTCCCATTCGCTTATTATCATAGTGCTCACATTGGTCATAATCTCACCTCCCAAATTCCAGTCCCTTCAGGGATAACCTTAGCCCGATCTATTCATCAACTTTGATCGGCCGATAAATACTTACTGTAGCGCAAATAGTTAATCAAAATCGTCGCATTATCGCTCGGTCTGCACAGAGGGGTTTGACCGTTTTGACGACCTAACTCCCGCGAAAAATCTCTCCATCTCCGCGAGCGTTCCACGCGCGTCGAGGCGGCAGATGGAAGTGGCGGGGAGCGAGTCCAAAAAGAGTTTCCCATACCTCCTGCTGTGTACGCGGGAATCAAGGATGAGCACCGCGCCGATATCCTCCCGGTGCCGTATCAATCGACCGAATCCCTGCCTGAATTTAATCACCGCCTGGGGGACGCTGTATTCCAGGAACGGATCCCCGCCGGCAAGCTCTAGCGCCTCCACCCGCGCCTGCTGGATCGGTTCGTCCGGGACCCTGAACGGCAGCCGCGTCAGGATCACGCACTGCAACGCCTCTCCCCGCACGTCAACGCCCTCCCAGAAGCTGTCGGTGGCGAAAAGGACCGATCCCTTCTCCCTCCTGAAACGGTTGAGTAGCGCGGTGCGGTTATCGGTCCCCTGCTTGAGCACGGTGAGCCCCGCACCCTCAAGATCGTTCGCCAGCCGCGCATACAGCTTCTCGAGCAATCTGTAAGATGTGAAAAGCACAAACGCGCTCCCCCGGCTGATCGCCACCGCCTGCCCAACCAACTCCGCCAGCATGTCTTCATAGCCTTCACTACCCGGTTCGGCAATTCCCCTCGGGGCGGCTACAAACGCCTGGGCGCCGTAGTCGAAGGGTGAGGGAAGGATGCAGCACTCCAGCTTGTCCTTCTCCGCCTCGCCCAGCCCCACGCGCGAGCGAAAATAATCGAACGCGCCCCCCACGGTGAGCGTCGCCGAGGTCATGATCACCGTGTCAAACCGTTCGTAGATTGCCTCGCGCATTCCCGCCGAGACATCAAGGGGGGCGGCGCAGAAGTTCAGCCTCTCCCACGCACCTTTGCCTTTGAGCTCAAGCCAGCGGCAGACTCCATCCCCTCCCTTCATAAAAAAGGTGAGGCACTCGACGTAATGCTCGACCCGTTGCCGCATCGAGCCGATTTCGACCATGGCGGACTCGACCATTTTCTTGCGGCGCTCGGGAAGCGCGCCGAGAAGTTTCAGGAGATCCGCGAGTTTTTCCGAGAACGATCTGATGACGCCGAGCAGCTCTTTGAGAACGGGGCAAAGCGCCCCTTGCCAGAACGGCGAAGCGGCGATGTCCGGCGTAATCCTGAGGCTTCGGCCGTTCTCCCCATCCGCACCCTTGCACGCCATCTTCAATTCCGCCGTGAGCCGGTCCATGGCGGCGGCGATCTTTTTCTCCGCGGCGAGCCGCTCGGGGATTATCGTATCCGTGATCGAATCGAGCGCTCCCGATATCCGCCCGCGATCCTCGCCATCGATCTCGGCGTGCAGCTTCGCACAGAGGAACGGGAGCAGTCCCCTGCCGGTCTCCCTCACGCCCTGAAGGCGACGCAATATCCTGAGCAGGCCGTATTTCGAAACCTGGAAGCCGAAATACTCCGTGGCGACGTCCTCGACGTGCTGGGCCTCGTCTATGATAATCCTTTGGAACCGCGGAAGCACCGCCGGCCGATCATGGCCCTCCATGCGGCTGCGCACCGCAAGATCCGCCATTAGCAAATGGTGGTTTACCACAAGGACGTGGGCGCTTGAGGATTCCCTCCTCGCCTTGTAGAAAAAGCATTCCGCGTAATGGGGGCAGTGCAGGCGCGTGCACTGGTCCGCCTCTGAGCAGACGCGCTCCCAGTTCTCCCTGCGCGGGATGAAGCTCAGGTCGGAAAGGCTCCCGTCTTTGGTTTTCTCCGACCACTGAAAGAGCTCGCACAACTCCTCCTGCCCGCCGGCGGCGAGAAGTAGCCTGTTCTCTTCTCGCGCAACGGCGAGCTTCCGCAGGCAGAGGTAGTTGCTCCGCCCCTTCACCAACACCGCCTTGCACTGGAGCCCCTTCAGCTTCTGTAGGAGCGGCAAGTCTTTCCCGATGAGCTGCTCCTGGAGATTGATGGTTTTTGTCGATATCACCACCCGCTCGTCGTTGTTGAGGCTCCACGCTATCGCGGGGATGAGATAGGCGAGGGATTTGCCCGTACCCGTGCCAGCCTCGATCAAGGCGATGCGGTCCTCGTTGAAGGCCTTCGCCACTTTCGCCAACATCGTCTGCTGCTCTTCACGGCACTCGAAGTCGGGAAGCTCCCTGCTTACGGGGCCGCCGGGACGGATATACGCGGCGAGCGCCTCGACGTCAAGCGGGGTTAGCTCCTCCTCCCGTGAGGGTTCCACGACGGGGTATACCCGCTCGACGTCATTATCGACGATGTAAAAACCACAGCCCCCGCCCCCCAGCTCGGACGCGACCGCGAGGTCGGCATTGGAAGGGGAGAGCGGCCCATCGGGATGGTTATGGATGACAACGTCGCCTAGTTCGACGCTTCTCGTAATGGCGGGAACGCACTCGCGGTCGCCCCTCGCGAGCACGGAAACGGTCCTTACGATAAGCCGGTCATCCGTCTTACCGAGGAAAAACACCTCGTTGCCGTCAGCCGCCTCTATCGACGACCGCATTTCATCGACCGCGTCTGGATGGATGTACTCCGTGACCTCGATTGATTTCTTCATGTTGTGGGAGCATTATAACACAACGTGCGCATGCGCCCGCCCGCGTTGGGAATTTGAACCATCTCTGGAAATGACGAATACCCCGCCTAACAACCGGCCTCGTCCCAAAGGGATCCCTTCGGGAAAGAGGCCCCTTTGGGGCGGGCAGGCAAATGACAAATGTCAAAACACAATGAGGTTTTGTCATTTGGTCATTTGTAATTCATTTGTCATTTGCGCTTTGGTATTTGTCATTATTTTGCCCCTGCACGCATCGCGATGCTGGACGAGCAGCGAATCGTCCAGGTATACCGGGTTCAGGCGCGCGGCCTTCTCATACGCCTCGATCGCCCTGCCGTACTCCCCCCTGGCCTCATAGACCATGCCGATGCCTATATACACGTTGGCCGAGTAAACGGCGTCGCGGGTCAGGCCCATCGCCCGATTGAATTCCCGGAGCGCCTCGTCATACCTGCCGGTCATGCGGTAGACGTTTGCAAGATTGTTGCGGGCGGAGGGAAAATCAGATCTGAGATTCACCGCCTGCATCAGCATCTCCTCCGCCTCCTCGTAACGGCCCCGTCGCATGTATACGATCCCAAGATTGTTGTAGGCATCGGCGCTTTCAGGGCTGTGTGCGATGACCGCCTCCCACAGCGTCGCGCTGTCACGCCAAACGGTATTCCGCGCCATCGTAAGGACGGCAAAAAGTGTGACGACCGCGCAGACAGCGGCAGCCCCCAGGCGGAAGCGAGGCCGCAGGAGACCCGCCGCCGCGGCGTGCCCGCAGAGGAGACAAAGGGCGGCGCTTGGGAGATAGAGATACCGGTCGGCCTTTATCATGTTCACCGGGATGATCTGGAGCACGGGTATGAGCGATACCGCGCCCCAGAAAAAGCAGAATGAGAACAGTCCCTTGCCCCGGCGCCTCGCGACCGCCGCAATGCACAGAGTAATTATCGCAACAAGCGGGAAAAGGCACCGGATCTCCGTCGCCCGGGAGGGTAACTCCACCAGATAGAGAGAGGAGAGGTCGACGGGAAGGACAAGCATCCTGATGTAATCGCCCAGCACGACGCACATCGCGCGCATCGTGCCGTAGATGCTCCCGCCATGGTAGACAAAGCGCAAGTCTCTATGCGGATCCAGGAATATGGTGGCGATTGCGATGGGCAGAAGTGGCAGCGCGTAGGGGAACTTGTGCGGTATACTCCGCCCCAGGCCGATCCGCCGGCCATTACCGAGAACGTCGTATAGGATGAGCGCCAGAGGGAGTGTGATCATCAACGGTTTGGAACAGATGGTACAGAGGTAGAAACAGACGCTCAGGGAGAATAGCCCTCCCCCCCGTCTCTCCCGGCTTCGGACGTATGCCAGGAACGAGAGGAGATAAAAGAGCATTCCCAGGCCGTCCTTTCTGCTCGAGAGCCAGGCGACCGATTCCGCGTGCAACGGGTGTACCGCAAAGAGCGCCGCTGCCGCAAGGGCCGCCTCCACCTTGCCTATCATCTCTCCGCAGAGGAGGAAAAAGACGAGCACGACGAGCGCATAGATGAGCAGATCGGTTATGTGATACCCCACCGGGTTGAGTCTCCAGAAGAGATAATCGAGGCTATGGGAGATCACCGGCAGGGGGGGATAGCTTAAGTGATAATTCTTGATGACGTGGGGGATGTCGAGCGTGCGGATGGCCTTGTTCCTGACGATGAGATGCTCATCGTCCCAATTGGTAAAATGATTGCCGAGAATGTTGGCGTAGACCACCAGTACCAGGGCAATCAGGCATAAAATCGCTATCCATGTCCTCACGGGCCTATGATCCTACCTGCTCTATGGTTGGCGTGACTTTGACAGGATAGCAAAAAGGGCCCCGCTATCATGACCAAATATTATGGCCACGATAGCGGGGGAAGGCTTCACGCCGCAGTCGCTGAATACCTGATGCAGGCGTCGGCGGTTTCTACTCGATGGCTATTTCGATGGAATCAAGCGCGAGCGCATTCGCCGGCGAGGGAGCGGTCCCCTCCGGCATGAGGCCCGCATAGACCGTCCATGTCCCTGCCGGAACGTTCGCGGGCATGGACATATCGATAAGATCTTTCGTCACCGCCTGCTTCAAGCCGGGCACTCCCGCGACAAAAGCGCTGAGCCCCTTCACAAGCCCTTTCTGTGTGAGCGAGTAGACTACGCCAGGCCCCTTGAGTACGACGTAAGCGTCGAACGGCTGCGTGGTCGGCTGCACCGCAACAGAGAGGACGAACCTATCGCCGGCGCCGAACGATGCGGCGTTTGCCACGATCCCGATCGCAGGCTGGACCGGGGCGATCTGGTATATGTCAGCCGGGGTCGGCCCTCCGAACTCATCTGCATAGGCCGCGGCGAGCTTCGCGGAAGTCCACGTGTCAGGCGCAAACGATTGCTCGCGCTTGTAGATCGCGAGGATGCTGAATCCGCCCGCGATGTCCGTGCTCAACGTGGCAAAACCCGTGAGGGGGGAGAGCCGGTATATCTTCCCGTGGTGATTGTCCGAGACATACAGGTCGCCGCTCGAATGCCAAGCCACGTCGACGCCCCCGTCAAGGATCGCGATCTGCTGGGCCTCTGAGGGAGTGAGCGCCGCGCCATGTGCGAGTGCGGACTCGAGATCCGTATGACCGAACTTGAACAGCGTGAACGCGCCCGTATCGGGGATGGGCCACGTGTCGGTATTGCGCAGATAGTAGAGGTTCCCTTCGTCGTCAACGTCTATGCCGCCCGAATAGGTGTGATCGACCGATACCACCTCCGTGAGCGAGCGCGCCGCAACGTCGAGATAGTAGATCTTGTTGGTCGCGCCGGCCGGATTGGCGCTCACGTAGCAATGCGTCGAGTCGATGAACGCGAGGTCGTACGCGCCGTCGAAGCTGCCGGAAGCCGGGGTGAGCTCGGTTACGGCATACGGGCTGGAGAGATCCATGCGCCTCACCTTGTAGGTGGAGCTCTCGCCGAAAAGCGCAAACGAGCCGTCGGGGCTCACCTTCACGAACGCCCCCCATACGTTCCCGCCGAAGTCATACTTTTTCTCCACGCCGGCGGGGGCGCCGTCGTCATCGGCGTCGACTACTCCGATGTAGCTGTTCACGGCGCCGGTCGTATCCACGTACATCCCGATGATGTCGCCGTTCGGCAGATAATCGAAACCCCCGGCGAAATTCTGGCCGAGCGTCTCCGCCTCGTACCCCGAGGGCATCTGGATCGCCCCCTCGGTCATCGTCGCTGCCATTACGCACGCTAGTGCGCCGCCAATCAAACATCTTCTCATTCCGTTCTCCTCTCTTTTCGTTTTTTCCAGGGTGTCTATGTGAACCCCGGAGCGGTCGGCCGCAGACAACAAAAAAGCCAGCTCCTCAAGGTTTAAGAAGAACTGGCTTCATCCATACCGGCTTCTCCCACCCCGAAGAAGATTCTCCCTGAGGTGTCCTGGCTTGTGGCATTAAATGATCAGCGGCCTTCCCAGAGCAGCGACCCTTCGATCCACTGATCCAGTGACCGGCTTACTACGGCAAAAAGTTTAAGGTATAAAGGAACCGGCTTTAAACTTTAACTTTAAGCTGTTTTTTCCGCCACTTACAGTTGCGGGGGCAGCAGCGGTTTTTCACCGCTTTCCCTCATAAGACGTATTTCAAAGATCGGCGCTATTATACGCTCCCCCGGAGGGGTGTCAAATGAATTATGCATAAAACATCAAAGTACGCGATAAACCGTAACCCATAAGCCGTAAGTGCTTTGATCCTATAGCATAAGGCTTACAATTTAAGGCATTCAGCGCCCTCGATCTGCCCTCGCAACTTTGACAATCGTGTTCAATAATGCTATACTTAATACGGCGGAGGGAGACAATCGGAGACGGCGTATGCGACGCCTATTGAAACGTGTTTTTTACATCGCTGGGGTTCTTGGCCTGACGTTGATTCTGACCGCCGCCAAGGCGGAGGAGCGCCAGATTCTCGAATTCAAGAGCGACGACTCGCTCGAGGCAGTCAGGGCGAAGATCGCGAATAACGGCTATAGTTTCGAAGTCGGGCATAACTGGGTCTTTGATATGCCCACCGAGATGAAGCGCGAGTTCTTCAGCCGCCACCGGGGTCAATTCCCCACTATTGTGTCAGACGCTACCGGACCGCTTGAGGAACACCTTGGGAAAGTCGATCTCCCATCGAGTTTCGATTGGAGGAACTATAACGGCCATTCATATATCGGCCCAATCAGAAACCAGGGCAATTGCGGATCTTGCTACGCCTTCGGCGCCTGCGCCGCGGCGGAGGGTGTATACAATGTAGCATTCGGCCTATACGATTCGAGTTGTGTGGATTTCTCCGAATCGTTCATCATCTGGTGCCTGGCAAGGCTTCCCGGTTATGGCGACCATTTTTACGGCTGCGACGGCGCAGACTACGACTACATGGAGCTTCAAGCGCTCACCACGGACGGCGTGTGCACCGAGAGCAGTTTTCCCTATACCACAAGCGATCCACAAACATGCACGCACTGGGGTGCCCCCCGCGCCAGCTTCTCGTCCTGGTACAGGGTTCCGTGTGGCGACATCGACGCGATAAAGACGGCGATAATGACCTATGGCGCGGTGGATGCCGCGGTATATTCAAGTACTTCGGCCTTCACGGGGTACATGAGCGGTATTTACAATGATTCAAACAACACGTGTCAAACGGATCCCTGTTACTACGCGGACACGGACCATGCGATAGCGCTCGTGGGCTGGAATGACGCCGATGGCGGTTACTGGATACTGAGGAATTCCTGGGGCGCCAGCTGGGGCGAGAACGGTTATATGCGGATCCAGTACAACGCCGCTCACGTCGCGTGCGAAGTGGCATATCTCGCTGGGGCACAGCCTATGCCTACCCTCACACCAACGCCCATATCGACACCCACACCGACGCCGACGATGAATATAGAATCGAGCCCGCTGACGGCGGGTCAGTATTTCACGCTGGACTTTTTGCTGACACAGCAGATACTCCAGTCGTTCGACTTTTACATGCTTGCCGATACGCCGTACGGCATATACACCATCTTCCCGAACGGATCGGTGAAAGCGGGAGTCAGACCGGTTTACTCCGGCGCCGACGGGTATCTGAACACGGTTACAATGCTAATACGACCCGCAGTCGCCATCCCGGATTCGATGTACGGAAGCACGGTGACATTTTATGCCGCGGTCGTGCAAGCCGGCAAGCAGCCGGTCGTGAGAAGCCTCTCGGAAGTCGGGCCCGCGACCCCATATGTGATCCTGCTCTCCAAGGATGCTGAGGTAGTTAATTAGCTGTAGGAAAATCCCAAATCCTCCGCCGAAGGCGGACAAACCCCCAATCCCAATATCGAGAATGCCAAATACCAAAATGACAAAACCTCATTGTGTTTTGCCATTTGACATTTGGTATTTGCCATTGCGGTCTTACCAACGCACTACTTCGGTGAGCACATAGCGTTTGCAGTCGTCGAATTTTTGACGCACCGAGCTGCATCCGCTGACGGCAAGGAGGGATTGGATGAGGATCAAGATGAGCAGCAACGTCGGAACAGTTCTTCTCGTTTTCACGTTTTTAGCCTCTTGCCGAGAGTAGCAAAGGAGTTCCCTCAAGACAATCCCGAAATGGCGGACGAATTTACCAGGAGTCGCGGAGAAGATTTTTTGCCGCGGATGGACGCTGATTATAGCTTACTGCTTACCACTGCTCTTGTTGGGATTTTGGATTTGGGGGTTGCCTGCCCGCCCCAAAGGGGCCTCTTTCCCAAAGGGATCCCTTTGGGAAAGAGGCCGGTTGTCAGGCGGGGGATTTGGGATTTTCCAATAATATTGCTTGTCATACCGGGGTAGTATACAATAAATTATTGCATATTAGCCTGATCTATTCATCAACTTTGATCGGCCGATAAATACTTGCTGTAGCGCAAATAGTTAATCAAAATTGTCAGAGCCGCCCCAATGCAAACAGACAACCATACGATATTCCGTATTCTAAGTGAAGCAGCCGCGGTGGTAGTCATCGGTTTCCTCGTCGGTTTCGCCAACAACGCCCTTTCCTCGCGGAGTATCCCGATCGTCGGCAACTGGAACAAGGCCTACGGTGTGCCATCGCCGGGGGGGGCCAACGACGCCACGCGCGGAAACGTGGAGATCGGCGCGGAGGAGGCTCTGCGCTTCTTTCGGGAGAACGCCCTCTTTCTCGACGCCCGGCCGGCTGAAGCATACGCGGAGCGCCACGTCCGCGGCGCATACGCGCTCCCCGAAAACGGGGCAGCGGCCCGAATGGAAGAGGTCTTTGCGATGGCCGAGAGACACAAAAAGATCGTGGTCTATTGCCAGAGCATGGACTGCGACGAGGCCCATCTCCTAGCGGGGACGTTGCATGGAGCCGGCATCAAAGAGGTTTTTGTTTTTGCCGGGGGCTTGAAGGAATGGGAGGCGGCGGGTTATCCCATGGAGAGTTCCGTCACGACCCCGGCGCCGCCCGATCAGCCGGCCGCGCCCTCCGAGCCGTCAAGGGGGCTGCCGTGAAACACGGAAGAATGCAATTCATCCATCATTCGACGGTCCTGATCATGCGCCTGTTCCTCGGCGGGCTGTTCATCTACGCAAGCCTGCACAAGCTGGGCGACCCGGCGTCGTTCGGCAAGATCATCTACGGGTATAAGATACTTCCATCCTGGGCGATCAACCTCCTTGCAATTACTCTTCCGGGCGTGGAGCTTGTCTCGGGCACACTTCTTGTCCTCGGCCTCTTCAGCAGGGGGGCGTCGTTTATCATCACGCTCAGCCTCGGCGTTTTTATCTGCGCGATCAGCTACAACCTTTGGAGAGGGCTTGAGTTCGACTGCGGCTGTTTCTCCTTCGCGCATTCATCGCAGGGGGCCGCCGCCGATCTCCTGATCCGCGATCTCGTCCTCATCGCACTGAGTCTCCGGGTATTGCTCGCCAAGCGCTATCCCTGCTCGCTGGACTGGCTCTTCGGCCTCGAACGCGGGGGGGGGGCCTCGTAGAGAAACAGCCTAGCCTGCCATAGTCCCGGATTTTGCCTCGAAGAGATCGAGAAAAAAGGGACGGTTCTGGCCCCGCACCGACTAGTCTGGTGCGGAATGTTACAATGTTGATTAACTATTTGCGCTACAGTAAATATTTATCGGCCGATCAAAGTTGATGAATAGATCAGGCTGGAGAGCCGACAGTTGTTTCTTGTTCCGCTTTCCCTCTCTTTTACTCTTTGTGAAAAATTATTCCTCCCCCAAAGGGCCCCTTTCGGGGCGCGGCAAACAACTTTCTCTCTGTGAATTCCTCTCCCAAGGGGGTCCCTTCTCGATATTGGGATTTCAGTTTGATCCCCTTGCCCATCACGTTGGAATAGTGTACAGTAGAATTATGGCGGGCACATTGATGCGCCGGGATAGCGTTATTAGGCAGAGGGCGAGGATTGCATCAAGGGAAGGAGGGTTATGATGAAAGAGTTTTTGAAGAAGGGGTTGCTCGTGGGGCTCGGTGCGGCGGAGTTCACGCGGGAGACGCTCGCGAAAACCATTGTAGAGCTCGAGAAGAAAGGCGAGGTCAGCAAGGACGAGGCCAAGAAAATCATGGCTTCGTTCTCGAAGGTTGCCCGGAAGAGGCGCAAGGAGCTTGAGACGGGCCTGGAAAAGGCATTCGCGTCGCTCCTCGGGAAAACCCGCATCGCCACCGCCGACAGGCTCGAAGAGGTCGAGAAGCGGCTTAAGAATCTGGAGAAAAAACTCAAGACCAAGAAATAATGACAATGTCAAATGACAGATGACAAAACACAATGAGTTTTTGTCATCGGGGCATTTGTAATTCATTTGTCATTGGGTATTTGTCATTTATGCAACGGTGATGAGATACCTTTCCCTGATCAGACGGCGGGATGAGCTGGCCCGATTCCGGTACGCCATGGGCGTGCTCTTCCGCTACGGCTTCGGTTATCTCCTCTACGAGCTCAAGCTCGGCGAGCACCTCCCGGTCCTCAATCGTTTCATGAAGGAACGGGAGGCGATGAGGCCGCTTAGTGTGGGAGAACGCCTACGGCTGGTCTGTGAGGAGCTCGGCCCCACCTTCATCAAATTCGGCCAGTTACTCAGCACACGCATCGACATCATTCCACCCGAGGTCATCCGCGAGCTCACGAAACTCCAGGACCACGCCCCGTCGTTCCCATCGGATACAGCCCGGAAGATCGTCGAAGAGGAGCTGGGCAAGCCAGTGAATGAGCTCTTCGCTCAATTCTCCACCGAGCCGATCGCCGCGGCCTCGATCGCGCAGGTCCACCAGGCTACGCTACCCTCGGGAGAGAAGGTGGTCGTCAAGGTGCAGCGCCCCAACATCCACGCGCAGGTGGCCGTAGATCTCAACATCCTGGATGCGCTCGCTGGAGGTCTCGAACGCTACGTCCCGGAAAGCCGGGCCTTCTATCCATCCGACCTGGTCACGTTTTTCCGCAAGTCGATTACGAGGGAGCTCGACTTCCTTTCCGAGGCGCGTAACACCGAGCGGTTCAGGCGCAACTTCGCCGATTCCCCCGATATCTGCATCCCAAAGGTCCACTGGCCGCTCACCGCAAGCCGGGTGCTTGTGATGGACGATCTGGAGGGCATACGGGTGGACGACGCGACGCGCCTAAAAGAAGCGGGGATCGACCTTAAGGAGACGGCTCTTAAAGGAGCGAAGGCGTTCTTAAAACAGGTTTTCGTCGACAGGTTTTTCCATGCCGATCCCCATCCTGGAAATTTCAGCATTCTCCCCGACGGCCGCCTCGTCCTCATCGATTTCGGCATGGTGGGGAGGCTGGACAGCGATCTCCTCGAGGAGACGGCCAACGTGCTGCTTGCGGTGGCGGACTGGGATTCCGCACGCGCTGCCCGGCATCTCTTGAGGATGCGTGTATCGGAAGACGAAATCGACGAGGAGTCGTTCAAATCGGACCTCGCCTATCTCATCGAGGGATACGCGGGCCGGCCGCTGAAGGAGATCAGCCTCGGCCACGTGCTCAACGATACGATCCGCATCGCGGCCCATTACAAGATGAGGATGCCTCACGACTGCCTGCTCCTGGGAAAAGCGATCGTCACCATCGAGGGGGTGGGCCGCCATCTCGATCCGGATTTCGACATGGTCAGCGTCGCACGCGAGTACGCCAAACAATACGTCCTATCCCAGTTCAAACCCGCCCACATCAAGGGGCGCATCGAGGACATTGCCAGCGATATGGCCTACCTGCTCAGGGATCTCCCGGGCGATCTCCAACTCATACTCAAAAAAGCGACCAAGGGCCGCCTCAAGCTGGAGTTTCAACACCGGGGGCTCGACACGTTCATCGGCGAGATGGATAAGTCAAGCAACCGGCTCTCATTCGGCCTCATTGTAGCCGCGCTCATCATCGGCTCCTCCCTCATGACCCTGAGCGACAGGGGGCCGCATCTGCTCGGCCTCCCCCTCTTCGGAATGGCCGGGTTCCTCCTCGCGGGGCTCCTCGGCCTCTGGCTCATCTTCGGCATCGTGCGCTCCGGGCGGCTCTAACCACAGCCGAAATCTTTCAAACCACGGATTACACAAGATTAACACATGATTTATTTCGATCGAATTCTCGTGCGAATCTTGTGTATTCTCGTGGTTGCATTTCTTTTACTCTTTGTAACGACAATGTTACCTTTGGTACTCTTTGTGAACCTGTCAGACTTGACGTTTATGCTCGTGGCAAAGGGGGTGGTCTGATGCGAACGATGGCGATAGGCGATTTATTTTTTCATGCCGCATGCGCCGCGCTCATCGCCTTCGGCATTGTCGCGTTCTCGATCGCTTCGCTCCATCCAGCATGGGGGGTGCTCGCAGTGCCGGCGCTCGCCGTGTATGCCGCGTTGGCATTGCGGCGTCCCATGAGGCGGAAAAGACTCGCACAACAGCCCATGCCCCTTCCGTGGAGGGATGTGTTGTTCAGGGAGGTGCGTTTCTACCGCGACCTCGATCTCAAGGGCCGCGAGCGCTTCGAACGGAACGCGCGCTATTTCCTCGCCGAGCATGAGATCGAAGGAGTGGCGGGGGTGGAGATTACCGATGAGATCCGCCTGCTGATTGCCGCCGGGGCCGCGGTGCTTCTTCATGGGCAGCCGGAGTGGGAGCTGCCGCGGCGGCACACAATTCTCGTGTATCCCGGCGGATTCGACGATAAATTCAGGTGCACGAAACGCGGACCGTTCCTCGGCCGCACCTACGGGCAAGGGCCGGTCATCATTGCGCTGGACGCGCTACTCAATGGCTGGCGCGTTCCGGGCGGCGACAACGTCGCCCTGCATGAATTCGCCCATCTGCTGGACCTGCGGTGCGCCCGCGCCGATGGAGTGCCGCGGATGTTGAACCCGGCGGCCACTGGAGCATGGCTCGCGCTGATCCATCGCGAGATGATGAAGGTTGAGGCGCATCGCTCGGTGCTGCGCGCCTACGCCTCCGAGAACGAGGCCGAGTTCTTCGCGGTGGCGGTCGAGCATTTTTTCGAGCGGCCGGTCGAGCTGAAAGAACGCCACCCCGAGCTCTACGCGGCGCTGGCGCAGTTTTTCAATCAAGACCCCGCGGCAGGGCAGCAAATGGTCAGTCTCGGTAGGGTAGCCCCCCCTCCCTAACCCTCCCCCACAAGGGGGGAGGAAAGTAACGAGGAGATAGCGATACCAATGCGAAAGATCAAAATTCCAGCATGCATGCTAGTTTTTGTGATGCTTCTTGTTGAGTCTCTACAGGCCGAGTGGGTCACGGACAAGAAGGTGGATGAGACGCTCAAACGCGTGGCGGCCTTCGCTCGCTGCGAGAAGGAACTCGCGACGTCAAAATCCGAAAGCCAGCGGCAGGCGCTCCGGGGACAGCTCGATCGGATGAAGAGAGATCTCACGCGCGAACGGATCGACTACGGGAGCTTCATCGGCATCCGCGGCCAGGCTGAGGACATCCAGGGAGACTGGTTCTTCGATGGGCAGTGGATCGCGAACAGCGTCTACTGGAGGATATTCCGCCTCTTCAACCTGCCGAGGAACCTGCGCCGCCTAGTGGGCCGTCCCGCTCGCGCGAGCGATCTGACGGCAAATGGCGGAATCCCCGACTCGGCGTTCTTCTTCAATACCGACTTACGCGCCATCACGCCCGGCATCTTAAGGGAGCAGGACGAGGCCATACGCCCGCGCGGGAAAATCACGATCACACGCAAGAAGCAGGAGGGCCAGTCCAAGGGCTTCTATGGCATGGACAGCCGCGGCGTCGAGTACATCATTATCGTCGATCCGCCGGGGATGGAAGAGCAGGTCACGTCAGCGGAAGTGATCGGCTCCACGCTAATGCGGATGGCAGGCTATAACGTCGCCGGGAGCGCCATCGTCACGATAGAAGGGACTGCCAATCCCGAGTTCGACGGCCGGCGCGGAGTGGCCACGAAACTCGTCAAGGGGTATAAGGGCCACTGGACTTACCGCGCGTTCGAGGACCGGCGGGAGATGCGCGCGGGCATGGTCTTCGCCGCCTGGATCCACAACACCGACTGGCTGGACCACAACACCGGGATCAGCGTGATCGAGGTTGACGGAATCCCTCTCACCCGCTACTACGTCTTCGACTTCGGTGGATCGCTCGGTAGCTGGAACATACGCACCAAGGAGCCGCGGGACGGCTGGGAGCATTACGTCAGCTTCCACGAGTTTTTCCTCTGGCCGATTGCGCGTCCCCTCGAACTTGCTGGGCTTGTCAGGAAACCGTACGCCGCCAGCGGCGCTCAGTACAGCGAGGCCGTGGGTTACTTCGACAGCAACTTCCGCCCTGACCGCTACAGGCCGAACTATCCTAACATGGCCTGGGCGGAGATGACGGCCGAGGACGGCCGCTGGGCCGCGGGCGTGATCGCCGGCTACAGCGAGGAGCAGATCCGGACCGCCGTGGATCTCGCCCGCTACACTCGCGCCGAGGACGCTGATTACGTATATAAGACGCTGCTCGCAAGACGGCAGAGGATACTGGATCATTATAACCCGAAATGACAAATGACGAAACACTATGAGGTTTTGACATTTGGTCATTTGTAATTCATTTGTCATTTGTGCTTTGTCATTTGTCATTTGTCATTCCTGCTGTGGTTCATTTATGGTGAAAAAGTGAGCCTTTCGCTGGAAAAGCTCCTCAAGGTGCGACGGGCGGAGCAGCCGCTGCTCATGCTCATGGTCGGGACCATCTGCCTCTTCCAGTTCTGCCAGATTATCAACGAGAACTTCTCGGAGACGGTGTTCCTCAAGCGCTATGGCGGCGTGCGCTACCTCCCCACCACGTTTTTTTTCAACTCCATCGTCTTCCTGGCCATCCTCACCATGCTCAACCGGGTGGTCGACCGCACCGCGCGGACCAAGCTCGTGTCGAACCTCCTGCTCGTATTCGCGGGACTGCTCATCTGCATGAGATTCCTCATCCTCGTGCGCGCGCCCCTCACCTACCCCATCATCTACATCATGGTCAAGCAGATGAAGTACGTCTTCTTCATCGTCTTCTGGACGCTCACCACCGACGTCTATTCGACCCGCAAGGCGCGAAGAATATTCCCCATCATCGGCGGCGGCGCGGTCATGGGTACCATCGCCGGGAGCCTCCTCAACCGCCGGATCGCCGCCCTCACAGGGACCGACAATCTGGTGCTCTTTTCGAGCGCCGGCATGATCGTCTCATACGCGCTTGTGGGGCTCGGGAGGCGCCAGGTGGGCAGGCTCTCGCCCATAAGCTTCGCGCCGGCGGAAAGCGTCACGATGGCCTCGCTCGGAAAATTCCTCAAGCGGGAACTCGTTCAACTCCGCGGCTCTTCGTTGCTAGGCTATCTCATGGCCCTCGCATTTCTACCCGGTATCGTCGCGCCGATGTTCGACTATATATTCGATTATCTCGCCAACGAGACTTACGGGTCCGAGGCGTCGCTGCTCGGCTTCTTCGGTGTCTTCAAGGGATCGTTCAACATACTCATCCTCGCTTGTCAGGTCGTCCTGGTGGGCGGCGTGTTCCGCCGATTCGGGATCGTCAACGTGCTCTTTTCGTATCCCATCGGATATCTGTTCGCGTTCGGCGGGCTCTATTTCGGTTTCCGGATGCCGTCTGCGGTCATCGGGAGGTCGGCCCTCGAGGTGATCGACGCCGCCTTCTACAAACCGGGCTCGCAGATGCTCTACAGCATTATCCCCGTGGAACTCCGCGGCCGGGTGAGCGCCCTCGTCCAGGGGGCTGTCCGCAGGTTGGGAGAGCTCGCGGGGAGCGGGCTGCTGGTGGTGCTGAAGGCGTTCGTTTCGCCGCTGAACCTCAACCTGGTCGGCCCGTTCTTCGCCATTATATGGGCTTTCTGCGACTACCGGTTGAAGCGCTCCTACTCCACGATCCTCTACCGGAGCCTGAGCGAAAAACACGTGAACTTTGCGGAGCTCGAGGGCCACGACCTCCGCTCTCTCATGACGGCCCGGACGGCCGACGTTCTCGCGAAAAACCTCGCAAGCCGGAAGGCGGCGACCGCGCTCATGGCGGCGAGGTTGCTCAGCCAATCGGGGATCAGCGGCTGGCCCGAGATGGTGTGCGCAGAGTCGGCCCGCAGGGAGCCGGCCCTACAGATCGAAATGCTTAGAATTGTGGGGACGGGTCCGCCAGCCGAGGTGGTGCCGGCGTTGCTAGGGGTGTGCGACAGGATCCATGAGTCTGCGCGCGTGGAACTCGCGATGCTCGTGAGGCGCATGGCGCCCGAGAAGGGAGTCGAGCTGTTTAGGAAGGGCTTGAAGAGCGGTGACCGCCGCCTCGTCGCCGAGTCCGTGCTCGGCCTCATGGCGGCGGGGGAACGGATCGATGCGGGATGGGTTCATGAGAAGCTCGATTCGGAACAGCCGGAGGAAGTGTGCTGCGCCCTCTATCTCCTGGGAGGGATCGGAGACCGTTCCGGGCTCGATCGGGTACGCGCCTTCGCGCGCGCGGTCGACCCTGCCGTGAGAGCGGAGTGCGCCCTGGCCCTCGGTAAGCTGGGGCTCAACGCCTCTTCGGACCATTGGCCCGCCCTCCTCGCCGACGGCGACACACGAGTCCGGCTCAAAGCGGTCGAGGGGCTGTCCGCGCTCCGCGCTCCCCAGGCGGTCTCCCTCGCGATCCCGCTCCTCGGCGACGAGGACAGGGCTGTGCGTGAGGCGGCGCGCGCGCTCATCGACAGCCAGGGAGAAACCGCAATCCCAGTCCTTACACACGCGCTCCCGGAGGCCGGGTTTTTCGCGAGGAGGGCGCTGATCGGAATCCTCGACAACCTTGGCGTAAAAGAGCAGACCCTCCTCACGTTCATCGATACGAAGGTTCGCGATGGGTACCAGGCAGTCGCGAGAATGCGCGCGGTGGAGGGGATGCCGCCGGGCCGCTCCCGGGATGCGCTATCGCTCCTTCTCCGGGACCGATTGAGCGAGGCAACCGACGCCATCCTCCGGTTGCTCGCCGTGCTACTGAAGGGGAGTCGGGTGCAGTTCATCCTCGATAGCTCACACGATCGCGAGGAAGCGGTGCGGGAGCAGGCGCTCGAGGCGTTGGAGAACGTGCTCACAGCCGATCTCGCCAGGAGGCTCCTGCCACTCCTCGAAGACCTCCCCCTGGAACTCAAGCTCGCCGCCGGTTCGCGATTCTATCCGCTTGACGAAATCGACCCATGCGGCATTTTTGAGGAAATGTTGGATTCCGGCAGCCGCCCCGATGCGCTATGCGGCCTCATGTGCATCGCCGAAGCGCATGAGCGGGGACAACCGCCCATCACCCCCGCTCTTGGGGACCGGGCCGCCAGGGAGACCGAGAAGAGGAATATACAAGGAGATACGTCCGTGGAAAACCTAATGGAAAAAGTGCTAACCTTAAAAGGCGTCCCCATCTTCTCTAATCTGCGATTCAAGGAACTGCTCGCGATCGCCTCGATATCGAAGGAGGAGACCTTCCATGCCGGCGACGCCATCATCAAGCAAGGGGAACGCGGTTATACAATGTATATTATCACCGCAGGGAGCGTGCGCATCGTCTCCTATGCCGGGAAGGAAGAAGTGCCGCTTGCGAAACTTGGCGCCAATGATTATTTCGGCGAAATGGCGCTCTTCGACGATTCCCCCCGTTCCGCCACCGCCATCGCCGATGGGGACGTTCGGGTGCTCGCGATACACAAGCGCGAATTCAGGGACATGCTCCGCGAATACCCGGGGGTCGCTATCATGATGTGCGAGGAGTTCTGCCGCCGCCTCCGAGTTACAATTGAGAAAGTTGGGGCATAGTGCTACGGGGCGCCTAACAGAAAATAGGTCAGGCGGATGAGAGCGTCCCTGGAGGGAGAGTCCGGCAACTGCGCGAGATCATCCCTGGCCCGGCCGAGTAGCCGCCCGGCATCACCGCAGCATGCGGCGATCGCTCCGGCCGCGGAGATGGTGCGCAGACACTCCTTCACGTCGCCTTCGTGGAAGGCGCGCACAAGCCCGTCACGTTCCTTGCCGGAGAGCGCGGCGAGCGCTTTGATGAGGAGGAGCGTGACCCGCCCGCCCTTGATATCCTTGAACTGGTCCTTTTCCTTGTTCTCGTCGCTGACATCGATACAGTCATCCACGATCTGGTACGCCGTGCCGAAGCATCCACCGAAGCGCGAGAGCGCCTCCTGGACGGGCCGGGACGCCCCCGCAAGCAGCGCGCTCAACCGGCAGCAAGTGGAGAAGAGCGATGCGGTCTTCTTGGAAACGGCATTCCGGTACTCCTCTTCCGTCATGGAAGTATCGTGTCTCCGGCGCAGTTGATATATCTCCCCTTCGCACACTTCTCTAGTCATCTGTATCATCTGGGGAAGAATGCCGTTATCATGGAAGCGGCAGAGTATCCCGAATGCCTGGGAGAGGAGATGGTCGCCAAGGATCACGGCGACCTGATTCCCCCACAAGGCACTGACCGTTGCTTTCCCGCGCCGCACCGCGGCCTCGTCGAGCACGTCGTCGTGAATCATCGTCGCCATGTGGATAAGCTCTGACGCCGCGGCAAAATGGCAATGCGCCTCGCTGAGACGGCCGGCGGCGGCCCCTGAAAGGAGGGACACGATAGGCCTGATCCGTTTCCCCTTGCTTTCGAGAACGCAACGCGCCAACTCGCCTAGTCTCTCCTCGGTAGAAGAAAGGCTTGATAGGATGATCTCATCCACCGTCCTCAATTCTTTTTCTACGGGCCGCAAGATTTCAGAAAGGGATTCCATAATGTTTATTGCTTAGCTTCCATTCTGCATGGATGAAGCGGGAGATTTACCTCCCCCCCTGATGCCTGTCCGCCTGTGGCGGAGGGGAGATACGGTGGGGGTGAACCACGGTTCGAAGTCGAAGGCCAAATGTTCAAAGAGAGCATACCTTACGCTTTCCGCTTTGAACTTCGGGCTGTATTTTCCCCTCACCCTGTCTTTCCCATGGGATAAAATCCCATCATTCGATCAACTTCAGGTCGGTTTCCATCTTCATCTGCGTCGAGCTGGTGAACGGCTCGACCTCTTCCCTCGCCACTTTCATGGTCATCGCCGCGTCCTGGGTGGTGGTAAGGTGAACGCTCAGTACCCGGCCCCGCTGCTGATCGAAATAGACGTTCCCCTCCAGGCGCTGCTTGAGATGGTCCATCATCACCGACATGGGAACGTCGGAACTCGCAGGCTCGCTGAGTTCCAAGTTCTTCGCCGCTATCTCGCCGCGCACGGCGATGTCAGCGCATTGCCGACCTCCCCGGTCGACCATGCCGGTGAGGGTGTATGTCGTGTCGAGCTTGAGGGCCTTCGTCCCAGGGAGCCTTTCCTCCATGCCTCCTCCCAGGACAATGTCTCTCTTCTCCGTCCATGAGCGTCCGACGGCAATCGGGCCGGCCGGGAGCACTATTTTATTCTGTTTAAGGAAATTGTAGACGTTCACATGGGGCAGGAGCCCGCCGACACCGCTCGGCGGCGTAACGGACAGAATGTTCCCCCGTTTGTCTACTTTTATTAGAGTCGGGGTTTTGCAGAGCGCCCGCAAGCCATCGAGGCCGGGGGCGTCGCTAAGCATCACCTCGCCCTGTGTCACCTTCGCTCCGCTCTCATCCGCTTCCGTCTGTATCTTCAACGACCCGCTCTGTGTCATCGATCTGAAGCGCTGGAAGCTATATTCCATGTCGGCGCTCCCGTTTGTATCGACGTCCCCGACCTTCATGGTATAGGCAAGGTCCATCTGCAAATTCACCGCCGCCTTGGTCCCCGACTTCTGCCCCGGGAGGCCGGTGATGCTCATGGTCCCCTCTCCCTTCGTCGTCAGCAGATAGCGGAGCTCCTCGCCCTTTGTGAATCGGTTCTCAAGAACTATCGTTTTTTGCCCGCACGCGCCGAAGCCGAGCGTGAGGGCCGCGATGCAACAATATACGAGCGTTCTGGTTTTGCGCATAGCTACCTCCATGACTCACATTCTAACACATTCCGCCGCGGGCCTGGTCAGCGAGTAGGTCAAATTAGATTATTCAGTAATGGCTCTTGCCGGATTTTTGTGCATATGTTGATAGAGGGACAATGCGCAACATATTATCAGGGGAAGAAATATCACCGAGCATGCTCTCCACATCTCCTCTCCCCTCCGATGGGGAGAGGCTGGGTGAGGGGTGATTTGAAAAAGACTGCATCTACACCCTCACCCGATAATTGTGAAGGTGTGAAATATCAACACACTGTCAATTGCGAGCGGGGCGAAGCAATCTCGCTTCCGAGCAGTTGCGCACCTGCCGATTGGAAAAGGGGGGCTTCCGGGACGGCTATGCAGTTTTATCTTGCGCGCGTCAAGGAAGATGGGTTTGGCTTTTGATGTTTTATCCCGCCGCAGTTTTGCTTCGACTGCATTTCCTGCCTTCCGAGATTCGTAGAATGATGCGGATAATAGTGCGTACTTTCGTGAATAGTGCCCCCCCGCTCCACCCTTAACCCGGATTATTCACCTGATGGTCAGGAACAAGTATTCATCTGATGCGTAAAGCATGTCATTCCGGCGCAAGCCGGAATACAGATCCATAAGCCTTGACGCTGGATCCCTGCTTCCGCAAGGATGACAGGTTGTGAGTTTGATAAATAGATCAGTTTACGGATGCGCTATGCCCGTGGATAACTCAAACAAGCCCCTATAGGAACCAATCTCCGTTAGAAAGCCCTTCTTAAGGTCTAACCCACCGAAAGGCGTCTAATTCTTTGTTTTGCAAGCCATTACGCAGGTCCGCTCCCAATTTTAGGCATGCCCAACATCCATTTTATATGGATGAAATGTGGATGATTTTCGAGGGTTGTGAAAATCAGGTGGTTGTCGGATAATATTGGTTTTTCTGAACAAAGGGGGATTCGTCGTATCATTGGCACAACACTCCTTATCCTCAGTGCGGTAATCTTAAGAGAGGGTGTTATTTCGATTGTTGTTTTGCTTCACGATGCAATCCAAAGGTGTCGTACAGAATCGCTAGGAGTGTGTCCGAGTAATACGTTTTTTTGCCATTACTCGGACAGCACACAAAAATGGCCCATGTAACAAACTGCCGTACAGCATATTGCAAACATCAAATTTTGACTCTGTCTGAGTAATACCCAAAATAGGCTGGTTTTAGCATTTCTCGGACAGGCTCCTAGGGTGACATAAAAGTTGTAAAGTAAACATCATCTACTGGGGCGAAAAGGCAAGGTTAACTAAGTGGCCTCGCTGCCATTGTATTTGCAACTAACCACAACATCTATTGATGGAGGTTAAATCGTGAAAAAAAAAGAATGGATAAAACTAGAAAATAGAAAAGAAGTGGTTGACAAAGTTGCAGAAATGGTCAAAACCGCACAAAGTGAAGTATACATCATTGGCCATAGTGCAAGATGGTTGAAGGAAAAATCATTTCAGGAAGCTATGGAGAGTGCTCGGAATGTGGCTGATGCAAAATTTTTGATTACATGTCCCGAAGATATTACAGATGCTATCTTAATCTCTTTAAAAGAGTTAAAGCAAAAAGGCATTGTCGACAAAATATTAAAAAGATCTTATGGGCGTATGAGAATTTGTCTGGTCGACGGGCGCAAAATTTTATTAGCACACACCTTAGATTATAAAGATAAGAAAGGCAACACTTCTTTTGGTTTATATTTTGAAGATGATAATTTTGGACATTGGTTGTCAACAAGATTCACCGAGCTAGCTCAGGATGCATATGATATAGACGACAGCAAATTTATTATTATGATAAAAAGCATTTACTATTCCATTAGGGCTCATTGGCTCGAATGGATAATCATTGCGGCAATAGGTGCAGCATTATCAAGTGGTTTCTCCAGCTTATTCAAATTATGAAAAGTGAATAGATTATATCCAATGTGATAACCAGACGGTATTATCATGAACTTAAAAATCATTAATAAAAAAAATACTATCTACTTGGATGCAATTGAAATCATAAAGAACAGCGAGAATAAACTTTTTATAATCGAAAGGAGTTCAAGCCTATTATTAGGGGCGAGGAAAAATCCAATTGAAAAAAGCTATTTAACCTCACTAAGCAAATACATTCATGAATTACAAAATGGCTCCGGGAAGATGTTATTCTACCTTTACAATTGCGTAGAAACGAAAGGCGAAATGTTCAAAAGAAACATTTCTTTTAACAAAGTCACTGATAATTTTTACAATCTTCAAAAAATACAGGAAAAGTGCGATGGAAGTTTCATAATAAAATCATTCAAAGAACCGGGTAATCCCTTGGTGATAGGAGACCGTGAGTTCAGCCTATGGTTATCCAATCCACTCGGCAATATTCTATGCATTAATATCGAAAATAAAAAATACACGGATGGTATTTTCGAATCATACAAACATTACGCGTTACATTTACCCACCAAGTCAATAGAAGCATTAACCTGTGAACTTAAACCTAAAGAAGCACATACGCATTTCTTTGATTAACTAAGAGCCATCCCTAAATGACGATAGTCCGCCTAAAAATAATCAAGGTACATGCCAACTCCAGAAAAAATGATCGACCTCAATGAACTAAACAGTGGTTTGCCTGCGATATCCCCTGCATTCGGAAGTTGTCTAGCTGAGGCGGGTGGCGTCTGCCTTGAATCTCAGGGCCATCAATTTGACAAGGAAATGTTGGTCCAAGGTACGCACCAGAAATCGTTCAGGCTCCGTTGGCCTCAGATCACGCAACAAGTGCTCAATTGTTGGAACGATCTTGAAAGCGCGACAGAACATGGCGCTATGGGCGTTGCTATTTTACTGATACGCAAACTCGCCGGTTATTCAGTAGTGCAACGTTCCCGCAAGGGGACGGGATTCGACTACTGGCTTGGACACGATGATGGCATTCCATTTCAAAATATGGCACGATTGGAGGTATCTGGCATCCGTAAGGGAGACGAACGGACGATCAAGACAAGAGTCCGTCAAAAACTTAAGCAGGTCGCGAAGTCCGATGGCTCTCTTCCTGCATACATAGTGGTCGTCGAGTTCGGAACACCTATTTCAGAGGTAGCTGAGAAATGACCTTGCTCCAAGAACTACACAACGAGGCGATGAATTTTGCCGAGCTCGCCGTCTCTGAGCGCATCCGGGGGAAATATGACCATGCCGAAACCTTATTTCGCTCAGCACTTGAGAAGGAGCTCGCCGCAGTTAAAGCTTGCTCTGACCTTGGCAATCCCGAGCCGACGTTTTCAGTACTTCATCGCAGTGCTGCAACGCTGGCACTTGACTGTGGAAACCCGCGATTAGCAGAGCAATTGGCAACACGTGCTCTTTCCGCCACTCCCCCACCAGAGATGGCCGACGAATTACGGGACCTTCTAGAAACGATCAACTTCCAAAGGCATTTGCAATTACGCGGCGTCTCACTCTCCGACGACGAACTCCAAATGTCCATCGCTGGGAACGCGGTGGGATTCGGGATGGTTCACGGCAATGAATTTCTTGAGCGAATTAGCCATGCATCGAAGATCTTCTATCGCATCGTGGAACGGAGGGAGCGAAAGCCGTTCCGGGAGAAGGGCCGATTGAAAAAAGGAGTGAAAGATGAGTACGAGCTTTACATGTCCGTACCGCGCGCAGCTAGCTTCGCTGTAACACTCAAAGTTGGAAGGCCAACTGGGCAGATGAAAAGCGCCGGACTCCTAGGGACGACGGACATCATTGACGAATTCATGAGCCTGATCGACTTGGTTAACCGTAAAAAGGAAGAGGAGATCCACAAGCGCATCGGGGATCAAGCTTACTACAGGAATTTTATCGCGCTCTCGCGCCTCCTAGCTCCTGACGGAGAGAATGTCAATCTTGTCGGCTTCACGACATTCCGGGGGAATAAAGAGGTTCGCATCTCGATGACGCGATCCCGAGATGAGATTCCTCCTCCAAAACCTCCTGCAACCGAGGAGTTGACCAATGTTGTCACAGTCGAAGGGCAGCTCCTCTTTGCTGACGCAACACATGGTAGAAGCGGAGAAATCAAAGTTGTAAACGAGGCAAGTAATGCATCCTACCTCGTCAAGGTCCCAGAAGGAATGATGGCGGACATTGTGAAGCCACTGTGGGGTTCAAAGGTGATAGTTTCGGGGGTGCAACACGGGCGCCATATCGAACTAGAAGATATCCGTGAAACATGAGATCGATGATCCCCCATATAGACGACAATCAAGAGTAAAGATACGATACCTGTCGGGCAACCCTCTCCATTCCCTTGTTTAGCATACTACGCTACGCATCTCACCAGCCGGGCTCAGTATTCCAAGAAGCACTGGATTTCAACCTACCAGCCATCGGTTGCCTTGACCTTGATATTCCATTCTGGAACATCAAGATGAGGCGGTACTCGCAAGGCACCGCGCGTATTTACTGCGAGCCTCTTTTACTCTTTGTAAAACAACCGGGAGCCTGTTGAAGGATATTAATGCCTACAATCATGAGATGGATAATTCCGGTTTGGAACAGCAAATTCCACAACTTGAGGTGCCGCATCGGATTCCATACGGAGCCATAAACTTCCGTCGTAAACAACCGCATCAAGTCAGACCGGCGTCTGGCAGAAGCGATAGAGTACGTAGCAACCAGAAATTCGACCGGAAATTAATCGCAATCCTCTCTCTACCAAGCAGATATCGAGAACCGTCCCCTTGCCGAGATAGTTGCTTCGGAGGAGTAGATAGCTTTGGAGCGCCAGTTGGCGAGCGTGATCCGGTCGCTCGTATGGAAGACAGCCGCGGCAAACCAATAATCGCCACTGGCTAGGGAAGCGGCGATCTTTGTATCGAGAACCGGCATGCGAAGAGAGGGGATCGTCGCCGAACTCACTGCGGGTTTTAACCCGCGCTTCATGACAAAGCCGCCGCGCTTCCATGCAAACGAGGACCACGCCCGCTGCGGCGTCTGGACAACCACATACGCCACTAATTTACCCATGCCGGAAACACGCTCATTGACGGCGAGCTCCAGAACAAACGTATCATTCGTAGTTACGACAAGCTTGTTCGGCAAAAGCTCCAATACTGGGATAGGCGTTGCTGTGGGGGGCGGAGGCCCCGGCGGAGTCGGGGAAGGTGTAGCCGTAGGAGACCTCTCCGGCGTGGGAGCGAGCGTCGGTGTCTCACTAGGCGGTATAGCAGTCTCCGTCGGCGTGACAGTGGGGGTCCCCGACGGAGTCGGGGAGGAGGTCCCGGTCGGCAATAGGGTAGGAGTAGGAGTAGGAGTAGGTCCTTGCCGGATGCAGTAGAGATTATTATCTCCAGAGTCTACGTACAACCTTCCGTCACTCCCAAGCGCTGGAGAGGAATATGCCGGGTATACGATCCGATAGCTCCAGTCAAGCGTGCCATGTGAATAGATGCTATAAAGATAATC
>CAYWRA010000003.1:0-60600 GCA_964460305.1 uncultured bacterium
CGTAATGCGACATCAGGTTCCGAAGGGACTTGCGGAATGCCGGGTGATCGTCCAAGACCATTGTGCGTAATCTATCCATGATGGCGCTCATGGTAAGGATTATCGTCAGCTATGTAAATACTGCCCAGGGGGGTAATTTATGCTGAATGAAGGGGGTATTTTAGAAGGTGGATTTTCAAACGATTAAGGACGTTACTTCTTTAACGAAAAGGAGATGCAATAAGGATCTTTTCTGAAAAACTTTGTTTTCAGTCTGTGGATTAACAAGCATGCTCCCCTATTGGCGAGAAGGTGTGAAAAAGCGACATTTTGTCATCGCGAGAAGTCCGGTTGGGCAGAATAATGCTTAAAATTCCATCTGCTCGAAATGACAATTCGTTGAGGAGAGCGCCTCTACACAAAGAGGCGCGTGCGACGCTGCGGCGGGACCGGACCTATGCTCCTTGCGGAGCAAAGCATCCTTATTCGGGAGCGGGGCCGAGATTATGCCTGCACGCAAATGCCACCAGGTCGGTGTGTTTGCGTAAGTTGAGCTTCGCCATTATGTTTCTTCGATGGGTCTTGACCGTGAGCACACTGATGTGGAGCCTCTTGGCGATTTCGGCCCTGCTGACCCCTCTGGCGATCAAACTCACGATCTGCCTCTCCCTGCCCGAGAGTTTGCATGTGTCGACTTTTTTCTTCATCGACTGAGGGGTCATGAGCTCTTCCGCCACGATGTCGGAAAGCGCCGGGCTGATATACCGGGTCCCCGACATGACTTTTTCAATCGCAACGACGAGTTCCTCGACGGCGCCGTCTTTTAGAAGATACCCCGATGCCCCCAGGCGGATGGCTGAAGTGACAAAGCGCTTGTCCCTGTGCATGGAGAGGACGAGAATCTTTATCCGCGGGAGGAACTCGAGAATCTGGGATATGGCCTCAAGCCCGTTCAGGCCCGGCATGCTGATGTCCATTATAATAAGGTCGGGCTCGTATTGCCGGGCGTGCTCTATCGTCTGAATCCCATCCCCAACCTCACTGACGACGGCATCGGGGAGGTATTTTTTGATAATGGCCGCGAGTCCCGCCCTGATGATCGAGTGGTCGTCGGCCAATAGTATTTTCTTCACAAATCGACCCCCCTCGGATGCAGAAATCCCAAATCCCAACGTCGAGAATGATAAATACCGAATGACAAATTAATTGCAAATGACCAAATAACAAAACCTCATGGTGTTTTGACATTCGGTATTTGTCATTTGTCATTGTTATCAGTAGGTGACCTTGGCTTCCACGACAGTCCCCTTCCCCGGCCGGGAACTGATTCTCAGCGTTCCGCCCACCGAATCGATCCTCTCCTTCATCCCCAGGATCCCCATGCCCTTGTTGTTCGCCAGGCCGGCAATGTCAAAACCATTGCCTGCATCCTGGACCCTCAAGATAACGGAGTCGCCCTTCTTGCGGAAACTCATATTTGCTTTTGTGACGCCTGCATATTTAATGAGGTTCGTGACGGCTTCCTGCGCAACTCGGTACAGCACTATCTCTTTTTGGGGTGTGAGCCTATGATCCATATCCTCCCATGTAAATTCAATCTCCAGCCCGCTCAGTTGTTTAATGGATTCGATCTCTTGCTGGAGGCATTCTTTCAGTCCGAGATTGTCCAGCATCGCCGGGCGAAGCTTGACCGACATCTTGCGAACGTCGTCCATGGCCCTGTCCGTGAACTGAATCGCATCTTCCAGTTCCTGCTGGATCGATCCATCAAGTTCGGGGTGATCCTTTTTGATCATCCCGAGGGTCAGCTTGATGGCGGTCAAAACCTGTCCGACCTCGTCGTGAAGCTCTTGGGCGATCCTTCTTCTTTCATCCTCTTGACACTCCATCAACGCCCTCGAAAGCTTCTCGAGCTGCTTGGCTTCATCCGCGCGTTTACGCTCCGTGATGTCCCGAATGATCCCGAAAGACCCCAGAAATTTCTGTTTTTTAGTCTTGGGATCCTCTCCCCATTTGCCGCACGAATGTATCTCGGCGCTGCAACAGCCGGGCGACTCCTTCCCCCTGTTTTTCAAGAGAATCCTGACCTCGAGATTCTTCGTGCCCCTGTTTCCCGTCCGCCGTTCATCGAACAGCTTCGGCGATCCCGTATCGCCCGTCGCCCGTCCTTTGCACATCCGCAATACCCGCAGCCGGCTCACGGCCTTGAGATCGTGGGGATGCACCATAACGCCGAAGTTTTTCCCGATAAGCCTGCTCGGCTCATATCCCAACTGCCGCACGGAGTCGCTGATAAAAACGAATCGTCCGCGCGAATCGAGCAGATAGATTATGTCAGGGATCGTCTGGACGATGATGCTGAATAACTCCTCGTCTACCGTCGCTTCCCTCTCGGCAGCCTCCAGCTTTATCATCCGCCGACGGAGCGTCTCCACCTCCCGCCGCAATTGTGACTTTTCTCTGCCGTCTTTCATCTTATGTCTTTATCAATAAGCCTAGTTTGCCCAGGGTGTTTCCGGCCGGGTGAAACGCGCCTAATATTATATCATTATCCAAGGCCCTCATCACTACTACAGTGAAAACAGTTTCTCGTTTCTGGTTTCGGGGACAAGAAACAATCTGTGCGTAGCAGAGTTCATCCCCCGAATGGGCCGCTATGGGGCGCGGTTAAAATTAATCTGGGGTTTGTTCCTCTGTGATCTCCCCCCAAGGGGCCCCTTCGGGGAGTGCCTTCTCAGTGGGCCCTGTGATGGTTAACGCAGAAGGCTTTCAGCCCGAGGATTGGGGCCGCGCCGACATAGTAGAGAATGGATTTTCCCATCTGGACGACGTTGATAAGCCTGTGCTCTCTGACGACGTATTCATCTCCCATGCCGTCGGCACTCCTGATAGAAAGCGTGGTATTGAACGTATAATATCCGTCATACTTCGAAAAGACGAGCCTCTCCCCGCCATCGGGAGACGTAAGCCTATGCCGGCGGATATCGTTCCATGGAATATCGGGGAGGCGCTTCGCATCCCAAGCCACCGCCTCGGCGACCCCGTTCCCGGCCAGCGATGGATCGATCCTGACCTTCCACGTTTTCGCGTTCCAACGAGAAGGCGCCTCCCACTGCCACCTCCACGATCGCGGCTTGTCACCGGGGCAGTAGACGAAGTTGACGTACGCCGTGAGAACCCCATCTTTTTCCCATGCGACGTACGAGAACCCATACGAGAGATAGCTTCGATCGAAACCGGGGGGCATGAAAAATTCCCGCTTTTTTCCGTTCAGGTAGTCGAAGAGGTAAAAGTCCGGCGTAGCTTGCCCGTTTTTGAAACGCCTATTCCATTGCGGGGAATAAAGGACAAGGGATGCAAATGGAGAGACGGAGAACGCATCTGCCCTCGCGATACGGCGATGTTTCCTACTCCCCCTGTCGTAGAGGCAGAGGTCATGGCCTTCCCGAAAGCCGAGCAGGAACGGATAGTAGCGGAGCCGATCCGTCCGGTACACCACTCCCCTGCCGTCGTTCGTGAACGAGTACTCATCCACGTTCACTTTGTATCGCGGTCCCGGGATAACCGTCCCGCAGCCGGCGAGTATCACAATGCTCATGACTATCGGAAGCGCATATCTCATATCAATAGACCTACCCTGCGAGTACGTCACATAAAAGCTATCGAGCTATCGAGCAATCGAGATCAATTATATTGGGATTTGGGGTTTGGGATTTGGGATTTTATCTGCCCCAGGAACGACACCCCATCCATGTTCGCACCCGCGATCCGGTCGCCATGGCCGAGATAATCCAGGATCGTAGGCGCGACGTCCACGGTGCGGACCGGGCCGAACGTCCCTTTTCGTATGCGAGGCCCGGCGATGACGAGCGGCACGAGCATCTCACCCTTGAGAAAACCGCCGTGGCCGCTCACGTTGGCCTTTTCAAAATCCCAATCGTCCGCAGAGACGATGAACAGGTCGCCGGAATAAGGGCTATCAAAAAGCGAGGGGAGCTGTGCCACGACATCGGGGTGGGAAGCGGCGCAGGTGGCGTCCAACCAGTCGCGCGAGGCGTGGAAACCGCCGTCCATGAGCGCCGAGGCAGCCGGAGTCCCGCGATATCCAAGCGGGTCCTCCCCCTCCAATACCTCGTACGCAAAGAGCGCTTTGTCCCCCACCCCCTTCCTCTCGATACGGCTCTCACCAGCCTCGGTAAAGATAGCGATCTCGTCCTTTCTCGGCCGCCCGATCACAAAGCAGATCCCCCTCGTCCGTTTCAACCTATCGACTAGATCGACCGCGCCGCGCGGCGTATGGTAGCGCCGCAACTCTTCCCAAGGCGGCTGCTCCGTCCACGATCCGGCCTGCTCCGGCGGGACCCAGCGCCCCGCGGGGTTGTGCCGCACGTAGAGCGAGGCGTTCCTGCCATTATTCGCCACGATGATGGAAAATTTCCGGTAGTAACACTGCCTTTCCGCTATCGACCTGGAACGATCCACTCGGGATGCGCTATCCAGGACGGGAAGGCCGAGCTCCTCTGAGAGACGTTTTTCCAACAGCAGATAATTCTCCTTCTTAAGAAGCGTATGCCCGTGGTCCGCAACCATGATCCGGCATACGCTGTCGAGAGCGCCGTTCCGCGCGAGCGCTTCCATCAACTCGCCGATGGACCCGTCAATCTTCTTAAGATGCTCCCTGGCCTCTCTGGAGAACGAGCCGTGGGCGTGAGAGACGTGATCCAGACCCGGGAGGTGAATGAACGTCAGGCGTGGGAAAACCCCTTCCCTGTTCGCGCATTCCACAACGTCCCCGAATTCCTCCATAAAAACCTCGTCCACCTTCGCCCAGTTATTGAACATGCAATTGCGCATACCGATCAGGTTGTAGTACATGGAGATGTTATACGTACTCCCCCTGCTCGACCGGTTGCATACGCTCACCGTCATCTCGTCTCGGAGAAACTCGAAGAGCGTCCTCCTCTTCATGTATTCGTTCGGGGTATAAAAATCGCTGACGGAAAAAACCTCGTTTCGCCGCAGTCGCGCCCGATCGAACCAGCGGTTCCCGATGACGTCGACATGCCCAGGATAAGCGCCGCAGATGATCGAGGCTACCGCCGCAGTGGTGATCGATGGGACCGCGCTCACGGCGCATCCCGCGGAGCTGCCGCAATCGACGAAATATTTTTTGATCGCTGGAAGCTCGCCGGCGCGGACCATTTCGTCAAACAGATCCAGCCTACACCCATCGACGAGTATAAGGATGACGTGCCTTCCGTCGACGAGGCAGTTGACCTTGAAATCGACCGGATAGTCGCTCGACCGCACCCGCCCGGACCCCATGCCGCAGCCGGCGAGTATCACAATGCTCATGACTATCGGAAGCGCATATCTCATATCAATAGACCTACCCTGCGAGTACGTCACATAAAAGCTATCGAGCTATCAAGCTATCGAGTCTTCGTCCCAACACCCCACGCCTCACGCCCTACACCGCTTGGCATTTGTCACTTCCAAATCACTGTTTCATCATCTGCTTCAGCAGCTCTTTGGATACCCCTTTTAGCATCTCGCGATTGGCGTCATTCCCCGTCGTCCCCTCGCTTTTTTTCTCCTGCTTTGGTTCGACGGCCCGGTCGATTTTCTTCTCGATCTCTTTTCGGAGCCGCGCAGCTCCGATTTCGGCGGCGCAACTCAGTATACCCTTCCTGGCCGCTTCGGCGTCCACATGCGGATGGCCCAGGGTCCCACCAATCGGTATCGGGAACGGCACGGTTATCCATCCGCCGTCGTCGGGGAAATACGGTTCGAGCTGATTATAATAATCGGAGCCCTTCGGGAATGAGATACGGCCGCTCAGGTCGAGGGTCCCGCCAGACCCCATCTCACCCGAGAGCAAGAGCCGGAGCGGAGCGGGCTTCTCGGTAACTTCCAGCAGCATGTTTCCCGTCCCCCAACGCTCCCCTTTGAGAGTGAAGTCACCCTCGCATTTGGACAAACTCGTTTCAGCGGGGGCTTTTTTAAGAAGATCTCCCATCGAGAGGAACTCCTTGCACTTGGCTTCCTCGCCGAGGAGGACAAAGAGAGGGGCGATCTCCTGCATCAGGCCGATGGTACGCAACCGGCCCTCATGGATCGAGAAACGCCCCTTCGCCTGGATGCTCTTCTCTATCGAAGTCCATCCCCTCCCGGCCCCCGACGCGGCGCATTCCAGCGAGAGCCAGCCCGATAGCGCATCCGAATAGCCGTAGAGGTCCGAGAGGAGCGGAGAGAGCTCCACGCGCGCGGCAGTGCCGTCGATCGCGTAGCGCGGTTCGGTCCCACCCATGTCCGCGGTCAGTTTCCACGTGCTCTCCCCCCCGTAGAGCGGCAGTGAAAACTCGTTTATGCTCAAAATGCCTTTCGACATGACGATCTTCCCTCGCCCGTCGCGCGCCCTAAGCTTCCCTAGCCGCAATTCTCCGCACGATATCCTCCCCTTGCCTTCCAATTTCGTCAGGAATGGAGGCGCCGCTAATTGCGGCGCCTGCGGCTCCGTAGGCGCCGCCTCGGCCGTGGAGGCAAAAGAGATTCCGGGGAACCGCAATGCCTCTTTCTTCACCGGGGAAGCCGCAACAAAATCCGAACTATCTATGACGGGGAAATTGAATTCGCAGTCGAAGGCGGGCCACTTTTTCAGATCGAAGCTCAGGAACCCCTCACCACAGCTCGATCCGACGCGCACGGTATTCAATCCCAGCCTCGCGTTCCCATCCGAGGCGGTACAAACGGCATCGCACATTATCGGCTTCCCGAAGCCGGCGAGCTTGAGCTCTCCGCCCGTGACCCTCACGCTGCCGGAGACGGTTGCGGAGCCGAGCGGCCGGTCAAGCGATCGTTCGAAAAGAACGTCTACGTCCCCCTTCCCCGAGGCAATGATGTTCTGGGCCAACACACTATTCAAACCTTTCAGATCGGCGCCGTTCGCCGTGAAGCGCGCTTTTAGTGCGTGCGTTCCCGCCGTCTGGAGAGAGCCATCCGAGGCGAGCCGCAGGCCGTCAAGGAGCATGGTCGCTCCCGTCCATTGGACGTCCGCGCCCTCACGGCGGAGAGGTATCTTAAACTCCGCGCTGCTTCCCGCGCGCTTCTTGACGTGTGCGCCATACGACAAGCCGCTCTTGCTCAAATCCATGTCCAGATTGACGTTGAAATTATCTTTCCTCCCATCTATCGCGGCGCTGAACGTCGAACTGCCATCGAGCGATAGGTCGGATATCCTCAACGTCCCGATCTCATTCCATGGTAAATCCCTGGCCGTAATTTTCAGCCGCGCCTCGGGATCACGCCCGAGGGACAGGAGCGATCCGCTCATCCCCAGGTGGCCACCGAAAAATTCCGCGTCGATCTTCCTGATGTCCCACATCTTTTCCAGGTATGAGCCTTCTCCCCGAATATCAACGTTCATCGCCAGGCCGCGATTGGGCGTCACGTATCGTTCTCCATAAGACAACCGGACACCATCTACGGAGAGCTTTGCCTGGAATTGTAGTTTTTTCCCAAGCCATCCCGAGACCGCCACTGGGCCGGACAGCGAACCGCCCGTTACGTTCATTTCCTTAGTCTCTTTTATCGCACGAGCCAGATCGTCGAGGGGGGCATCTGCGATCCTGGCTTTCACGGCGAGATACGGAAGCGCCCCTTGAGCAATGTCCGTCGCTTTCAAATCCACGCCTTCCAGTACGGCCTGCCGGCCCCAAGTAGGATCGGAGATCGTGATGGAACCATCGCTGATGCGGAGACGTGAAATGGAGAACCGTCCCCCCCCGCTTTTCTCACCGGCGGCGGTTTTTCCGGCGCGGTCATGCGCGGCGGCGGGCTTTTCCTTGCGGAGCAACCCCTCGACGTTCCACTTGCCGTCCTTGTCGCGGATGAGTGCGAGCCTGGGCCGCGTTATCGAGAGCGAACGCAAGCTCAACGACTTCCAAAGGAGGGGGATGATTCGAACCCTGATAAGTATCTCGTCCGATTGGAGGCATGGGGTACGGCCGTCCTTCTCGAAGAGGGTGAAATCACGGACGCGGAAGCCGACGCCGTAGAGCAGCGATGGAGACACCGATGAGAACGACACCTTCCGGTCGAGGCCCTTTTCGAGTTCCTCCCGCGCCTGCTGAAGGAACCAGCCGGACCTTACCGTAATGGTCAGGGCGATCGCCGCGGCTAAAAAGAGCGCGAAGATACAAGCGCCTATAATAAGCATTTTTCGCATGGATGGAAGTCTCAACTTGATCCTCCTGAGGAAAAAGGTATACTAGGGAACGCATGATAGCAAAATTCGGGGGCCGATGATAGGGGGGGGCCACAGATAACCACGCGGAACCGTCAGGGTCAAACCTCATCTATTGACAGGTTCATTAAATTTCACCGCAGAGAACGCGGAGGAACGCAGAGAATAAGTTTTTTGCCGCAGATTAACACGCCCCGCCCCGTCCCAAAGGGATCCCGTTGGGAAAGGGGCTCCATTGGGGGATAAACGCGGATTTTTAGGAGGCACATGATAGGGATCAGATATTCACAAAGAGTAAAAGAGAAAGCTAGGAGCCACTCTCTCTGACCCTCCATAATCGCTTTTTCTTAATTTATCTTTCTCTCTTTTACTCCTTGTAAAACAATTGCATTGCTTTCTCTGTGTTTCTCAGTGTTCTCTGTGGTTACACATTACTCGCGCCGCAGTGGCGGAACTGGCAGACGCGCAGCACTCAAAATGCTGTATCCGCAAGGATGTGTCGGTTCGACTCCGACCTGCGGCACCACAACTACAGTAACCACAGTTACGGGTTTCTGGTTACCGGATACTCATTTTGTATTTCTCAGTGACCTCCCCCAATGGGGCCCCTCCGGAGAGTATCCTCTCAGTGGCCTCTGTGGTAAAAATCACTGTAGTTTTAATCGCAATCCGTACGAATCCGTGAAAATCTGTGGTAAACAACTGCGGTAAAGTTTCGCAAACCTGACGCTTCAGGGGACTTTCCGGCTGGTTTCTTCGTGGGACAGGATTGTGGCCCGCGGCAAGGAAATTACAGGGGCGTTTACAAACAGATATGTATCCTCTCTATCCGCCTCGATAATCTCCTCTCTTCGCGCTCTTTCCCGAAGGGACCCCCTTGGGGCGTGGTAAAAATCAGCTTTCATCTTCATTGTCGTTTGGAATGCGCGGGGCAGCTACACAACCTAAGCGCGATGCGTTTCGGGGTAGGCGTGCAGGTACCCCGCGCCGGTTGATGTCTTGTTACTATCGCTCTGGGGCACAAACAACTTCAGAGCTCGCCCTATTCTCGGGGGGATATTCTCATAAGGCGGGGCGGAGATTGTCATGGAATTGCAAGAAAATTGTAAAATTTTAGGACACCTGGACAATTTCCTGCGCGGCAACAGGTTGGGCATAACCGGCTGTAATCTCCAGTAAAACCACAGAGGCCACTGAGAAGGCACTGAGGAATAAACAGCAGATAATTTTAACCACGCCGTAAAGGGGCGTCTGTGGGGTGTGGTTGTATATTAATATTGAGATTTCTTATACAACCTTCAAATTCAGCTCGTCAGAAGAAGGGCTGAGGATGCGCAACGTCTTGACCGCTCCGTCACGCGCGCACTCGATGATTATCGTCTCCCCTTGGCCGGCGTCGCTATAGCGCGCGCATAGGCGGGCTGCGTCGGTGATGTCCTCATCACTTCCACCGCCGGGCAGAATGACCGTTGGTCCGGGGATGTCGCGGGGGGTGAGAAACACGTCCCCTTCCCGCGCTAATGCATCGAGTTTATTGTTCTCTGCCTCATTCCTTCCGACGACCACCTTACAGCCGCTTTCAAGGCGGAAATGGCGGCCCACTTTCAGCAGTTGTATCCCCCGCACGTCGTCCAGCCCCTCACGATCGCGTAGATCCTTGAGTCGCCTGGAAAACACGGGATCGGTCAGGAGACAGCCGCCGGCTGGCTGCATATATCCGGTAAGCCCATACTTTTTCGCAAGCTCTATCTGCGGCTTTCGGGTCCGGCCGTGGAGGGCAAGGAGTTTTTCCCTGTCCACCCTCCCCTGCTTTTCCGGTATTGTCTCATCGAGCAATTTTGCGCTCAACGGCCTGAGGAGACAGCCTACACAACAGGATTCCCGTTCGACGATGCCCAGCGCCTGCCTGTTCTGCGACATCGGCCGTTCGTTCAACACCTCGCCGGTAAAGATGAAATCGAACTTTTGCTCTTCCATAATGCCACGGGCGATCCTTACCATAAGCGCATGACAATCGATGCAGGGGTTCATCTGCGAGCCGAAACCGTGCTTCGGCTTTTTCATGACTTCGAGGTGGGGGGTGGTAATATCCCTGACCACAAGCTGGAGCCCGAGATGTAGCGCCGCCTGCCTCGCCTTCTCAGCACTGAAGAAAGGCGTCTCGAAGGCGATGCCGGTCACTGCGATACCCTGCTCACGCAGCACGCAGGCGGCCAGGACGCTGTCCAGGCCGCCTGAGAATAATCCGAGAGCTTTGACCATATATATAATCCCCAAATCCCAAGCTGCGTTGGGCGTGGGGAGTGGGGCGTTAAGCGGAAATACCAATTACGCCATCACGCCCTACGCCTTACGCCGACACGCATTATCCCCTCCCCCGAAGGAGCCCCGTTGGGGTGCGTTCTCCGCGCCTCCGCGGTGAAATTTAATGAACCTGTCAATAGATGAGGTTTGACCCTGACGCCTTAAAGGGATCTGACGAACTGCTGCCCGAGGGCGGCGCAGTTATTCATGTTGCGGTCATACGGATAGATCTGGCTCGTGTTCACCAGATAGAGCCTGTCAAGGGGGGAGGCAAAGGGAGGCATTTTCGACCGGTAGCCGAGGGTGTAGATGACCGTGCCGTAATCGGCGCGGTGGAGATGCACCTTCTTCACCCACTCGCCGCGAAACTCCGGATTGATACGGCTTATGGACGCCTTGTGCGCCGCGAAGTATTCCTCGGCGTTCATCCTAAAGTACGGATTGTCCGCGCTCAAGTAATTGAATAGATAGATGATTCTCTTGCCGCCGTACTGGCCGGGATCGACGAAATTCGTGTGTTCGATAAGCCCCCCGAACGTCATCTCCGGATCGCTGATGTTGAGCCAGTAGACGGGGCTTATGGACCGCTCGCATTCCATTATCAGGCATGTCACAGCCTGGTAGCGGATGCTTTCGAGCCGCGCCTGGTAATCTTCGGGCAGCGGCGGGGCGATCTTGAGCAGCGCCGGGATTGCGACTGTGGATACTACGAGGTCTGAAAAAAGCTCCTGCCCCCTGGCGATGACCCCCTTGGCGGTGTTCCGTTCCTGTATGATGTACTCCACCTGCGCCCCCTCCACCACCTCTCCGCCGAGCGATACGATCTCTTCCTTCATCCTCTCGATCATGAGCTCGAATCCGCCCAGGAGGTATCCCAGCTCTTCCCGCATGCCCCCCTTGCTCCTTGAGCGGGCGCGTGGGTGGATCCGCCCCCATATCCATGACGCCGGAATGCGGTCATGGGCATCGCCGAACTTCAGGCGGAGAAGCGGTTCCCAAACCGTCTCGTATGCCGCGCGGCTCACGTGTTCGGAAAACCAGTCCCTACAGGTAACGGATTCCAGCGCCTCCCAGTTTTTCACGTGCTGGAAATGGAGGACGGCGAGGCCGAGCTTTATCCGGTCTTTGAAGCTTAAGGGAGAGAACTTGAGGAGCTCTAACGGCGTGGTAAAGCGATGGATCGCGCCCTTGTGGAAAAACCCGATGGAGGACGGCCGCCAGATGAGCCTGTCTTTGAGCCCCAATTCGTCGATCCAAGCTAAGATCGCCGTGTCGGTCTTGAAGATGTGGTGGTAAAAATGCTCCAGCCAAACGTCCCCGATACGAAGCGAACCCGCGAGGCCGCCGACCCTAGCCTCCTTCTCAAAAATCGTTACCCGGTAGCCCTTCTTCGCGAGTTCGTAGCCTACGCTTAAGCCGGTGATACCCCCGCCGATAACAGTCGCTCTCATGCCTTTCGAACCTCCTCGATCTCCCTCAGGCTCCAGCCGCTAGCGTTCATATAGTAAAGGCCGAGGACGGTTACGGAAACGTATTGTAGCGCATGCACGACGATGATATAGCCTATCGCCGCGTCCTTGCCCACGCCGAACGGCGCGAGAGCGGCTACGGCGGGCAAGTCAAAGGTGCCGATGTAACCGGGCATCGCCGGGACCATGATGGCGATATTGACGATCACCAGCGTGAAAAAAGCGGCGTAGGCGGGGGCGTTGAGATGGAAGCCCCTCATGACGCACAAAAACACGCATCCCTCGATAAACCATATAAGCGCCGAGTACGCAACCACCACCGCCTGCCGTTTCCCCGACGAAAGGAAATGGAGCCCCGGGAGGAAAGAGTCCACCAAACCGTCCACGCGGGTGTGTAGCCGCCGCGGCAGGATTTTGGTCGCGCGTTTGATCATCGCGCCCGCCGCCTCCTGCCTGAACGCGGCGTACAGCAACAACCCGAACGCACCGAGGAAGATCGGCGCACCTAAGCCAGCGTACCTCTTAACCTCCGCACTTGTCGCGCTGAACAGCAGCACGAACACGAAGAGCCCGACGAGCGTCAGGCCGTCGTAGACCCTCTCCACGACTATTGTGGCGAACCCCGCGCTGCCGCTTATCCCCTCTTTTCTCTTGATCGCCCACGCTCGCACAAGCTCGCCCATGCGGAGCGGCAGGATGTTGTTGGCCATGAAACCGATCATCACCACGCTGAACGAGCTCTTAAAGCTCACCCTCTTCAGGGGGGCGAGCATGCACTGCCACCGGAAGCCGCGGAAGACAAACCCGGTGATGTAGAGAGCGAGGGCCGGAACCAGATAGACGTAATCGAAGCTCCTGAGCTCGGAGGCGACCGTGCGCCAGTCGAACGTGAACACGATCACGATCACCACCGCGAGGCTGACGGCGTAGCCGATGTAGTTGCGGACGTTCTTCACTTTCAAGCTCCCACCGCCGCCGGTTCCCGTTCGTCCCTCGCCTTCACGATATCGAAGTTATGCCGGATGAAGAACACGATGCCAAGCAGCGTCACCGGAATGTACTGGGCCGCGTGCAGCGCGATCGAATATCCCACCACCAACGCCGGATCGATCGTTGCAAGCTGGAGGAGGGCGACTTTGCAGAACCACTCGAACGTCCCAACGTATCCTATCGAGGGAACGATCAAACCGAGATTGACGATGCAGAGGACGAAGAACGGCGCGTACGCCGGGAGGACGAGATGGAACGCCTTCAGGAAGCAGGAATACATGCCGGCCTCGGCGCACCAGACAAGGATCGAGAGCCCGAATGCCGCAACCATCAGCTTCTCGTGGAGCAACACGTCAAGCCCCTTGATGAAGTTACTGATGACGAACTGCCCCTCGGCCTTGAGGTACTTCTGCCCGATGTTGTCGATGAGCCGGTAGATGCCCATCTGCCTGCCGAGCGCCCTTCCCGCAACGAGATAGAAGAGGACGATAAAAAGGAAGAAGAAGATAAATATGCCGAGGACGAAAATCTGGTTGATGATCGGCTTGAAGCTCACGAACATGAAAATGATGGCGAGGAAAAAGATGAGCGTAAGCCCATCGATAAGCCGCTCCACCACGATCGTGGCGAAGCAAAGGCTCTTGGAGAAGCGGTGCACCCGGCCGAAATCATAAGCCCTTACAAGCTCCCCCATCCTTATCGGCAGGACGTTATTCGCCATCCAACCGATCACGATCCCCGAGAAGAGTTCGCCGATCCTGAATTTCCTCTCAGGCAGGAGTAGTATGCGCCAGCGGATGCTCCTGAACCAGAAGCTGATGGCGTAGGCAAGCACGCCGAGCCAGATCCAACTCCGCTCCGCCTTTCCGATCTCCCTCACGAAGCCGTGGTAATCAAAGTTTTTGATGAACAGTACGATGAAGGCGGCGCTCACCAGCGAGCTGAAAATCAGCTTTTTCCAGTTGACCCTGAAGATGTGGAGCCAGAGGTGCGAGAGTTCGCGCAGGGTGCGGAAGACGTCGTGCGGCGAGACCGTCGATTTCCCTTTCGTTCGCGGCAGGTGCGTGACGCCGGTTTCGACGATCTTCAGCCCCGACCGCTTGGCCTTGACCAGAATCTCGGTGTCCACGAGGAAGCGCTCCGACTTGATCTCCACTCGATCGAATACCGAGCGCCTGAAAAGCTTGAAGGCGCAATCGATGTCGCGGACTTTCAGGCCGAATATGAGGCGGATGATGAAATTATAGACGCGGGAAACGAATTTCCTGAGCGGTTTGTCCTGCCGGTCCGCGCGGTATCCCACCACCATGTCCACCTCCTCCTTTATGAGGGGGAGCATCTTTTTGAGGTCGTGGATGTCAAACTGGTTATCGCCATCGGTGTAAAGGATGAGGTCTTTCCGAGCTCCCAGGAAACCCGTCTTGAGCGCGGTGCCATAGCCGAGATTGTGCGGGTGGTGGATCACGCGCACGTGACTGTGCTCGCGGGCGAGCCGGTCGGCGATTTCGGCGGTGCGGTCCGTGGACCCGTCGTCAACGATGACGACTTCGTAGTCGTCGCATATTTCGCTTAGTACCCGATCGACGTCGAGCGCCTGTTGCTCTACGTTTTCCTCCTCGTTGTAGCAGGGAAAGAAAACAGTGATGGAAGGTTTCATAGTTGGCCTCGTGCCCGTTATTTCAGATTGACCTTATTCGTTCGCGCCCGATATTCCCGATGACCTGATAGAACCGGATTCCGACTGTCGCCGGAATGACATGCTGCGCGCATCAGATGAATAGACGCGCCTGACAGGATGAACAATCCAGCTTATTTCAACACTTTCCGGAAATACTCTATCGTCTCCCGGAGCCCCTCCTCCAGGCCCACCTTCGGCTCCCAGTGGAGATCCTTCTTGGCCTTGCTGATGTCCGGCTGGCGCACCCTGGGATCGTCGACGGGGAGCGGCTTGTGGACAATCGTGCTCTTGCTCCCAGTGAGGCGGAGGATCTCCTCCGCAAAATTCATCACGGTCATCTCCCGTGGGTTGCCGATGTTCACCGGATCGTTGACGCCCGACATTGCGAGCCGGTAAATCCCCTCGATCAAATCCGAGACGTAACAGAAACTGCGCGTCTGGGACCCGTCGCCGAAAACGGTAAGCGGCTCACCCCTTAGCGCCTGGCAGATGAGGGATGGAACCACCCGCCCGTCATTCGCCCTCATTCGAGGACCGTAGGTGTTGAATATCCTGGCGATCTTGGTGTCGACGTGGTGGTACCGTTGATAGGCCATCGTCATCGCCTCGGCGAATCTCTTCGCCTCGTCATACACCCCGCGCGGCCCGATCGGGTTGACGTTTCCCCAATAGCTCTCCGGTTGCGGGTGGAGGAGCGGGTCGCCGTACACCTCGGAGGTGGAGGCAAGGAGGAACTTTGCCCCTTTCGATTTTGCGAGACCGAGGGTCTTGTGCGTGCCGAGGGCGCCCACCTTAAGGGTTGGGATGGGGAACTCGAGATAATCGATCGGGCTTGCGGGAGAGGCGAAGTGGAAGATGTAGAATATGCTCCCCTCCAGGTAGAGATAGTCCGTCACGTTCTGCTTGATGAAGGTGAAATCCTCGTTACCGGCGAGATGCTCTATGTTCCTTATGCTGCCCGTCAAAAGGTTGTCGAGGCAGACGACCGAATAACCCTCCGCGAGCAAGCGGTCGCACAGGTGCGAACCGAGGAACCCAGCCCCGCCCGTCACTACGCACGTTTTTTTCATCCAGCCCTCCCGTCGCTACCGTAAAACAAGTATCAATCCAACCGACACCGCCCAGAGAATGACGTCGGCCATCAACGGCCTGTCGGAAAGGAGCGTAATCTCAGGGCTCCCTCCCCCCTCTTTATGGTGCACCAGCCACAGATATCTGAAGATGCCATAGAGCACGAAAGGAATGGTCAAATACAATTTGTCGCTCACGTCGTGCATGGTCCGCGGAGAAAGGGTATAGAGGACGTAAGCCATCAGCGTCGATGAGGTCACCACGGCGATCATCTGATCAAGGAGATAAGTCGAATACTCTTCAAGAATGGGCCTGTGCTGGGGAGCGTCTCCTTCAAGAAGCACAAGCTCGTGCCTCCGTTTGCTCAGCGCGAGGAAGAGCGCGAGGAGTATTGTGCAGATAAGGAGCCAGGGGGAGATTTCCACGCCTATCGCCACGCCGCCAGCAACCGCCCTGAGGACAAAACCTATTGCGATCACGAGGACGTCGACGATGACCACGTGCTTCAATAGAAACGAATAGGCGAACAGGAGCAGAAAATATACAAGGGATACCACGCCGAATTGCGTCCCTATAAGGAACGCGGCGATAAGCGAGGCGATGGCCATGAATACCGCCGCGGTGGCGGCGGCCGACGGCTTCAGCCTTCCCGATGCAATAGGTCGCTGCCTCTTGAGCTCATGGCATTTGTCCTCATTGATATCGGCGATATCGTTGAGTATGTAAATCGTCCCGGAAATCGCACAGAAGATCACAAATGCCGCGCATACAGTTATGACGTCCAGTGGACTGACGAATCTCCTTGCAAAGAGGAGACCGGCAAAGATAATCAGGTTCTTCATCCACTGTCGAGGCCGCATCGCCTCGATGATCAAAAGCGCGGTGCTCTCACCCATTCTCATCCCTTATTACTTACCACTACGATTGCTTCGTCGCTACGCTCCATCGCAAATTGTAAATTGAGAATGCGGCATTCCAACCTGATCTATTCACCAATGTGAAGCTATGGTGGAGCAGATGGGATTCGAACCCACGACCCCCACGTTGCGAACGTGGTGCTCTCCCAACTGAGCTACTGCCCCACATGATGAAATACCAAATGACAAAACTCGATAACTCTCCCGGTAACTCCCCACTCCCCACGCCTAACGCCTTACGCACTAGGCCGTTCCATCAACCAGGCTCCCCAAACACAGATCTCGTACAGCAACAGCAACGGTATCGCCATGATAATCTGGGAAACCGCGTCGGGGCCTGGGGTCATGACTGCCGCCAAAATGAATACGAGTACTATAACATATCTCCTTTTTTCACTCAATAGCCGGTAGTTAAGGACCCCCATCCCGACAAGCAGAAGGATGATCAGCGGGAACTCGAAGACAAGGCCAAAAGCAATCAACATGCGGCTTACAAAGGTAACGTACTCGTTGATCGTCCACAGATTGCCTATTCCCAAAAGCCTGTTGAAACTCCAGAAAAATCGGATCGTCCATGGCAGCGTGGTGAAATAACAGAAGGCCATACCGGCATAGAACATGAGCGTGCCGCCGCCGAGGAGGGGGCCGAAATAGCGCCGCTCTTTCCGCGTGAGGGCCGGGAGGATGAAGATGCCGAGGATGTAAAAAAGCACCGGGAGCGATATAACGAGAGCGGCTTCAGCCGAGACCCTCATGGCTACCGCGATGCCTCCCGCCGGAGAAAGCGTCGGCAGGAGCGCCGCCGCCTGCCCGCCTCCCTCCCGGTGAATGACGAGCATAAGCGGCCGCTTCAGGAAATCGAGGATATACCCGCGAAGCGTCAGCGGAACCGATATCAGGAAAGCACACCCAAATGCGCACAGCAACTTGATGATCGTGCGTCTCAGGTCTTCAAGGTGTTCGATGAAAGGCTTTTCCTCAAGCTTTTCGGCGCTGGAGGCTGGACTCATTTCATCACGCTCTTCGACGCGCGCCGCGTCAGGAGGTCGGCGGTTTTTTCTCATCCGGCGTGGATTCTCTCTCGCCTTCCTCCCCCTCCTTCACACCCTTCTTGAACTCCTTAACACCCTTCCCAAGGCTCCTCATTACTTCAGGGAGTCTCTTGGCGCCGAACAAGAGGAGGATGATAAACAATATGACAATGAGCTCCGGGAGCCCTATGTTTTGAAGAAATGCGAGCGGCATGCGTATCATCGGCCATTTCTCCTTTCAGTATCGCGACAATAGCAACTTTCGGTGATTATAATTATGGTACCAAAGACCGGGGAGATACCGATATCAGAAATCCCAAATCCCAAGCTGCGTTGGGCGTGGGGAGTGGGGCGTTAGGCGGAAATACCAATTACACCATCACGCCCTACGCCTTACGCCGACACGCATTATCCCCTCCCCCGGAGGGGCCTCTTTCCCAACGGGATCCCTTTGGGACGGGGCTCGACGATCCGCGGCAAAAAACTCATAAATCAGGTAAATCGGGTGTTCGATAATCTCTTGTGCCAATCTTGTTAAATCTCGTGGTTCCAATCCGGGTTATACACCGTTCAGCGCCACGAAAGTCTGCCCGACGCAGATACCCAGATCGTTCAGCGGGACGTCCCTGCTCTCAAGCAGGGTAAATCCCCCCTCCCTCAACAACCTCGACACGTTCTCGTAAAGGAGCCTATTCTGGAAAACGCCGCCGCTTAAGACTATCGTATCGAGCCCGAGCTCGCTTTGGAGCCGGCGCGCTATCTCCACAACGAGCCTTGCAATAGAATTGTGGAACTTGCGCGCAATTCGCTCCGGAGGCACCTGCGCCGCCATATCACAGACCAGCCCATCAAGCATCTCTCCGAAACCGATGACGTAAACGTCCTTACCCTGGATATCAAAATCATAACTCCCGCTCTCCTCCGTCTGCGAAGCCCTTTCCTCCAATTTGATCGCGGCTTCCGCCTCATAGCCGGCCACCTGGACAAACCCAAGGAGGGAGGATACGGCGTCGAAGAGCCTGCCGCAGCTCGAAGTGAGGGGGACGTTTATACCTTTGTCGATTGCGCGCTTCAAAAATTCGAGTTCCTGCTTCGTTTTTCCCCTTAGAAAATCAAATCGCATCTCGAATATCTCGTCTCCCAGATGCTCGTACATCATGCCGAAGATCATCCTCCACGGCTCTCTGACCGCCGCTTCCCCTCCGGGCATTTTCATGTACTCGAAATGGGCGCGCCTGGAAAAACCGGTGCGGGAAACAACCAGGAACTCACCTCCCCATAAATTTCCGTCCGTCCCATACCCCGTGCCGTCAAAACTGACGCCGATAACCGGTCTCTCGAGCTCGAACTGGGCCATAACGCTAGCGACATGGGCATGGTGGTGCTGCACGCCCATCCGTGAAACGCCGTCGAACATATGCATGGGCCGTGAGGAGAGATACATCGGATGCAGGTCGTGCGCGACGAGTTTGGGAAAAATGCGCGCATTCGCCGTCATCTCCTCGACCGAGCGGAGGAATCGCGCATAGCTGTCGGGATTCGAGAGATCGCCATTTTCTCCAGAATAATGCAGCCGTCCCCCCTCGAAGAGGGAGAACCTGTTTTTTACGTCCGCCCCGCAGGCGAAGACAGGGCATCCCTTGTCGATCAAGCCCTTGAGTTTTATGCCGTGTGCCATATTGCCGCTCTCCTGTGAGACCACAATATCAATTATAACCACTATGGTAGTTTTTCACCACAGAGACACGCCCCAAGGGGGCCTCTTTGGGGGAGAGCACGGAGAGAGACACAGAGAGATTAGATTTTCACAAAGAGTAAAAGAGAGGGAAGAGAGGCCAGGGAGACCGCTGGAATCTACGGATTGACACGGAGAATTTGCCGCTGATTGACGCGCCCCGTCCCAAAGAGATCCCGTTGGGAAAGGGATCCCTTTGGGGCGTGGTTAAAATCAATCTGTGGTCCTCAGTGGCCTCAGTGCCTTCTCTGTGCACTCTGTGGTTATCGTTGAATTGTCATTTCTCTCTTGTGGCGAAACCCGTTAATGCCGTAAACTGGGAGCCTGCCTGAGTAATGGGCCCTGCCGCGCCGCCAGCCGTTTGCGAGCGGATCAAGGCGCAAGGTCGAAGGCGTATCCATTGTGATACGTCGAGGCCGCGGCAACGCACCCCAACGGAGCCCCTTTGGGGGAGACGCGACGCAACCGGCAGCGGCCCGGAGGTAAACCATGCGTGTGTGCGCTATAGACATCGGATCCAATTCCGTTCGCTGCCTTGTCGCCGACGCCGCGCCGGGAGGGAGCATCTCTACAATCGAGCGCGGCCTTGAGATCACGCGCCTCGGCGAAGGGATGGGGAAAAAGCAGACGATCTCCCCCGAAGCGGGCGAGAGAACCACCGCCGCCGTGGTTCGATACGTGGAGCTCGGGCGGCGCGCCAGGGCGGAGAGCTTCCTGCTTTTCGGCACCGCCATCCTGCGCGAGGCCGACAATGCGCAATCGTTCGTCGACGGGGTCAGGGAAAAAACAGGCTACGAGATCCGGATACTTAGCGGCGAAGAGGAGGCGGAGTTCGTTTATCGCGGCGTCACGCGGGCGATCTCCCCTCCCCCATCCGATGCGCTGGTCATCGACATCGGCGGCGGGAGCGTCGAGTTCATCACTCAGGCAACAAAGGGGAACCTCGCCCTCAAAAGCATACCCATCGGCTGCGTGAGGATGACGGAACGGTTCCTGCGCGCCGATCCTCCTAGGGCGGACGAGCTGACTTCACTCAGGGCGCACGTCGCTCGCATGCTCGTGCAAGAGGTGCCCCTAGGCGGCGCCCCGCCCGCGAGGCTCTTCGGGGCGGGCGGCACAATCACCACCGCGGCCTCTCTCATCCTCGGCCTCGCGCACTACGAGCCGGCGAAGATCCATGGCTGCGTGCTATCGCTCGCACAGGTCACTGGTCTCGCCGCGAAACTCTCCGCGATGCCTCTCGATGCGCGGAGGAAGGCGCCGGGGCTCGAAAAGAAAAGGGCCGACATCATCGTCGCCGGCCTCATCACCCTCCGACGCATCATGGAGTTCTACGGGCTCAATAAGATCACCGTGAGCGACGAGGGGATACTACATGGGGCAATTTTGGAATCGGCTGGCAGCCAGTAAAGTCCATGGTCGATAGCTGGTTTTACAGCGCATCGTTTTACTATCGACTATGGACTGCTCAGGACCATGGACTACTTCCCCAACAACAGCGCCATGATACCCTTCTGCACGTGGAGGCGATTCTCGGCCTGGTCGAAGATGATGGAGCCGGGGCCGTCGAGCACTTCATCCGTCGCCTCCTCTCCACGGTGGGCCGGGAGGCAATGCATCACCTTCGCACCCTTCTTCGCCTTTGTCATGAGGCGCTCATTGAGCTGGAACGGGGCAAATATCTTTAGCCGCTTCTCCCTCTCCTGCTCCTGGCCCATGCTTGCCCAGACGTCGGTATAGATGATGTCGGCGCCGCTGACCGCCTTTGACGGGTCGCGCTCGATGGCGATCTTCGCCCCCTCCTTCTTCGAAGCGGCCCAGATCTCTCTATTTGGTTCGTAACCCGAGGGGGGACATATCGTGAAGGAGAAGTCGAGCTTCGCGGCGGTTTCGACCCAGGAATTAGCGACGTTGTTGCCGTCCCCGAGAAAAACGATCCTGACACCTTTCATCTTCGGCTTTGCGGGATCGAGCTTTAGGCGCTCCGCGATCGTGTAGATGTCGCCTAGGATCTGGCACGGATGACTCAGGTCGGTCAGGCCGTTTATCACGGGGATCGACGCATGGGCCGCAAGGTCGACCACGTCCTGGTGCTTGAAGGTGCGGATCATGATACCGTTCAGGTATCGGGAGAGCGTTTTGGCCGTGTCCGAGATCGTCTCGCCTCGGCCGAGCTGGAGGTCGCCGGCCCCGAGATAGAGCGCGTGCCCGCCGAGCTGGAACATCCCCACCTCGAACGAGACGCGGGTGCGGGTCGACGGCTTATGGAAGATCATGCCGAGCGTTTTTCCCGCGAGCACCGGTGTCGGCTTCCCCTTCTTGAGCGCGTTCTTCAGGCGCTTCGTCTCGGCGAAGATTTCGAATATCTCGGCGCGCGATAGATCGGATATGTTGATCAGGTCCTTGCTCTTCATCTACTCCTCCGGAAAAATCCCAAATCCCAAATCCCAAATCCCAAACCCTAATGTCGTATTACTCAATCCCCGCGGTGGCGATCGCCTTTTTCAGGCTGTCAAGCTCCGGCTCGATGGAGATGGTTTGACCGGCTATCTTCATGGCGGTATCGACATCTTTAAGTCCGTTCCCGGTGATCAGGCATACAACCCTCTCCGATCCCGAGAGCTTCCCGTCGGCGATGAGTTTCTTCAACCCCGCAACGCTTGTCGCCCCCGCCGGCTCCGCAAATATCCCGGACGTGCGGGCGAGCAGCGGTATCGCGTCCAGGATCTCCTGGTCGCTCACCGTTATCGCCATACCCTTCGACTCTTTCACCGCGCGCACCGCCATGTCGCCGTCCCTCGGGAGATCGACGGATATGCTGTCGGCGACCGTCGTGGCCTTGACCGGATGGATCACGCCGTCTCCGTTCACCGCGTTCGCCACGGCGTTGCTCTTATCGGACTGCACCGCCACAAGCGCCGGCAGGCTATGGATCAGTCCCACACCGTGCAGGTCTTTGAAGCCCTTCCATATACCGCTGATGATGTTGCCGTCGCCGACGGGCACAAGCACGAGATCGGGGACCTCCCAGTTCAACTGCTCGCATATCTCGAAGGAGCAACTCTTCTTCCCCTCGCGCGTATAGGGATTGTAACCGGTGTTCCGGTTGTACCAGCCGTATTCCGCTGTCGCCTCGAGGCACAGATCGAATGCGTCATCGTACGACCCCTTCACGGCGAACACCTTCGCGCCGAAGATGAGGAGCTGGGCGATCTTCGCCTTCGGGGCGGTCTCGGGGACGAAAATGATCGGGCTCAGGCCGATGCTTGCGCAGAGACACGCGGTCGATGACGCGGCATTGCCGGTTGAGGCGCCGCATATCTTGTCGAAGCCGAGCTCCACCGCTTTCGCCACCGCGACGGAGCTCGCCCGGTCCTTGAAAGACGCGCTCGGGTTTCTCCCGTCATCCTTGAGGAGGATCTTTGGCATCCCCAGGAGATGGCCAAGCGCCTCGGCGCGATAGAGCGGGCTCCACCCTATCGAGAGAGGCATGATCGTGGAATAGTCTTCCAGTGGATAGAGATCCCAGTAACGCCAGACGGAGAAATCGGTGTTCTCCGCCAGGGTCTCGCGCGTGAGCTTCTTGCGGATGGCGCCGTAGTCGTAGACGACGTCGAGGTTTTTCCCACAGCGGTCGCACACGTAGCGCATGCCGCGCGGCTCAAACTCCCGGCCGCAGCCGGTACATTTCAATCCGAGGACGTTGTGCATTGGTCTTCGCCCGTTATTCCTTCACCGGGTCCGGAACGATCCGCGTTCCCGCTTTCCCGATGAGGGCGTCGACCGCTTTGTCCAGACTGGTGATGATGGCGCACTCGCCGCCCCATTCGACAAACCGGATGCAGGCCAGCACTTTCGGCCCCATGCTCCCCGCTTTGAAATGCCCCTCCTTGTAGAGCTTTTTCATTTCTGAGAGAGTGACGTTTCTTACCGGCTTTTCCTGAGGGGTCCCGAAGTTGATCCGCGCGGCATCCACGTCCGTGAGGACGAGGAAAATGTCGGCGCCGACGACCTCAGCGAGGCGCTCCCCCGCCTTGTCCTTGTCAATGACGGCCGCGGTCCCCCGAAGGTTGTCGTTTTTATCGTACACCACCGGCACGCCGCCGCCGCCAGAGGCGATGACGACGATCCCCGAATCCACCATCCGCCGTACGGCGACGTACTCCATGTTCCTGATCGGGTCGGGAGAAGCCACGACGCGCCGAAACCGTTTCGCGACGCTCTTCGGCTTGACCTCCTTGATCACGTAGTCAGGCCGCTCCTTCTTTATCCGGGCGGCTTCTTCCTCGGTATAGAACGGGCCCACGGGCTTTGTCGGGTCCTGATAGTCCGGATCGTCCTCGCTCACGAGCACCTGGTTCACGATGGATACCACGGGGAGCGGGAGCTTCTCCTTCCAGAGCATGTTCTGCATCGTCTGCTGGAACATGTAGCCGATCTGCCCCTGCGTCATCGCCCCTACTATGTCAAGCGGCTGCGCTGGCACCTCGTCGGTAGCGGCCTCCTGCTGGAGGAGCAAGTTCCCCGCCTGCGGGCCGTTGCCGTGGGTGATCACGAGCCTGTGTCCGAACTTCAACATGCTCACAAGCTGGGCTGAGGTGATCTCGACGTTCCTGAACTGTTCTTCGGCCGTGCCCTTCTCGTCGGCCTGCTTGATCGCGTTGCCTCCCAACGCCACCACAATCACTTTTCTCATCGTGAACCTACCTCCTTATTGGAAATCCCAAGGGAAAAATCCCAAACCCCAAATCCCAATATCAGCGTCATCCCCCGCGTGGGGGGCGCGTGCCGGAACCGCCGGACTTTCTCTTCTGTATGCGAGCGGAGATCGCCCAACTGCCGCACACAAGGACGATGGTTGCCACCACAAAACTCAGAATCTGAACCGACACTCTGAATCGGTACACCGCCTCCACCAACGCGATAACGGCCGCGAGCCCGAGATAGAACAGATATGAACCCATTTTCATCCATGCGCCCAACATCAATAGCGCCGTCAGGATGCTCCAAACGAGCCAGTGCTGCACCATACATGGATCCATATCGGTTTCCCCGGACGCGGCGAAAACAGCCAAAAGCTGAAAGTGTAAAGATCAGCGCTCTTACTTCACGAGAGGTCAGTTTCGGTAGGGTCTCCCCCCTCCCAAATCCTCCCCCTTTGAAGGAGGAGGATTTGGCGGGGGTGATTACCACAACAACCGTCCCATCCTCCACTTCAAGCTTTCGACTTTAAACTTACGGCCGTAGCTTGGCCATTGTGAGCGCCATGATCGCCTTCTGGACGTGCAGGCGGTTCTCAGCGACGTCGTAGATGATCGAGCGCGGCCCGCTTGCGACCTCGTCGGTCACTTCGTGACCGCGGTCGATCGGCATCGGGTGGGTGAACAGCGCGTTGTTGCTGAGCTTCATCTTTGCAGCGTCACAGATCCACTCCGTGTACTTCAGCGCCTTTTCGATCTCGCCGGCCTTGTTGAACTCGCCCGAGTCGTAGGCGTGGGGGGTCATCCAGTTGCGGGAATACACAACGTCGGCTCCCTTGTAGCCTTCGCGCGGGTCATGGGTGACGTTAAACTTCGCCTTGTTATCGGCACAGTTCTTTTTTACCTGCTCGATCACCGCTGGATCGAGGTCGTACCCATCGGGGTGAGCGAGCGTAACGTCCATGCCGAGACGGGAACAGATGAGGATGCTTTCCTGGACCGAGCACCATGACCGGGCGAGCGCCCCGTGACCCCATACCTGAAGCAGCTTCTTTCCCTTCAGGTTCTTGCCGATGTGCTTCCTGAGCCCCATGACGTCCGCAAGCCCCTGGCAGGGATGAAATTTGTCGTGCGCCATACTGATGATCGGGATGTCGGACCATTTGGCGTACTCGCGGAGCAGCTCGTCACCCTCACCGTACCTGCTCACCTTGTCCTCGAGTATCCGTATACCGAGGCCGCATGCGTAGCGGCTCATCACCTTCGCCGCATCCTCAACCGTCTCGCCTGCGGTCGTCGCGGTCTTCAGCCTCATCGACTTGGGCTCGAGGAACTGCGCGTGGCCGCCCAGCTCCGTCGCGGCGCACTCGAAACTCTGGCGCGTGCGGACCGACGGGTTGTAGAAAAACATGAAGAACGTTTTGTTCAGCAAAAGCTTCGTATATTTCTTGTCATAGCGCTTCTTGCGCATCTGCTCGGCCAATTCAAGGACCTTGATCAGCTCCTTTACCGACCATTCCTGCGTGCACACCAGATCTCTTCCCGTTAAATCTGCCATGTGTCTTTCACCTCTCCTCTCTGAATTATGGTTGATTGGCGCCCGTCCGCCCACGGCCCACAAAGCACAGGTGGTAAGCACATCCGCTTACCACCTGTCGCTCTTTCGGGAACTCTACTCTATCACTGCCGCTCTCACATCGTCAACGCCATAATGGCCTTCTGGACGTGCAGGCGGTTTTCCGCCTCGTCATTCACGATGGAGATATTCGGATCGTCGATGAGATCATCGGTCACTTCCTTACCGCGCTTCGCGGGCAGGCAGTGCATGTAGACGGCCCGCGGATTGGCCGCCTTGAAATGCTTGTGGGAAATGCACCAATCCTTTGCGTACTTCGGCCCCTTCTCGGCGTGGACGTCCGGCTTACGGGCCCAGCTCTTACAGTAGATCACGTCGGCGCCCTTGCAGGCCTTCCATATATCATGCTCCACCGTGATTTTCCCGCCGGATGCCTTTGCGGCGTCCTGGGCGAACTTCAAGTACTCGGGGTCTATGTCGTAACAGCCCGCCTCGTCCGGGTAGGCCAGGACGATGTTCATTCCAAGGATGCCGCCGGCCACGACCATGGTCTGCGGCACTCCCGCCGACTTGTCCCTATCGTCCCACGCCCATCCCATGACGACCTTTTTCTCCTTATACTCCTGGCCGAACTTCTCTCTCATCGTCATTATATCGGCCATGATCTGGCAGGGGTGCTCTTTGTCGTCGAGCATGTTGAGAACCGGGATGCCCGCATCCTTTGCGATGGCGCAGAGCACTTCCCTGGCGTCGCCGTAGTCGTACTTCTCGGCGCCCATCTGGGCCTTCAAATTGTAGAGCCGGATGGCAAAACCGTCAATGAACCGGCTGATCATCTCGGCCGTGTCTTTCCACGACTCTTTGTTTTTGAGCTGGAGCTGCTCGGGGCTGTAGTATTGAGCATGCCCGCCGAGCTGCGTCATACCCGTTTCAAACGAGATGCGCGTCCTGGTAGAAGGCGACGCGAAAAGCATTCCAAGCGTTTTCCCCTTGAGGAGTTCGTGCGTTTCGCCGATAGCCCACTTCATCTTGAGATACTGGGCCACCTCGAAAATGCTCTCGAGTTCCTCCAGGTTGTAATCCATTATGCTGATGAAATCCTTACCCCTCATCCTTCTGGTAATCACCGCACCAACCTCCTTTCTCAGAGTGTGCCAGACACCCTCATTCTGCAACACATCCGCTCTCAATACTATAATAGCTGGGAAGTTTACGTGATACCGGGCCAGCCTGTCAATCAAAAATCAATGACACCAAAAATCAATGACAATTCACGCGAAAACTTTTGACTTACCCCTCTTCATTTGTTAGCGTAATCCCCTTTATGCCACAATTGTCGGCGGCGCGAGGATGCCCGCAAACCACACATACGGAGGAGCGACATGATCGATCTGCGGATTGACAAAAAGAAGCTTGAAAAAGCGGTGCGGCAGTGCAAGGAGCGCAATGTCATCATCCCGACGTTCAAGGAGCAGCGGGACCCCGATTCCATACCGGCCAAAATAAAGCAGCGCCTGAAAAAGATCGGCCTATGGGATTTCGATTCCACCAACCTCTTTAGAATCACCTGGAAAAACGAGCCTGTCCCGAAAGGCGGCCTCTTCGACGGCGTGAACTACCTCGAACTCCCCAGAGAGATCACCGGCACCAACGCCAGGATCATCTGCCTCACGGGCAAATGGTTTCCCACGGGCGCGCATAAGGTAGGGGCCAGCTTTGGCTGCCTCGTCCCCAGGCTCGTCACCGGCCAGTTCGACCCCACTTCGCAGAAGGCGGTCTGGCCGTCAACGGGCAACTACTGCCGAGGCGGGGCGTACGACTCCCACCTGCTCGGTTGCGAGTCCATCGCCATCCTCCCCGAGGAGATGAGCAAGGAGCGGTTCGAATGGCTGAAGCAGGTCGCGGGCGAAGTCATCGCCACTCCCGGTTGCGAATCGAACGTGAAGGAGATCTACGACAAGTGCTGGGAGCTCAGGAAGACCCGCAAGGACGACATCGTTATCTTCAACCAGTTCGACGAGATGGGAAACCACCTCTGGCACTACGAGATCACCGGCCATGCAATGGAAGAGGTGCTCAAAAAAGAGATGAAGAAGGGCGACCGGTACGCGGGCGTCGTCCTTACGACCGGTTCCGCTGGCACAATCGGATGCGGCGATTACATGAAGAAAATATTCCCGACCAGCAAGATCGCCGCGGGCGAGGCCTGGCAGTGCCCGACGCTCCTTCTCAACGGTTTCGGCGGACACCGGATCGAGGGGATCGGCGACAAACACGTCCCGTGGATCCATAACGTGCGCAACACAGACTTGGTGATAGACGCGGATGACGAGAACTGCATGAACATCATCCGGCTCTTCAACGAGCCCGTGGGGAGGAAATACCTCCAGAAGCAGGGCGTCTCCAGAGAGCTGACCGACAAGCTCGGCCTCATCGGCATCTCCGGCGTGGGAAACATCCTCTGCTCCATCAAGTTCGCCAAGTGGTACGAGCTGACTGAGAGGGACATCGTCCTCACGGTACTCACCGACTCGATGGAGCTCTACGGCAGCCGCATCAAAGAGCTAAAGGCGCAGTTCGGCGAGTACAAGGAACTGGACGCCGCGAGGGATTACCACCGCTATCTTATGGCGCTCAAAACCGACAGGATGCTTGAGCTATCGTTCCAGGACCGGAAGAGGGTCCACAACCTCAAGTACTACACCTGGATCGAGCAGCAGGGGCGCGAGCTTAGCGAGCTAAACGAGCAGTGGTACAGGTTCCCCGCATACTGGGAAGAGGTCCATAACCAGGTCGGCCAGATCGACGAGCTCATCAACGAGTTCAACGATCGGACCGGTTTGTTGAAGAATCTCTGAGCCAAACGATCTTCACCTCCACCCTCCCCCCTCCGAGGGGGAGGGCTGGGGAGGGGGGCTACCTTCCCGAGACTGATACGGGCCGTTTTTTTGTTCCTCTTTCTCTCTTTTACTCTTTGTGAAAGTGTTACTATTCTTTCCTCCGTGTTCTGCCACCCTTGGCCCCCCGGCAATTGCACATGATCCGCGATGATGCTATCATTACTCCGTGGGAGGGTGAAGATTAACACGTCGGCGACGACGGTCACCGGACGGTGGAAACCGAAATGAGCCAGCGCTTCGACCTTGGCATCGCGTGGGAATGGGAGCACGACCATGCTTTCATCTCCGCCATGGAGCTGGCGTGCCAGCGGCGCCGGGTCTCGTACCGTATCGTCGATCCCGCAAACCTCGCGGACGTCGAAAACTCAGCGTCCGCCGGCGAGATCTCCTTCGGCGTCTTTTTCGACAGGGCGTCGGACACGCGCAAGGAATTCTCTCCGCTCGTCAACCGCCTCATACAGCAGCACGTCCCCTTTGTAAACAACCCCCGTGATGCCGAAATCGCCGGCAATAAGGCCGCGATGCACCTCGAGTTCATCACCCACGGGATAAACGTTCCCTATACGATCATTCTCCCCCTTTTCGATGAAAGCGGCCCCACCGAGAACATCCTGAAGCTCGAAAACGTCGGCATCCCTTTCATCATAAAGCCGGCCCACGGCGGCGGCGGAGATGGCGTGCTCCTCGGCGCAAAATCCCTCGTGGAGGTGATGGCGGCCTGGAAGGATTATGCCCATGACCAGCTACTCATACAGGAGAACATCGTTCCCCGCAGCCTGGACGGGAGACAGGCCTACTTTCGGGTCTATTACGCGGGGGGGGGCGTCATTTCCTGCTGGTGGGACCCCAAGCACCACGTTTCCGAAAGGCTCTTGCCCGAGGATTCGGCGCGGTACGGGCTCCAGGAGATCGACCGGATCGCCCGCAAGATCCACGAAATCTCGAGATTGAACTTCTTTTCGACGGAGATCGCCCTCACGGAGGCGATGAAATTCATATCGGTGGATTACGTCAATGAACCGTGCGACATGCGGCTGAAATCAAACGCGTGGGACGGCGTACCGGATGAAGTGGTGGAGCTTGTTTGCGATTCTCTGGTGGAGTTTGCGGGTCGGGAGATTGGGCGGGGGGAAGCACCAATAAATCCCAAATCCTCCGCCGAAGGCTGATCCGCCTATGGCGGACAAATCCCAATAACAACGCCGTCACGCCCTACGCCTGACGCCGATACGCGCTTGGCTTCGTCATTATCCTCTCCTCAGTGCACCGAGCAGGAGAAGCAGGGATCGTAGGCCCTAAGCAACTGTTCGCACATGAGCCGTATCTCATCCCTGCTCCTGTGAACGTTTTCGTCCACCAACTGTTTCAAATCCTTCTCGATGTTGAGGAAATTGTGCGACGTGGGGGTCACGAGGTTGGCCTTTTCGACGATCCCCTTCCCATCGATCCTGTACCAGTGATAAAGAAGCCCGCGTGGGGCTTCCGTGATGGCCCCACCCTCGCCCGACCTGACCTTCACGTGTCTCTTCTCATCCTCAAATGAATGCGACTCCAGCAACCGTATGCATCTCAGCACCCCGTCGTACAGCTCCAGCGCCTGGGCCAGGTTGTTGTAATAAGGATTATCACAAGGGGTCGAAAAGCCGATCTTCTTAGCAAGCGCCTTCGTCTCGTCCTGGAGATCGTCGGACTTAAGATTTGTCCTGGCAAGAGCGCCCACCATGAACGGACCGCGCGCCCGTATCACCGACTGCTTTGCCATCGCGTAGGGCACCTGGGATTCCTTAAAATGCCGCTCGTATTCGTCGACGGAAATATCCAGCCCCTTGGTCGATACGATCCTTCCCTCGTTGAACGTATACTCACCACTCCCCTGCAGCGCCACGTACTCGGAAGCGGGATGAAAATCGGCCGCCTGGAACTGCGCGACGACCTCCAACACCCTCTCCGCATCGGGCAATATCTCCTTGAGTTTCACGATGGCCGCCCGGCGATCCGCGTCATCGGGGATGCAGGTGAACCCACCCGGCATATGGGTGACCGGATGCAACGCCCTTCCGCCGATGAGCGACGTCAGGCCGTTCATCACCTCTTTCATTTTCAACAGACGGTCGATCTCTCCCTTGAATTGGGGGAGCATGTCAACGACCCCGCTGCATCCATAGTAATCCGGCATGGCGAGCATGTAGAGGTGTATCAGGTGGCTTGCGACGACCTGGCTCAAGGTCATTACGTTTCGCATGACCTTCGTCTGGGGGCTCACCTCGATGCCCATCGCCTTTTCAATGGCGAGGATCGCCGTGGTCATGTGCGAGACGGGGCATATGCCGCATATCCTCGAAACGATATCGCCGACCTCGTCGTACCTCCTTCCAACCAGCATCCCCTCAAAAAATCGCGGAGGCTCGAAGATCTTGAGCTCGATGGGGGTCCCCTTCTTCAACTCTATCCTGATGGCAGTCTCACCCTCGACCCTCGCGAGGTAATCTATGTCGATATGCTCCTTGTGGCTCATGGCTTCTCCCCTGAAAAATCCCAAATCCCAATATTAATGTATAACCACAGAGGACACGGAGAAGTAATCACTGAGGACACAGAGATTTACTACAGCAACAACAGTTTCTCGTTTCCGGTTTCTGGAACAAGAAATAATCTGTATTTATCCGTGTTCAACCGTGGTAAAAAATAATCTGAGGTTTATTTCTCTGTGCTCTCAGTGGCCTCCCCCGAAGGGGACCCTTTGGGATGTGGTTTTAATGTGCCCGTTTAGCGGCCCCGTTGGGGCTGAGGTTAAACTCCTCCGCCGGCTCGCCGAATTCCGTGAATTTTCTGAAGACGTCTTCCCTGCTCAAACCCATCTCCTTGAACCGAACCGCCAATGCCTTGGCATTCGCGTCCTGCATCGGTCCCCAGCACGAATAACATGGGCGTTCCCTGGACGGGCAGAGCGCGCCGCAGCCCGCGGCCGTGACGGGCCCCATGCATGGCTCGCCGTACGCCGTCAATACGCAGATCGTCCCCTTGAGTTTGCATTCGACACAAACGCAGTACTCGAGAAAATCGGGTCGCTTGCCAAGCAACAACGAGGTGACAAGCTCCGCCAGGTCCCTCTCCCCCATCGGGCAGCCCCGCACCGCTCCATCCACCTCCACGAGTTGCGAAATGGGCCTTGCTATGCCTGAGTGGATGACGGACCTGTCCGAGTAGACCCTCTTTTCCACGTCCGATTCCATCGACGTATTTTTGATCGCCGGTATACCGCCGCAAACGGCGCAGGAGCCGATGGCGATCAGGCACCGGCTCGCCTTGCGCACCCTTTTCAACTGGGCCGCCTGCCATTCCTCGGTAATCGCCCCTTCGACCAACGCGACGTCGAACGGCCCCTCCTCCGCTCCCCCCGATTGCAACATCCTGCAATAGACGATCTCCACCGCCCCCAGGGTTTCCAGGATATGCTTCTGGAAATAGATCAACTGAAACTCGCACCCGGCGCAGCAACTGTACTTGAATATGCCGATCTTGGGCTTTTTCCCCATTGGGATTTGGGGTTTGTCCGCCAGCGGCGGATCAGCCTTGGGCGGAGAATTTGGGATTTTCCCTTGGGATTTGGGATTTGGGATTTGGGATTTTTTCATAACAGCGTATCCACAAACCTCTTTATATCGCCGTATGGAAACACAGGCCCATCCTTGCAAACGTATTTAGCGCCTATCTGGCAATGCCCGCAGTGGCCGATACCGCACTTCATCCGCCTCTCCAGCGAGACGAAGATATCGCAGGGCCTCTGCCCTTTCAAGAGGATCTGCCGGGCGACGAAACGCATCATGATCTCCGGCCCGCAGGTGAAGGTGACCGAATCCTGCAGGGGCGCATCGATCAGGTCGAAAAGGGTCGTCACTACGCCCACGTGCAACCCGGCTTGCGCTTTCGGCGGCGCTTCATCGACCGATAGGCGCACGGCTACATCATGCACGCTCCCCCATTTTTTGAGCTCTTTACCGTACAGGATGTCGCCCACGGTCCGGGCACCGTAAAGCAGGAATACCCGCCCGAATTTCTTCCTGTCCCGAACGACGTGATAAATCACCGGCCGGAGCGGCGCCATGCCGATACCGCCCGCAACGATGACGAGATTTTTGCCGTACGCCTTCTCCACGGGCCAGCCGTTGCCGAAGGGGCCGCGGAGCTGCACCAGATCGCCGACGCGCCGGTTACAAATCTCCCGTGTCACGTTCCCCACCAGCCGTATGGTGTGAACGAACTCCCCCCCATCGGTAATGAGAGAGCTGAAGGAGATCGGCGCCTCGCCGAAGCCGGGCAGTCCCAGCATGTTGAATTGACCCGCATGAAACGAATAGTTCTCCCCATCCGCAAGGGCCAATGTCAATGAAACCGTATCCGGGTTCTCAAGAACCCTCTTCTTTACGACCGCAGCGCGCGGCATGAGGGAATTCTTTGCTTGCGCTTTCATCTCGCCCGCCCCCGTTGATCGTCTTCCCGTATTTCTCCGGCCATCTCGGCAAGGTCGATTCCGGTGGGGCACCACGTCATGCACCGGCCGCATCCGACGCATCCGAAACATCCATACTGCTCAACCCATGTGCAGAGTTTGTGGGTCACGAACTGCCTCAGGCGCGCCTCGCGCGAGGAACGGAAGTTCCCACCGTGCACCTTCGCGAAATTCAACGTCTGGCACGAATCCCACTGCCGCTTCCTGACGGAGCGTTTGAGATCGAAAGACGTCTCATCGCCGATGTTATAGCAGAAACAGGTCGGGCACACCATCGTGCAATTGGCGCATCCCAGGCATTTCTGCTCGGCCGTCCGCCGATAGACGGCGTGATCGAGATTCCCCGCTAGGAGATCGACCAGGCCGTCCGTATCCAGGCGCTTCACGAACGAGCGGCCAGCCTCGGCCTCTCTTCCAACCTTCTCCGCCAACGCTTCCTTATCCGCTTTCCTCATGCGCCTGCCGCGCTCGACAAGCCCTCTACCGCGCTGAGATCCGCACTCCACGAGGTAAATAGTGTCTCCGCCATCGGGATGCAGCCGCGTCAGCTCGACGTCATACCCCTCGCGTAATTTCAGAAAAGGCCCAGTCCCCATCGATGCGCAAAAGCCCTTCTCGCACGCCCGGCCGCAATTCAACACAATCGTAACGGTGTCTCTCCGCATTTTTTCATAATGAGGATCGCGGTAATCGCCGAGCAAGACCTTATCCAACACGGAGATCGCATGCATGTCGCACGGATGGACCGCGAAAAGAAGGGGATGGGCCGCATCGCCGGCTGACGCAGGTACGCATTGATTCGGATCCCGTCCCATCTCCAGAAGCGTCCGGCAGGAAGGATAGATGAACCGGCGGGGAGCGAGCATCGTGGAACGGTATTCCAGGAAGAGCCGGTCGGTGCTGTCAACCTTCTCAAAAACCGTCTGCCCCCGCTTGGTAAGCACGGGCCCGATGACGGTGAATTCCCCCATCAGATCCGCGCACCAGCTCATCAACTCGCGCGCGGAGACAACGTACCCGGTCATTGCTCCTCCCCTTGTAACACACCCCAAAGTGCGAGACGGAGAAACGGAGAGCAGGAGAGCGGGCGACACAATGACAATCGCCGGCTCTCCGATTCTCCCACTCGCCGTTTCGAATTGTGTTGGATACTATTCCCACGAAGAGATCCTGTTAGGACATGGTCAAAAAATCGATCCACGCCGTGCTACAGCGTCGGGTGTCTCTCTCCCCAGCCGTACCATTTCCAGACGTCTTCCGTGAGATCGTCGTAAGCCCTCTTTGTATGTTCGTACAGTCGCGCGTTTTCGAGCGCGACCACGCCAAAATCCCCAAGTATGTTGAGGAACTCGAGATCCTCGCGGTCATACACGTACCCGTAGCCGGTGTAGACCCTAAGCGTCCCCACCATTTTGCCCTTGAGCTTGAGGGGGATGCAAACCAACGACTTGATCCCCTCCCTCTTCAACTCGCGCGGATATTGGAGGCGCTTGTCTCCGGCCGTATCCTCGATCACCACGTTCTTACCCTCGAGGCATTCGCGCACCGACTTGTCGACGCTCACGGGGCCCTTGCGGGTGAATCGTCCGCTGAGGCCATGGGTGGCAGCCACCTCAAGACGCCCGGAGTCTCTATTGATCAACATAATGGAGGCGCCCTTCGCGGACATGTCTTTCGTCGCATGCTCGCATATCATCGTGAGCACGCTTTCGATATCCAGTTGCGAGGCGATCTTCCTCCCTATTTCACTGAGCGTCTTCAGCCTCCCGTACCGCTGCGAATTCTTTATAACCACGGCCCCCTGCGCCGCAAACGTCTCTATCAAGACGATTTCGTCGGGGCTGAACACGTGTTCTTTATTCGTATAGAGGCGGAGCACGCCAAGCATCCTCCCCCTGAACTTAAGAGGGACGCACAAGAGCGACGCAATCCCCTCGCGTTTTGCCTCGGCGCGGTATTGGATCCTCTTGTCCGTCGCCATGCTCCTGATCTGCACTATCCGCCCTTTAAGCACAGCCCTGTCGAGAGGGCTTTTCTCTAGGGCTACCAGACCCTTTTGCAGATACTTCCGCGAGAGTCCACAGGAAGCCACGCTCTCGAGGATCTTCCCCGTTTTATCCAGGATCCTTATCGAGCTTGCCTTGGCCCTCAAGCATTTAGCCGCTTTATCAACCACTGAACGCAGCGCCTCGTGATAATCAAGCGTAGAGGTCACGTTCTCGCAGGTCGAGCAGAGCGCGCCCAGGAATCTCCTTTGTGTCGCCACGGCACACCTCCTGTAGATGCATGTCAAACGGTCGCGCCGGCGGCCGTCACGTCCTCGGTCCGCTTCCGCCGGTACCATTCTCTATGATACCACAGACATCCCCCACCCAGGGACGGGCGGGAACGGCGGAATTTTCCAACCGGTTCGATCGCACAAAGAGAAAGGCATTATCCTGCGTGTGAGCCCCCGTGAATACGCCCCGCGTGGCAAGCTGATTCGCCGCCAGCCTGGCCTTCAGGTCAAAGCCGCGCTGAGGCAAAACAACCAGGTCGGGAGCACGGTCCGTGTAGGGGCCGAAGAACGTATCTTCGCGTCTGCACAGCCGCCGCACCACGGGCCGGCCGCTTACCTTAAGCTCTCCGAAGGCCGCTTCGAGATCGTCCACGACCCGCGCCCTGTCCTTATCGCTAACGCAGCCCCTCGGGTACCTTCCCGCCGCGTTCACGTATATCCGCGCGGGGTCGAGGGCAAAGGCGCGCGATCCCTCCCCTACTCCTTCGAACGAGTCAACAGTCGGATTTACTATATGAAGGAACCCCTTTTCTTTCAAGAAATAATTCACGTTGACCTCGCTCTCGATCGTCCCAAACCCGTGATCGGAGAGCATCATAAAAAGATCGTCTTCCCCCAGCCCATCGTATATCTCACCGATGATTTCGTCTATCCTCTTAAAATGCCCACGGAACGCCTCGTGGTAGGGATGATCCGTTTTCCCGCATGCCTCAAAGAGGAAATGACTGAGGCGGTCCGTGCTGGTAAAGACAATGAAGAAAAGCCCGCACTCCTCCCGCTCCCAGAGGTAACGGAACGCCCTGATCCGAGCATCGAGCGTCTCCTCGCAATCACGGAGGAATGCGGCCATGTCGGTATGCCCCTTTGCCGCGTCCACGTCTATCCGGTAGCCGAGTTCCCGTAGTTTCGGAAGGAGGCTCTTGGGATAGACCGCCCGATCGATGTCAATCGCGACGAAACCGGAAATCATCACCCCATCGAGGGCGCGGGCGGGGTACGTTCCCGGGACGTTTAAAATGACTGAGCGCCCAATAGGGAGCCTCTCCCAGAGGGGCGCGGCCTGGAGGTCGTTGAACGTGGGGAACGCGAAGCGGTACGTCCCCGGCGATAGATTCATGAACCCATAGATGCCATGCTCGCCGGGATTCTTACCAGTGATCACCGTGCCCCATGCCACGCATGAGACGTCGGGTATGGACGATTCCATCCTCCTCATCTCGCCGGAGGAAAGGATCTTCCCCATGTTCGGCATGGTTCCGTCGGCCGCAAAGCGCACGATCAGCTCATGGGGAACACCGTCGAGACCGATGATAACGGCTCGGTTCTTATTTTGGGATTTGGGATTTGGGATTTGGGATTTCACAAGAGATTTGCCTGCCCGGCGGAGCCTTGGCGTAGTCGGGGGATTTGGGATTTCAATCAGCCCTACGCCTCACGCTGAATGTGTAATGATGACCCCCGCTACAATATCATTCCCGCGTTCCAGGACGAAACGGCCCATCTCGGGGATAAACGAAAACAGCTCGAACGCCAGCGGGCGCCCCATTTCGATGACGACTTCACCCACCTCGGTTTCATTAAGCGCGCGCGCACGTTCCTCAACCGTATCGAGCGTCGAGGAATCGATCCTCTTTCGTATCTCACTGATCGAGCATCGCCGCTCCTGCGTGTTCGCCCGTAATGTAAGCGTCTCGCCGAGCGTAAAAGGCCGGGGCGACATCCAGAAGAGGCTCGCGGCGAGCCTCCGTTCCAGCCTCGGCGCGTTATCGGAAGAGCCCAGGACGTCCCCGCGCTTCACCGCGCCGTCCCCCGATAGCACAATACCGATGCTCTCACCCGCCACAGCATCGCTCCGTTCTCTGCCGAACTCGAGAACCTGCGCGATCCTCGCCTCCCGCCGATCGGGGAAAATGGTGATCTCGTCACCCTCGGCGAACCGGCCGGACTCTATCCTCCCCGCCACGATCTTCCGGCCCCCCCGCAGATACACGTCCTGGACGGGCATCCGGAGCGGCTTCTCATGTATATCCTTGTCCTTCTCCAGGGCATCGAGGGCCTCAAGGATCGTCGGGCCCGTATACCACGGCATCTTTTCCGAATGAGAGGCGAAGTTGTCGCCCCCGGTCCCGGAAACCGGAATGACGAAAGAGGGCGCGATGTCCAGCCGTTTTAGGAATGCGGCGATTTCGTCGCGGACCTCCTCAAATCTCTCCTTGCCGAACCCGACGAGGTCCATCTTGTTAAGGACCAGGATATTGCGCCTAAGGTTCAGCATGCCGAGAACGTAGGCATGGCGCCTCGTCTGCTCCATCACCCCTTCGTTCACGTCGATGACGAGGATCGACGTCTCCGCCTGGCTCGCCCCGGTGATCATGTTCTTCATAAACTCCTTGTGGCCAGGCGCGTCTATGATGACGTAGTCCCGCGTGGAAGTCCTGAAAAACGTCTGGGCGGTGTCGATGGTCATCCCCCGCTCACGCTCCTCCCGGAGGTGGTCCATCACGAATGCGAACTCAACCGGCTTCCCCATCCCCTCGCAGGTTTGCCGGATGACCTCCATCCTGTCGGGAGGCAGCGAACCGGTATCGTACAGCAGCCGCCCGATGAGGGTGGACTTGCCGTGGTCCATATGCCCCACGATGACGATCTTCATGCTTTCACGCGCCGCCCTTTGATCTTCTTTCAACTTTACACCTTACACTTTCCGCCGTCTCTCACATATACCCCAGCGCCCGCAGCTTCTGCATCGTGTACGCGTCTTCCTTGTCCTGCGCCCGCCCCGCCCGTTCTGAGATGTCCGTCGTCTCAATCTCATGGATGATTTTGTCGATCGTGTCCGCATCCGAATCAACGGTGGAGCAACAGCACGCACAGCCGATGGAGCGGTAGCGCTTGCCGCCCTTCGCGAAGTAGAGGTCCACGATGGGGATGTTCTCCCGCTTGACATAGCGCCAGATGTCGAGCTCGGTCATGTGCAGGATCGGGTGGACCCTCAGGTGGTGGTGCCCCTCCGCGCTCGACTTGAACTGGTCCCAGAGCTCCGGCGGCTGGTCCTGATAGTTCCATTGGAACTGCTCGTCACGGGGGGAAAAATAACGCTCCTTGGCGCGTATCCCGTGCTCGTCCCTTCGGATCCCCAAGAGGATCGCATCAAGCTTCTCCCCGGCGATAAAATCCTTCAGTGCCTGCGTCTTCAGGGCATGGCAGCAATCGAGCTTGGATCCCTTGCCGGGGCCCATTCCCGCCGAGAGCGCCTTTTCGTTCCGCGCGATCTTCAGGTCGAGCCCCCACTCCCTCGCGTAGCGATCGCGGAACTCGTAAATCTCCTTGAATTTATATCCCGTATCTATGTGGATGATCGGAAATGGTATATCGCCAAAGAACGCCTTCCGTATCATCCAGAGCAGGGAGGTGGAATCCTTCCCGATCGACCATAGCATCCCCATGCGGGGGAACCTGCTATAGGCCTCTCTGACGACGTATATCGTCCTGCTTTCCAGTTCGGTTAAATAATCCATATTATGAAATCCAAAATCCAAAACCCCAAATCCCAAAATTACAGTTATAACGTGCGGTGGAAAATCAAAACTCCACCCCGATAAAACGTTTGAGAAGCATACCAAAGATGATCGCCATCAGGAAGTAGGCAATGCTCCAGTGCATCCGTATGCCGAATAAATTGATCCTGGAGGACCGATACTCTACCGAGATGGAATACGCCGGGGAATCAGCAGGGAGGGGTCGATCGCCAGGATTGACGAGACTGTTAAGGAACGACTTCTTCGCAGTCACGGGATACAGCCTCTGCACCCCGTTGTCGATGACGATTTCTTTCCGTATGTCGAGGCCTCCAACGACAAACTCAAGATACTGGTCCCCGGTCTCCTTGACCCCGATCCTCCAATCCAGTTCTCCCTTTCCCGGAATGCGCATCGGCGGCGTCTCCAACTCAAGGCCGGGCGAGGTAGTAAGCCGCACCCCTTCCGCCGTCAGTGCCATGCCGGGCAATGCGTCCAACGACGCGATGAACCTGTCGCCGGGCATCGGGCTTGCGTGTCCATAGCGCAACTGCATCTGGATGCAAATGAGCGCGATCGGCGCCAGCACCACTGCAAGAGGAACGAGCGAGTAGCCGACGTAGCGGAGAGAGCATGCGCACACATTCCCCAGAGACTTGATCACCTGTGACGGATCGTCCCTGAAAAGATATATCCCGAGGAAATGGCCCTGGACCTGTCTCTTGAGCCGCGCGATCGCAATCTGATTCGATACCAACTTATACACCGCCAAGATGACGACCGCGGTGAGCAAAGCCAGGAATGCCACACCCCATACCGGCGCCGCTTTTTGGAATGGAGCAAGAACGACGTCAAAGACCCGTGTTAGGATGTTGAAGAATGTGTTCATATAAAATCCCAATCACATGATTCGTACTTCGTCGTTCGTACTTCGTTATTCGATGTACGAAGTGCGATGTACGCTTCACGACAAGTACCCCAGCCCCCGAAGTTTCTCCTTCACCTTTTCGGCATCGTCGCCCGAGCCGATGCCTGCGGCGGCTTTTTCGAGAACGTGCACAATGAATTCCTCCGCACTGGAATAGCCCGCCGCCGCGGCGCACTTTCCCAGCTTCTCGTACAAATCATTATCTATCCCGATTTTAGCCATTGCATCCCTCTCCCTTCGTATTTCTCAGAAGGTGTGAAAAAATCGAGACTGTGTCATTGCGAGGAAGCCCCGTTGTATGGGATGACGCGGCAATCTCTTTGCGACCGCTTAAAAACGAGATTGCCGCGCTCCGCTCGCAATGACAGTTTGTAGATGCTTTCAATTATTTCACGCCCTCTCTCTTCTCACATATACGGCAATGCCTTGATATTGTCACTGGATCCGGGCGGGGCTTGAAATACGTCATTCCCCACCATATCTTTCGGTTTCTCAATCCCGAACTCGGCCAGTATCGTCGGCGCGAGGTCGTACAGGTGCGGTTGCGCCAACGCTATCTTGCTGCTGGCGAACAGGACGCCTGGCACCACCCCCGTCGCCCCGCAGTGGTCGCCGCTCCACTTCTCTTTGCTCACCGCGATGAGCTCCGCCATGACGTCGCCAAGCGCGCTCTCCCACGACGTCCGGTATCCCCAGTCATAGCCCACGATGATATCGGGCGCCGCGCCGACGTATTCCCCCGAATAAACATCTTTCGCAATGTGCGCGCACTTCACCACCCTCGCGCCATTCGCTGGATCGGTCACCTTTTCGAGCTTTTCCTTGATCTCTTTCTGGAGCGCCTCAGCCTCGGCGCCGGAAGGGACGATGCCGTTTCTCTCCCTGCCGCGGAGGTTGAGATAAAGAGAGTTCAGCCCGAGCGCATATGCCCTCGTCCTCCCCCAGTCGACGTTCTTAAAGAGGGAGCCGGTTGCCGCGCCGTCCCTGAGAGTAAGGTAGCCATTCTGCATCAGCCACGTGTTGAGGCTGAAAGATTTATAATAGGGACCGAAGCCGTGGTCGGACATGACTATGAGCGTCGTGCGATCATCGAATCTCGCAAACACCTTAGCGACCGTCTTATCCATCTCCTCGTAAATATTTTCGATGACGTCCCCGAGCCGCTCTCTCGCGGCGGCGTCATACATCTGGTGGTTCCTATCCCGGAGGTGCCAGAAGATGTGCGTGCCCAAATCGGTGCTCGAATAGTAATAGAAGAAGAAACCCCGCGTGAACTTCGAGAAGAGGTAGTCGAAGAGGCGGTGGTTCTCTTCGAGGACCATATGGAACTGCGTGTAGAACTCGTCCGTGGTAAAGGTGTCGTTCGTCAGGGTCTTGGTGTTCTCCGGCATGCCCTGCGTGTAGAAATAACCGACATTGTCGGCGATCTCCTTGGCATACCCTTTTGGCGTGTCGATCGGCAGGGCCGGATGTTTCGGGTCTATGTTGATCGGCGTCACGTAGAGCCTGAAATGCGGAGCGACCTCCTTTAGATAAAACCGGCAGATCCCTTTCACGGAGGGGACCAGCGGCAGCGTCGGGAAGTCCAGGACGATCCAGTCGCTCCATTCCCCCTGAGAAAGGATGATGCGCTGCCCGGGAAGGTCGATCCTCGCCATGCGCTGCAGCGGATCAAGGCAGGCGGTGAAATCGACCGTGATCTTAGGAGATCCCTTCTTGTAGCTGTTGCGCGGGCCGGCGATCGAGGACCGGACAACGTCGCCCACACAACTAACGCGGGTGAATTCGGCCCCCGACGGATCCTTGGGGATATCGGAGGCGCACGTCGTGAAGTATTGGTAGATTCCGTAGGTCCCCATCAGGTCGGGAGTTCCCATCCCGGATACGCTCTTCGCCCCGCACTCCACGGGAGGGAAGTTCGACGGTATCTTGAATATGACCGCTGGGATTCCCTTCTCGGACAAATACTCCCAGAACGCCTTCCCCTGTCTCTTCAATACCACGGACCCGCTCGATAAGGGTATTACATATTCGCCGACCTTAAGCGTGCGCATGGGAGGGATCGTCTCGGAGGTCGAGAGATAGGGAAGGTAGGTGGAGGGATCCCTGTGGACGAAATCAAAGATCGCATGCCCCCCGGGGTTTTTCCCGGTGATGAAGTTGGACCAGGCGACGGGGCTCTGGGGCGGTATGCTCGACCAGAGGTCTTTGAAGCCCCCCATCTCGGCCAATTTCCTCAAGTTCGGGAGTTTGCCTTTTGCGAACATCTCCCGCACGATCCTCGGGTCCATTCCGTCGAATCCGAGGACGATCACTTTCTTATCCCCGGCCCACTCCGCACGACGGCCGCAGTTCAGCGACAGGAGACAGGAAAGGAGAACCGTCCCCAAAATTAACATTCTTTTCATGATTGCACTTTTTACTTCCACAAAGAGTAAAAGTTAACCTGGCCTACTCACTAACCACCGATGCCATACTCCAACTTTCAACGTTCTTATCCACGTCCCAACGGGATCCCTTCGGGACGTGGATTCCAACAGTTCTCTCGATTTCTCTTTCCCTCTTTTACTCTTTGTAAAACAACTGCCTTGTTTTCTCTGCGTACTCTGCGGTGAGCTATTAACCTGATCTATTCATCAACTTTGATCGGCCGATAAATACTTACTGTAGCGTAAATAGTTATGCAAAACTGCCAACATTCCGCACCAGACTAGTCGGTGCGGGGTTAACCCCGTAGGGTGGATTATTCATCTCACATTTCAAACGAGATGAATAATCCGGATTAAAGCTCCACCCCCAACACCTTCCCGTCCATGTACACCGGCGGCGCGATGCCGAAGAGGTCGAGGACCGTTGGAGCGATGTCCTGGATGTGGGGCGCGCTAGAGCCGATCCTCCGGTTGCAAAATAACACCCCGGGAACGAACCGGTGGTCGATGCAGTGGTCCGCGCTCCATGCCCTCTCATTGTCCTCGATTACTTCGGCGCCCACCCGCCCGGTGACCGACTCCCACGATGCCCGATAACCCGGCCGGTAGCCGACGATAAGATCGGGTGCGTTTTCGGCGTACGGCCCGCGATAGATCTCGCGCGTGTCGTAGACCGCGGCGATCGGGGTGTCGCCTGACCGCTCGTCCTTTAGCCCCTGAATCTTTCCGGCAATCTCCCTTTTTATCGCCTCGGCATCGCGTGGATCGACGAGCCCTTCGGCCTCCCTCCCCTTGAGGTTCAGGTAGATGCCCGATAGCCCGAGGGCGTATGCCTTCGTCTTCCGCCAATCGACGCCCTTAAACCATTCACCGCACGTCGTGGCATTGTCTTTCATGCTAAGGTATCCGTTTTTATGGAGCCAGGCGTTGACGTTCACACCCCTGCGGAACGTCTTGAACCCGTGATCGGAGAGGACGACCAGAACGTCTCCGGGCGAGAGCTGTTTCCTTACGCGGCCGACAAGCTCGTCCATTCTTGCATAGAGATCCGCAATTATTGACGGGCGGGAGGGCTGGCCTTCCGGAAGCGCCGGATGGCCCGTGTCGAGATAGCGCCAGAATTCGTGCTGGATGGCGTCGGTGGCGTCGAAGACGCAGCAGAGAACACCCCGATTCACTTGCGCCATTGAACGGAAAAATATCTCTTCGAGCTCGGCGTGCATACGGTACGTCTGCTGGAGGAACGCGTCATCGGTTAAAACCTTCTCGTTGAGGGCCCAGGTGTCTTGCGGTAAGCCCAGCGTTGCGAAAGGCCCCGCAATTTTACTCAGATACACGGAGTATATCAGCGGATGTGAAACGGGTAGCGCCGGTTTCTCGGGGTCGATATGGATGGGGGAAAGATAAAGCTCAAGGGACGGCGTCGTACGTTTCAGGAAAAAGTGGGCGATCCCGGTGATCGTCGTAGCAAGACCCGCCTTGAATTTCAGGCGGATCCAATCCGTCATCTCACCCTCGCGAAGCGTCCACTTGGCACGCCCGATCGTCAACGTCGCCGTCTTCCCTTCCCCGTCCACCATGATCCTCAGGGGAATTCGCAAATCCCTATCCGGCTTGAACGGGTCCCGCGGGCCGGAGATAAACGCGTCATAAACAGGGCCATGCCCATCGAGGCGCACAAGAAAGCCTCCCGTATATGACGTCTCGTGCGACGCCGCATCGGTGTAGAAGGCGAACGTCCCCTGTGAGCCCTTAAGATCCGGCGTGCACAGCCCAGAGAGGAGCAAACCCTTAAATCTCTCCGGAGGAAACGTGATCGGGACCTTCAGTACGATGCTAGGGACCCCATGTTCACCTAGGATCTTCCAAAATGGAACGCTCTTCCGCAACATCTTGATCCGGGGCTTCCCTATGGGGAGTTGCCACCTGCCTAAACCCACCGACCTGGCCGTCTCCGCGATCTCCGCCGAGGAGAGGGAAGGCATGTAGGTCTTTGCATTACGGCTTAGGAAATCAAAGATGTTATGCTTCCCAGGATTGACGCCCGTCATGAACGACGACCATGCGACCGGCGATATCGGGGGATTGGTCGTGCGTAGGGGCGAGAAACAACCCTCCCGGCGCATGGCCGAGAGGTTCGGAAGCTTCCCCTCGTTCATATAAGAAACTGCGAGCTCTGGATCCAGACCGTCAAGACCGACGATGATCAGCCGCCCGACGCGCGCGGCGGAGAGCGCTTTTTTCGACCGGAGCTTCCTCACGCACAATCTCACCGGAAGAGTCAGCAGCACGACGATCGCCAGGAGAATCCCGCCGAGGATAAAGATGAACGAGCTCAGGAAAGCGAATCCCGCGCCCGGCCCGATATACCCCAATGCCGACGAGGGGAGGAACAGCGCTCCGACTGCGCACGCTTCCACGCAATATGTAAAATATTTACAGGGTCTTGTCATAAACCTGATCCATTTACCAACCGCCGCAGGAAAATCCCCCGCCTGCCAACCGGCCTCGTCCCAAAGGGATCCCTTGGGGCGGGCAAGCAAACCCTTTGCAAAATCCCAACTCCCAAACCCCAAATCCCAAAGTATGAGACGGAGAAACGGGGAAGGGGCGACATAAAGAAATCGCCGGCGATCCCCCGAAGGGGCCCCTTTGGGGCGTGGATTCCAGCGGTTTTCTTGGTCTCTCTTTTCCTCTTTTACTCTTTGTAAAACAACTGCTCCGCGGTTCACATGATCCCGTACTTCTTCAACTTGTACCACAAGTTCCGCTCGCTGATCCCCAGGAGTTTCGCGGCGCGCGCCTTGACGCCATCGGCTTCCCTCAATGCCTTTCCGATCATCTCTCTCTCGAGCGACGACACCGCCCCATCCAGATCGCCACGGGCCCCAGCCGCAAGGCTGGGGACACCCGAACTCCTCTCCGGCGCGCCATAGACGATCTCCGGCGGCAAGTCGTCCATCTCGATCCGGCCCGTGGCGTTCAGCGCCACGGCCCGCTCGATCACGTTTTCCATCTCGCGCACGTTCCCAGGCCAACCGTACAGGCTGAGCGCCCTCAATGCACCCTCCGAGGGCGGGGCGACCTCCTTCCCCCACTCGCTGGAGTATTTTCCGGTGAAATACTCGGCCAGCGGCTGGATATCCTCAACCCGCTCCCGTAAGGGGGGGACGACGATTTTCACCACGTTCAATCGGTAGTAAAGATCCTCGCGAAAATTTTTCTCCTGGATCATATCTTTCAGGTCTTTGTTCGTAGCGGCAATAACCCGCACGTTCACGCCGATCGTTTCGGCGCTCCCCACCTTTTCGAATTCTTTCTCCTGCAGCACGCGGAGAATCTTCGCTTGAAGCGCCAACTCCATGTCGCCGATTTCGTCAAAGAAGATACTGCCGCCGTCGGCCTTTTCGAATCTCCCCGTCCGCTCGACCTCGGCCCCGGTGAATGCGCCTTTCACGTGGCCGAATAGCTCGCTCTCGAGAAGCGTCGCGGGGATCGCCGCGCAGTTCACCGCGACAAACAGCTTATCCCTGCGGACGCTCTTATCGTGTAGGGAGCGCGCGAGAAGCTCTTTGCCGGTGCCCGTCTCCCCGTAGAACAACACCGAGGCGTCCGTGCGGGCAAGCCTGTCGATAAGGGAATGGATCTCCCTCATCTTTTTGCTGCACCCGACGATCTGCTGCCCCTCGTGCTGCTGCTTCAGCTCCTCCTTGAGATAAACGTTCTCTCTCCTCACCTTCTCAAACTCGAAGACCTTGGAGATCACCATCTCGATGCTGTCGACGTCAAAGGGCTTGAGAATGTAGTCACTCGCCCCCTGCTTCATCGCCTCCACGGCGCTCTTGATCGTCCCATACGCGGTCATGATCACCACGGGCATCTTCAACACCCTCCGCCTAATTTCCATGAGGAGATCGATCCCGCTCATCCCCGTGGGCATTTTGAGGTCGGTGAGCACCAGATCCACGCGTTTCCCGTCAAGGATCCTGATCGCCTCCTCGGCGTTGTCCGCCTGGAGCGATTCATAACCGAGCTCCTCAAGCATCATCTCCGCGAGCCGGAGCATGTTGCGCTCGTCGTCGACAACGAGTATGCGTTTTTTCATAAGCAAAATCCCTTATTTACTACGAACTGAAATGACAAATACCAAATGACAAATGAATTACAAATGACCAAATGGCAAAAGCTCATCGTGTTTTGACATTTAGTATTTGCCATTTATTATTACCCCTTGAGGTTTTGTCATTTGTCATTTGTCATTTATCATTTGTCATCTCAGCATATCGCCTATCCCACCGGGAGTACGACGGTAAACGCGGTCCCCTTCCCATGATCGCTCTTTACCTCCAGCCGCCCCTCATGTCCCTCCACAATCCTGTAGGCAATAGCAAGCCCCAGCCCCGAACCGCTCGCCTTGGTGGTAAAGAACGGGTCGAAAATGTTATCCACGATGCTCTCATCGATTCCCTCGCCGGTATCGGCCACCCCCGCCCACACCGTCTCTCCGCCATCCATCCCCGTGGATAGCGTGAGCCGCCCACCCTTCGGCATCGCTTGGATGGCATTGATGATGAGATTCAGAAAGACCTGACAGATCTGCTCGCGGTCCACCGGCGCCTTCGGGAGTCCATGAGTGTAATTCTTCACCACCTCAAGATTCTGAACGCGATGCTGCGGCCCCGCCAGCGCAAGCGCCCTGTCCATGATCTCTCCGATGTCGCAAGGCGCAACGTTCGGCACGGAGGGCTTTGCAAAATCCAGGAGGCGGGTCACCACGCGGTTGAGGCGATCGACCTCTTCGATCAGGAACCCCGCCAGCTCGTAATTCTGCTCCCCCGCATTAAAACTTCTCTTTATCATGTCCGCTGACGTTTTCATGATGCCGAGGGGATTGCGTATCTCGTGAGCGACGCCCGCAGCGAGTGTCCCAATGGCCGCGAGCTTCGCCGACTGGAACAGCTTCCTTTCGAGGGCGACCTTCTCGCTGATGTCCTTCGCATACTCGATCACCTGGACGACCCTCCCCTCTTCTTCCTGGAGGGGAAAAATGTATATCTGCATGTCCCTCGCCTTCTGGCCTGGGACACACCAGCGGATCTGACCGGCGGAGACCCTGCCGTCTTTGAAAGTGTTTTCGGCGGGGCATCCGGGGCACGGGGAATCGCTCCCGTTATATGAGCGGTAACAGGCCGCTCCTATGAGCTCTGTCTCTCCACGGTTAGCCATCGTAATGATGCCGGCATTGGGGTTCACGATGCGGTATTCCCTATCGATGACCGAGATGCCGTCGGAAATGCCGTCGAAGAGGCGCCGCAACTGCCGGTTGGACTGCTCGAGCTCCCTCGTCCGCTCCCTCACCTTTTCCTCGAGGGCGCCGTATGAGGTCTTGAGCCTGAACGCCATCGTGTTGAATCGCTCGGCGAGATCTTCAAGCTCGTCGCCGGTATCGAGTTTCAGGCGGTGATCGAAATTCCCTTCTCCGATGAGCCTGGCGCCTTTGTCCAGTTCCATGACGGGCCGCGAAAAAGAGCGGGAGAGATACAGCGCCAACACGAGACCGCAGGTGAGGACGATCACTGCTCCCACCCGCATGAATTTCCCCGCGCGGCGGTCGGCAAAGGCCGCCATTTCAACGGCCATGCTCCCCTCCCGTTGGGAGATCTCCCGCAGTTCTCCGATCTTTTCAAGCGCGCGCTCCTTCGCCCTTACGAGCTGGATGGAGCGCTCCCGCAGGCGGGATTCCGATTCGGATATCGTCGAGCTCAGCAGTTCGAGCTCCTTAAGCCGTTTCTGCGCGTCGCTGGTGCTCACCCCAAGCCAATCCTCGATAACGTTCAATCCCCCACCCGGATCACCGGTCGCCGGTCGCTCGCTCTTCTTGACCATTGCCTTCTTTACCGCCGAAACCGTATCCTGAATGATCTTATGGCCCTCCGCCCGTTCGATCGTATCGGCGAGAGCCAGGATCTCCCTGGAACTAACGTCAATCGCATCCAACTCGACTTTCAGCTCGCCGATCTTCTTCGCCTCGACGGCGCCGCTTTCGTCTCCTCCGTAGTCTTTCGAAATGAGATCGAGCGCTTTAACTTGTCTTTTATAGAAGAGGACGAGTTGAACGAAGGTGGCGCGTCGCGCTTGTTTCCCCGATACCAGATAATCCCCGAGCGCGGTCACAGCCCTGTCGATGGTCGTCTGAAGGTTCGCGACAAGGTTCTCCTTCTCCTGCACGCGGACGAGCCGCCGGTTGCTCTCGATCATGATGTGCGTCGAGATGAGCGCGAAAACTATCAGCGCGACGATGAGGGCGACCATCGCCGTGAAGCTAAGCAGTATCTTGGATTGTATGCTGATCTTCATAAAGACAAATCCTAAACTCGAAACTCTAAACAAACCCAAAACTCGAAATCCAAAACCGACGGAAATCTGTTGGTTTTGAGTTTTGTATTTTGGATTTATTTCGGGTTTCGAGTTTGTTACTCCACCGTCACGCTCTTTGCTAGGTTCCTGGGCTTGTCGATGTCGCAACCGCGGATGCGCGCCACGTGATAGGCGAAAAGTTGCAGGGGCGCCACGTTGACGATCGGCGAGAGTTCTTCCAGGGTTTCTGGCACGAAGATCACGTCCTCGGCGATTTCCTTCAGGTTGTCATCTCCTTCCGTCGCAATTGCGATGATTCTCCCCCCTCGCGCCTCTACCTCCTTCATGTTCGAGATCATCTTGTCGTATTTCTCGCCCCTTGTGCAAAGGCATACGACGGGGAATCCCCGGTCGATCAACGCAATGGGGCCATGCTTCATCTCTCCCGCCGGGTACCCCTCCGCGTGCATGTAGGAGATCTCCTTGAGCTTCAGCGCCCCTTCCAGCGCATTCGGGTAGTTAAATCCCCTCCCGAGATAGAATGCGCTTCTTGCGCCAGCGTACTTCGGGGCGAGCGCCTTGATCTGCGACTCCGTCTTTAGCGCGCGCTCGACCTTCCCGGGGATCGCCTCGATCTCCGTGATGAGCCGCCTCGCCTCATCCGCGCTGATCTGTCCCCGCAACCTCCCCACGTAAATCGTGAATAGCACGAAGGCCGCGAGCTGGGCCGTGTACGCCTTGGTGGACGCGACTCCGATCTCCGGCCCCGCGTGCGTGTAGATAACCCCATCGCTCTCGCGGTCGATGCTGCTGCCGACCACGTTCACGACGGAGATTATCGTGCATCCCTCTTCCCTCGCCATGCGGAGGCTGGCGAGGGTATCCGCCGTCTCTCCCGACTGGCTCACCGTCATCACGAGTGTATTCCGGTCAAGCTTGGGGCTCCGATAGCGGAATTCGCTCGAATAGTCGACCTCCACGGCGAGATCGGTATGGTGTTCGAGGAAATAGCGCCCTCCCATACCGGCGTAGCACGCCGTGCCACAAGATATGATGAACACCTTATCGAGGGCCTTGATGGTCTTTTCGTCTATGTTCACCATCTCCAGCGCCACGCCGGTCTTGTCGGGAAGGATCCGTCCGAGCAGCGCATTTTTCAACGACGTCGGCTGCTCGTAAATCTCCTTGAGCATGAACGTCTCATACCCGCCCTTTTCCGCCTGCTCCAGCGTCCACTCGATGGCGTGCGTGTCGCGAGCGACCTTTTTCATGTTGAGATCGTAGATTTCCACTCCGCCCCTGGTCAGCCGGCAGACCTCGTCGTCATCCAGGTAAATGACGCGCTTCGTATATTCCAGGATCGCCGGGACGTCCGAGGCTATGAAATTCTCCCCCTCTCCGATCCCTACCACGAGCGGGCTTGCTTTGCGCGCCACCACGATCTCGTCGGGGTGCTCCTCCGAGATCACTGCTATCGCATACGCGCCCTCCGCCAGCGAAACAGCCTGCCGGACGGCGGCGAGCAGATCGCCCCTGTAATATTTTTCCACGAGGTGCACGAGGATCTCGCTGTCGGTCTCCGAGGTGAAGGAGTGCCCCTCTTCCCTAAGCATCGCCCTTAGCCCTGCGTAATTTTCGATGATGCCGTTGTGGACAAGGGCGAGCCGTTCCGTGCAATCGGTGTGCGGGTGGGAGTTGGGAGTATCGGGCCCACCGTGCGTGGCCCAACGGGTATGGCCTATGCCGGTATGCCCTTTAAGCGGGCGCTCTTTCAGCAGATCGACAAGGCCGTCGAGCCTCCCCTCTCTCTTACGCACCACGACCTTGCCGCCGTCGATGATCGCGATACCGGCCGAATCGTACCCCCTGTACTCAAGCCGGTACAGGCCCTTGATGATTACCTCTTGCGCGTCTCTTTCACCGATATATCCCACGATACCGCACATGATGACCTCGCTTCGAACCCAGAATCCAGAAGCCGGAATACCGGCTCCACAACTCTATCTTCTGGATTCTGAATTCTGTATCCTGGATTCTAACCCGATTAGCTTACTTTGAATTATACACAACCTTCCCCTTGACGATCGTCGTATGGACGTTCAGATCGTCATCAAATACCACCACGTCGGCATCCTTCCCCACTGCAAGGGACCCCATGCGACCGTCCAGCCCGAGAACCCTTGCTGGATTGATCGTGGCAAGCGTAACGACCTCCTCGATGGAAGCGCCCGTGTATCTCCGCATATTCATGATGGCCTTGTTCATTGTGAGGATGCTGCCGCAAAGCGTCCCGTCATCGAAATGAGGGGCGCCGCTGTGCACCGTCGATTTCCTCCCATTGAAGACGAATTCATCCGAATCCATATCGAGCACCTTCATGCAATCCGTGACGAGAACAATCCCCCTCAGCCCCTTGATCATCAGCGTCATCTTGACAATGAGCGGGTGGAGATGAATTCCATCTACGATCAGCTCCGCGGTAACACGCTCATCCGCCAGCACGGCGGCCGCGAGGCCGGGATTCCTATGGTGCATACTGCTCATACCGTTGAAAAGGTGGGTTGCGTAGCGCACCCCCGCCGAAAAAGCCTTTTCCGCCTCCTCCACGCTGGCATTCGAATGCCCTATCGCCGGCACTATCGCCCTTTCCCTGAGGAGCGCGACGAGATCCAGCCCCCCCTCAAGCTCGGGCGCCAAAGTCACCATTCTCACATGACCGCCCCCGAGATCCAATAAGGCGTCGAGTTCATCCCGGCACGGCATCCTCAAATAGTCTGCCGAATGGGCGCCACGCCTCACGGGATTGAGGTACGGCCCCTCCAGATTGATCCCCAGGATGTTCCCTCCTCCGGCGTCAATCGCCTCCCGGAGACAGGCAATCCCTTTCTTCATCGACTCGGGTCGCCCCGTGCAGAGCGTCGCGAGTAGCGAGGTAGTGCCATAACGCGCGTGCGCCGCGGCAATCCTGCCGGCAGCCTCAGGCCCGTCGTCGAGAAAGTCCCCGCCGGCTGCGCCGTGGACGTGGAGATCGATGAAGCCTGGGCCCACATAACCGCCCCTGGCATCGATCACCATGCCTTTCCCGACAGGCGTTCCCATACGCGGGCCGGCGAACGTGATCCCCCCCCCGGAGATCTTGAGCATTCCGTCGGGGACGGTTCCGGAATCGAGGATGAGTCGCCCGCCGATGATCGTTAGTAAATCTTCTCTGTCAGTCACGCGAGACCCCTGATGTCAAAATCCCAAATCCCAATAATAACGCCGTTACGCCCCACGCCCTACGCCGCCACGCCTGCCGGCAGGCTTCCAGGCCTTCATCGCCTCCCCCGCCAGATAGGTCGACCCGGTGACGAGGATGCCGTCAGCCATATTCTCAGTGACTATCTTACGCGCGAGCGAGAGCGCCCCTCGAAGATTTCTTGTTTCTCTCACGACCGCCCTCGATAGGCCGCGGCATGCGCGTGCGACCTCCGCCGCCTCCGCGGACCTATCGCTCGGCACCGCCGTCGCAATCACCGCCGACGCGAGCGGAAGAAGCGCCCGGCATATTTTAGAGATATCCTTGTCTTTCAGGATTCCGAGCACCAGGCGCCATCGGCGACCGGGAAATATCTCCCTAATCGCCAGAGAGAGGGCGCGTGCCGCCGACGGGTTGTGCGCACCGTCCACGACGAGCAACGGATCGCGGCCGAGCACTTCGAGCCTCCCCGGCCACCGTGTGGAGGCAATCCCCTCACGCACACGCCGTTCGGGGAGGACCGTCCCCAACCTCTTAAGCCCCTCAATCACCCCTAATGCCGCCGCACAGTTAGACAACTGATAACGGCCAGGGAGTGGCAGAAAGAGATCATCGTACGTCCCGCATACCCCGCTCGCTTCAAAAACGCTCCCATCGGGAGATTGCCGGATCGGCGAATACAGTATATCATCTCCGATTTTTACGAGTGTAGCCCCTTTTGTCCGGCAGCGCTTGGCGACCGCCTCCCGCGCGGCGCCCGGCATCTCGCCGCACACCACGAACGCCCCCCGCGTAATGACGGCCGCTTTCTCGGCGGCGATCTTCGAGAGCGTACGCCCGAGCTGCGCCTGATGCTCCAGTCCGATTGAGGTGATGGCAACGACGGGTGCGGAGACGACGTTTGTAGCATCGAGCCTGCCGCCTAAGCCCGTCTCCAGAACGGCGTAATCCACCCCTTCGCGCGCGAACGCGCAGAAGGCGAGCGCCGTCATGAATTCAAAATAAGTCGGCGATCCGGCGGAGGATGCCGCCATATCCTCCGCGTACGGAATGAGCTCTGCGGCTAGCCGGTCAATCTGCGCTTTGCTTATCTCCCTTCCGCACAGCCTGATCCTCTCTCTATACGAAACCAGATGCGGGGAGGTATAAAGTCCCGTTCGATAACCGGCCGCGCGCAACACCGATTCAACCATCGCGCAGACGGATCCCTTGCCGTTCGTCCCGGCGACGTGAATGCAGGTGAGCGACCGATGGGGATTGCCGCAGCGCTCTAAGAGGGCAACGATGCGATCGAGGCCCGGCCGCATGCCGAAGCGTTCGAGACCGGAGAGATACGCCTCGCAAGAGGTGGGCGCTTTGGATGCGCCGCCGTTACGGCGCGGCGGCCGGCGATGGGGGCTGGGAGGCCGCATGCGAATCGCTGCTCCGGATGGCGTTCTGCGGGATCAGTTCGCGCGTAAATTTAGGCGTCTCGAACATGTTGAGAATCTTTATGAGCGTCCCCTTGAGCTCCCGTCGCCCCGTGATGAGTTCGATCATGCCGTGGGCGATGAGGAACTCCGACGTCTGGAATCCCGGAGGGAGGTCCTGCTGGATCGTCTGTTTGATCACCCGCGGGCCGGCGAAACCGATGAGCGCGCCCGGTTCCGCGATAATGATATCTCCGAGGGATGCAAATGAAGCAGTGGTGCCGCCGGTCGTGGGGTTTGTCATCACCGAAATATAGAGGAGGCCGGCCGCATCGAACCTGGCGAGGGCCGCGCTCGTCTTGACAAGCTGCATGAGGCTGAGCGCGCCCTCCTGCATCCTGGCGCCGCCCGATGCGGAGATGATGACCAGCGGGATGCGTTTCTCAAGCGCCAATTCGATGAGCCTGGTGATTTTCTCGCCGACCACCGACCCCATGCTGCCCCCCATGTACGTAAAATCCATGGCCGCAAGCGCCACCACGAAGCCGCCGAGCGATCCGACACCCGTCACCACCGCCTCGGGGACTCCCGCCTTCCGCTCCGCGCTTATCTGCCTCTTCGGATAAGGGACCGAATCGACGAATTTGAGCGGGTCCGTGGGCCGCATCTGGGCGTCGATTTCTAAAAATTCCCCCTCTCCGAAAAGCGTCCTGATCCTCTGCCATGCCGGCAGCGGGTAAAGATAGCCGCACTTCGGGCAGGTCTCGATGTTCGACACCACCTCTCCCCTCGTGATAAGCTCCCCGCAGCTCTTACACTTCATCCAGAGCCCCGCGGGGATGTCCCTTTTCTTGACCTTGATATGTTTACTGAAGAAGCGCATGGTAACTATGGCCTAAGGTTGAAAGTTTAAAGTGGAACTTGATCTAATCACCAACCACTGATGCCAAAAGGATGACAAATGCCAAAGCACAAATTACAAATGAATTACAAATGACCGAATTCAAAAACAAAGTCATTGTGTTTTGTCATTTGATATTTGTCATTATCCTCTCCGCGGTTTCCTAATTCTTCATTCACGAATAATCCAGGTCAGGCCAGTCTTTCCTGCAGCACGCGGGTGACGACCTTGGGGTTCGCCTTCCCCCCCGTAGCCCTCATGATCTGGCCCATGAGGAAACCGAGCGCCTGTTTTCTTCCGCCTTTATAGTCTTCAACCGACTTCGGATTCGCCTTGATGACCTCTTCGACGATCTTCGTGAGTTCCCCCTCGTCGCTGATCTGCGTGAGGCCCCGGGAGGCGACGATCTCCGCCGCGCCTTTCCCAGCATCAAACATTTCAGCGAAAACCTCCTTGCCGGTTGTGGCGTTGATGGTTCCGGCGCCGACGAGCTTGAGAATTTCAACTATACCCTCCGGCCTAACCTTACACTCACCAAGCGGCAGATCCTTCTCCTTGAGCGTCCTCAGGAGTTCTCCCATGATGAAGTTGCTAGCCGCCTTCGGCTCAGCCCCCGCCTTCACGCACGCCTCAAAGTAGTCCGCAAGCGCGCGCTCCGAGGTGAGCACGTCTGCATCGTATTCCGGGATGCGGCATTCGGCGACCAGGAGGTCGCGCCGTCTCAAGGGCGCCTCGGGAAGGGTCGCCCTCAGCTCTTCCACCCAAGCCGCATCGACCACGACCGGCGCAAGGTCCGGCTCCGGGAAATAACGGTAATCGTGGGCCTCTTCCTTGCTGCGCATGGGGTGCGTCATCTCGCTCTCCGCCTCCCACAGCCGTGTTTCCTGGACTATGCGCTCCCCTTCGCGGAGAGCCCGTTTCTGGCGTTCGATCTCGTAAGCGAGCGCCTTCTGCACGGCGCGGAATGAATTCATGTTTTTCACTTCGGCCTTTACGCCGAGTGGCGTCGAGCCAATGGGGCGGATCGAGACGTTGGCATCGCAGCGCAGGCTCCCCTTTTCCATGTCGCAGTCGGAGACGCCGAGATACTGGAGCGTGAGCTTGAGCTCCTTGAGGTAGGCGAACGCCTCGTCGGGCCCGGAGATCTCGGGCTCGCTCACGATCTCAAGCAACGGGACGCCCGTCCGGTTGAAATCGACTCCCGATTCGCCCCCCGTAACCTCCGCGTGGACGAGCTTGCCCGCATCCTCCTCGAGATGTACGCGCGTAATGCCGATCGTCTTACGCCCCTCTCCCAAGTCGATCTCAATCCCGCCTCCTATACAGAGCGGAAGGTCGTACTGGGATATCTGGTAGTTCTTCGGCAGGTCAGGGTAGAAATAGTTCTTCCGGTCGAATTTGCTGAAGGGCGCGATGCGGCTGCCGAGCATCAGGCCGGCGAGCACCGCGGAGCGTAGGGCAACCTCATTGAGCACGGGGAGCGTCCCGGGGAGCCCCAGGCAGACCGGGCAGACGTTCGTGTTCGGCGCCGCGCCGAACGTCGTGGGGCATCCGCAGAAGACCTTGGAGATCGTCTTCAGTTGGACGTGAACCTCAAGCCCTATTACCGCCTCGTAGTCAGTCATAATCCACTTTCCATCCGACACTAGATTTTACTCAAAACTTCGGTCATTCCTCTTTTATCCGACACAATATCCGACATTTCTCTGACTTATCCGACATGATTTTCATACGGCCTTATAAATGGCATCTTTCTTAAAACCTTCTTTCTTAACCAGTTCCATTTTTAACAATAAATTCAAATCTCTTAATGCCGTTCTATCCGTAACGTTAAAACTTTTGCGATAAAGCCTGTTGGTCATGATCTTTTTCTCGTTCACCATTAACTCTAACGCCTTAATCTGCCTGTCATTCAATCCCATTCCCCTTAAATCTATCTGCATATCCTCTGGTATATTCGAAGCTAAATCCAAAATGTTTTCACCGGGTCCATAAAAAGTCACCCTGAAAAAATCGCCTTTTTCGCTCAAGGTCGGAGGTTTTAAGCCCTGGTCTTTCATTAAATGCTTCATCCTCATAATGCCTGTCCCAAATCGTTCCATATCTCTTGTTTCATGAAATATCTTGCAGATTTCTCGATTCCTTGTTTTGTGAATTCCTTCCAACCGCTTAATATCCAGGCCTGGCAAGATTCCCCCAGGGCTAGTGACCTCGATTCTGTCATCAAAAATCTCTATTTGAACGTTTGCACCTCTTTGGTCATAATCTCTATGAGCAATAGCATTGATAACGGCTTCCCTTATAGCCTCAAAAGGATATTCCGGGATGTCTATCCTTTTAAAACCTACGATCTTCCCCGCAAGATGAGTGTTCTTAATGAAGAATGCTTGCACATCTTTATCAATAATTGAATAGAGGTCGCCTTCAATCTCACAAGAGTCAAGGGTCCTGAGCCTGGTGGGCCCTTTGTATCGAGCTATTTTGATGCTGCTCTGGGGGATATACTTCTGCGGATGATCACAGAAAAAAAGTATCGCTGTATTATTTGGCTGGAGTTTCTTGCCTATTTTCTTAACTATTCCTACCGTTTTCAAGAGAAAATCTTTCACCGTGATTTGAGGAATAGTTGTCTTTAACTTCATAGCCCTTGTGTCCAAAAACTTCCTTACGAGATTCTCGTTGATATCCCTGTACCCTGCTTCTGGATCAAACGCAGAATCAAACTCTGGTAATGGAATTTTCCCCTTCTTAGATAAAAACTCTATCAAACTGTCATAAACTCCTTTTTCCAGGTGTAAGATGTTGTTAAATCTTTTACGGATGAGCTGACTACCGGCTTCCGTAACCAATTTTTGCACTCTGGGGTCACGGGCATCGTCGTTACTCCTTTTAACATATATAAGTCTCTCTTTCCCCAGTTTTGTTGCTCTACGAAATTCCTCCTCAGTAGGAGAAAATCCGTCTGCTCCTGGCTTCCCATATTGATTTCCAAGCAACCCCAAATAGATGTCGCTTTGACCAACCTCTTTCAGATACAAATTCTGGGGATTTCTGTCCTGCGCCGGCAAATCTTCAAAAAGGAAAACCTCGAAATACCTCTTAAAGAGTACATTACTCTCGATATATCTTTTAATAGCTTGCCGCTCTTTGTGTAATTCCTTTTGCGCGCTGCTAACAAATATCCTATACCTTTTCATATAACGTTATATCCGGAAGGCATGTTTAAATAGATGGTTTCCTGTGATGCCAGTCTGTCGAGCGCTCGTACGCATAGGCGGCCCTTAAGAGAGTCCCCTCGTCAAAATGCCGCCCGATGAGTTGGAGTCCGATGGGGAGCCCTTCGGAAGTGAATCCGCAGGGAATGGATATCGCCGGGACGCCGGCAAGGTTGGCGGATATCGTGAAGATATCGGAGAGGTACATCTGTAGCGGGTCGTCCAGTTTCTCCCCCGCCTTGAACGCCGCCGTCGGGGATACCGGCGTCGCCAACAGATCGCACGAGGCAAACGCCTTTTCAAAATCGTTTTTCATGAGCGTGCGAACCTTCTGCGCCTTGAGATAATAGGCATCGTAGTAGCCTGAGCTTAAGACGTATGTCCCGAGCATGATTCGCCTCTTCACCTCATCGCCGAATCCCTCCGACCTCGTGCGTTCGTACATATCAAGGAGGCCGGCCGGCTTCGGCGCCCGATAGCCGTACTGCACGCCGTCGTAGCGCGCGAGGTTTGAGCTCGCCTCCGCCGTGGCGACTATATAATAGGTAGCCACCGCATATTCCGTGTGCGGCAGGCTCACCTCAACAAGCTCGGCGCCGCCCGACTGCATCTGCTTTATTGCCTCCTCGACCGCCGATTTTACTTCCCGGTCCATCCCCTCGACAAAATATTCCTTCGGGATGCCAACGCGCACCCCTTTCATTCCTCCCTCGATACCGTTCACAACGTTCCGCGGCGCTTCTTTCACGGAGGTCGAGTCGCGGGGATCGTGTCCCCCGATCACGTCGAAGAGGAGGGCGATATCGCGTACGCTCCGCGCAATCGGTCCGATCTGGTCGAGAGAGGAGGCAAACGCCACCAGGCCATACCTTGATATACATCCATAGGTTGGCTTGAGCCCTGCGACACCGCAGAGGGATGCCGGCTGCCTGATCGACCCTCCCGTGTCGGAACCGAGCGCGGCGGGGACCTCCCGGGCGGCGACCGCGGCCGTCGATCCACCGCTCGAACCGCCGGGGACCCTCTCCATGTCCCACGGGTTCCGCGTGATGCCGTAACAGGACGTCTCCGTAGATGAGCCCATGGCGAACTCATCCATGTTCGTCCGTCCGAGGAACACCGCGCCGGCCGCGCGCAGCCGCTCGATCACGGTAGCGTTGTAAGGCGCCACAAAGCCTTTTAGAATCCTTGACGAACAGGTTGTGGGGCGCCCCTCTATGCAAAGGTTATCTTTGATACCGAGCGGGATGCCTTCAAGCGGCCCCCGAGTCTCGCCTCTTGCGATGCGCGCATCCGCGGCCTCCGCCACGGCCAGGGCTTCCGCCTCATAGACTTCCGCGAACGAATGGATTTTATCCTCGATCCCTCTCGCCCGTTCGAGGCAGGCGGCGACGAGTTCTCTGGAGCTCAGCTCCTTCTTTTTAATCGCCGCCGATGCTTCGAATACGGTCAGATCTATTGGATTCATGATTGTCTTTAAGCGCCCGATTTCTCTGATTGTCCTGATTTAAAATAAGCTTTCAACCACAGATTTACACAAGATTAGCACAAGATTCATTACAACCAAATTCTCGTGAAAATCCTGTGGGTTTCTGAATCCCCTCTGCGTTTATCAGCGCTAATCTGCGTCCCATTCCCCATGCTTAGCGGTCCTCTCGGTCCCTCTTTTACTCTTTGTAAAACAACTGCCTTTTTTCTCCGTGGTTAAAAACTACCGTGGTGGTTATGATAGGTGCAAAGCTTTTCACTCTATTATCTGCGGCACCTTGATAAAACCATCCCCTCCCCTCGGCGCAAGTTTGAGGATCGTCTCCCTATCCAGGGATGGCCGCGACTCGTCGGGCCGCGTCACGTTCTTCAACGGGATGACGTGCGCGGTCGGCTCCACCCCTTCCGTGTTAAGCTCGTTGAGCTTCTCGACGTACTGCACGATCTTGGCGAGCTGAGAGGCAAAGCGCTCCTGATCCTCCCCCGAAAACTTCAGCCTCGCCAATCGGGCGATATGCTCCACGTCTTTTCTGGTGATTGCCATACGTTCCCCTCGAAATGGTGGGATTAAGACAAGCGGCCTTATTGTATCACATCCGATAGGGAGACAAAGCATTTCCTGAAAACGTCAAAATGGAACCACAAAGAGGGGTTACTCCCCGAGCCAAGTTTCCATCTGAAAATATCGTATATACGCCATAGGGCGTATCAGCTATGAGGTAGAAATCGAACGGTTTTAACTACGGCGACACGCGTATCGCAGAGGAGAACAGTCGAGTATTCATCTAAGAGCGCGGGATCTATCCCCCGGCGGGACGAGACGATGAAAATCTTTTCGCCAGGCCCCGGCTCTTCAATCTTTCCATATTTCTCTCCGAGGCCGGCTATAGTTCCTTCTTGATCGGGTGCCGCGCTGACAATGGCCAACTCCCTCTCCCCCATCCAGAACGTCGTCCAGACATGGACATCGGATGGCATCGCCGCCGGCGACTCGATGAAGAATAGTTCCTCTCCCTGAGGCGCTTCGCTTGCCGGGGCGTTGAGGCACAGGGCCATCATCGCCAGGGAAACAAATAGTAAGAAACACTGCGTAGTATTTTTATTCATATTCGATACGGCTATATTTTGTTGATGAGCTTTTCATAGTCGGCGTGAGAACCTATCCAGAACCAGATTATGTCCTCCCCGCCGATAACTCCCAATGCCCGCCAACCGATGCCGACACGTATCGAATAAACGGCGGGCTTTTTCGCCACACGCTTGAATTGAAGGCTGGGGTGGGAGGAATCTCGTTTCCAGAGCCGGTAATTTTTTCTTGCGAGGTCCTGAATGCGCTTGGGAAGCTTGCGGAAGCAAGCGGCGAAGTCGTCGGTAAGATGAGATTTCAAAATTCGTCGAAGCCCATTTCCCTGGTTTTACCCGCCGTGTATTCGCGCAATGCTTTCTCGGCCAACTGCCCAAGCTTGTTCTGGGACGCGCCGAGGCTTTTATCCCAGCTCCCCTCCCATGCAATCTCTTGTATCAATTCCTGTGCAAGCTGATCCTGCAAATCCTCTGGAAGCCGGGAGGCTTCCTTGAAGGCTTCTGCGAGCAGTTTAGTCATAATTCACCTCGACCGGAGCATGGAGCTTTCTTAAGCACAAATCAGTTTACTACATCTCGGCTTTTTTGTCAAATTACCGAGTTGCCTCATAATAAAAGTACTCGAAAAGGATTCGTTGATTCAAAATAAAA
>CAYWRA010000004.1:0-50330 GCA_964460305.1 uncultured bacterium
CTCCGACGATCACTCCGACGCCGACGGAGACTTCGGCAATGACTCCGACGCCGACGGGAACGCCGACGCCGAATCCATGGTGGGATTATGCATGGGCTTATCGGAGGTTGATAACGTTAAGCACTGCAACCTCTCTCAGCGATTACCAGATGAGGATTGAACTTGCTACTTCCGTTATGGGAGATCCCTATGGCAACGTTAATTCCGATGGTTCTGATATTCGCTTTACAGACATTTACGGCACGACGCTACAGGATTATTGGGTAGAATCGTGGAACAATACGGGGACCAGCAGCATTTGGGTTGAGGTGAGAGAATCGGGGACCTCGATGATCTACATGTATTATGGAAATAATAATGCCACAAGCGCCAGCAACGGAGACAATACATTCGAGTTCTTCGATGATTTTGGGGGAGGATCCGTAGATACGGACAAGTGGCAATTGGATTTGGATAGCGGTGCGAGCGCATCAATAGTTGATGGTGCCTTGAGATTGTACGCCAGTTCCTCGTCTGACCAATGGGTTGGTGCTATCGCGACGGGGAAGGTTTCGTTTGCGAGGCCGTTTGCCCTGGATATTAAGGTAAAGAATGCGTCTCAGGATAATTCCTGTGCTTCCATGAGGCCGGTAATATTTTTAGATGACGGGAGCGGCAACAACCTCTGGGGTTTGGAGGATGCTTCTTATGCCCAGCATAAGAAATACAGGAAAATAATTGGGGGAGTGAGTACTGACATCAGCGACGTAGCTTATGACTGGGGTGCTTCATGGCACAACCTGGAGGCTATCATGACAAACACTACAAATCAGTTTTACTTCGACAGCATCCTCGATGCCTCGGACACAACGCATTTTGCTCCGAATTACGGTGTAATGGTCTTAAAAGCAGTGAAATATTATACAGATACCGTCTCCGATAAATACTTCGATAATGTCGTTGTCCGCAAATATGTTTCGCCAGAGCCGTCTGTCAGCGTAGGGCCTCAAACATCGCAACCGGATACCGATGGAGACGGGTGGAGGGATGGGGACGAAGTATCGGGAGGGACCGACCCCTTTGATCCCGAATCATATCCTGCTCCCGACATGGTCATTTTCCTCCCGGAGGATGGCGGCAATGTATAAGTTTATGATTTGTACATATGCGATCATAGCCATGGCGATCTCGTCGCCTTTGTCGTCGCATAAAGATGTTCCGGTTAAACCGGCCCGTGAATTCAGCAGGGCGGATCTCATTGCCGCGGGCGAGCGCGGCGGACCTCTTACGCCGACGGCAGGCAAATTTGCACCAGATGATAACCGTTCGTTCGGCTTTGCAATGGCAGACTGGAACGCGCACCGTTATGACATTGCCATGGAAAAGTTCAAAGCACACATCAAAGATTATCCCGGCAGCCCGTGGGCTGCGGAAGCGGATCTCCATATCGGTTGTTTCAATTTTTATCGTGGCAGGTACGAGTTGGCTGAAGAATCGTTTCTGCGTATTTTGAGCAAGCATAAAGAAGGTCAAATTTCGCGTAAGGCGTTGATCCGCCTGGGAATATTGTATGCTAATTCCTCCAGACTAGAGGAAGCCTCATCCTGTTTTGAACGGTGTGTAGCGCTGAAGCCGACTTGGCAACAGGCAACACTTTGCCAAGGGTGGCGTATGAAGCTCCAGAGGCTGAAGATGAACAATAAACACCCCTCCGATTGCGGTCCACTGGCATTAAAGAAGATCTTCGATCTTAAGGGTATCCCCTGCCCGGAGGAGTTTACCGAGAAGGAATCAAGTTCATTTTTGGATATTGCCAGGATCGCGGAGGAGCAAGGCCTGAAGACGATAGGAGCGAAATTGACTTATGAAGATCTTGTCGCTTTGAAAGAGCCTGTTGTTGTTCAGATTAATCCGCCGCATTTTCTGGTTGTCGAGAGGGCGGATTCCCGGAATGTCTTCGTCATCGATCCCCATGGTGGTAAGAGGGTGTTGCCGCATGATCGATTTGTCGATATTTGGGATGGTTATACGCTCCTTTTTAACCCTGGGAAGGAACAAGGGGGAACCCACCTTTCCGAAACAGAGATGAAGGGTATTCAAGGAGGCTGCTGTGGTGAGCCACCGATCGCCGATGATCTGGGAGACACGGTTGATGATTTGCCTGTAGGCGGATCTCAAGGCAACGGCACCGGCGGATGCGGTTCTCCCTCGGTTTCGATTAATCCACGGAGCCTCAACATCGTTATTAATGATACCCCAATTGGATATCAGCCGGCCCGCGGCCCCGCGGTTGCATTCAAGCTGACCTATAATTCGTTGAATCCGCAGGATGGGACTGGGGGCGGTGGAGGTTTAAATTACTATCCTTTTGGTAATAAATGGAGCTCTAACATTGACAGCCATTATCTCCTTAACCCAGGAGGCAATATCACCATTGTCATGCCGGATGGGAAAAGGGATGTGTATGTGCGGAATGCCTCCCCGAACGATCACACGTTCACGCCCCCCCTCGGTGTATATCATACGCTCGTCGAGAATCTTGATGGAAGCTATACACTGACGCTTAAAACTGTAAAAGACAAATATCATTACTCTCCTACTCATCAGATCATCTCCTCGGTCGAGGACAGGTGGGGGAACAAACTCACTTTGAACCGTGATGCGAACGGCCGGCTTACCGGCGTGGTAGATGCAGCAGGGCGGACCACAAGCGTTGTAAGCGATGGGAATGGAAGAATTACGTCTATCACGGATCCCATAGGAAGAACCGCGTCATTCGGTTATGATGGCGGTGGTAATCTCACTTCCGTTACGGACATGGGGGGATACGCATATTCCTATACATACCTATGGAATGATGAGTATGGTTTTGTTCTCTCGACCTTGATGAGGCCCACTGGATTGTGGACTTTTGTCCACGCCTTTCCTGATCATGTGATAGAGGACCCGCCTGTAAACCACACCTGGGAAACCTATAAAATTACCATGATTGATCCTAAGGGTTATCGGGAAATCTATTATTGGAAAGGAGGAATATACTGGGGCGTCGGCATGAGCGGCCCAACCGAGATTATAGATAGGAACGGGAATATCACGCGATATTTCTTTGGGGATCCGGAGTCCCCCTATATTCATATCGTCACAAAGGGGAATGATGTCCCCTATCCTGACTATGAATTTTATCAAATGGGATATGATTACATGGATTATCATTATGATAGTGATGGTAATCGCACGGAAATAATAAAGGTTGCCGACAAAGACTGCACTGGAGGTCACGAATGGGGATCCTCCCTTCCGTGTGAGACCAGAACGACGGCTACTTATACCTATCAGAATGGGAATGTGACATCATGGACTGATGCCGGCGGGCATCCGACGGTCTACGAGTATGACGCAGATGACAATCTCACTTCGATTACCGATCCGATGCAAAAGACGACCGGTTTTACGTATGACGAATATGGGAACCTCACCTCCGTTATACCCCCAGAGCCGTTTGAGGATGATACTACCGATTATACTTATACTCCCCACGGCAAAGTCGAAACCATCACGAACGCCAGAGGATATACCACGGTTTTCCATTACGATACACTCGACCGTCTTGAATATATCGATTATCCCGATTCGACCTCGACGTCGTTCGACTATGATGAGATAGACCGGTTGACCTCGACGACTCTTGCGACTGGATTTACTTTGGATTACGACTATGACAATCTCAACCGGGTCGCCCATATTTATTATCCCGACGAAACGTATGAAGAATATCAGTATGATTGTTGCGGGTTAAACATGAAGAGGGATCGGTCTGGTGAAATTACGTACTACGATCGTGATAGCCTTTCACGGCTTGTCTCCGTCACCGATCCGGAGGGGAATTATACGGAGTACACCTATGATCCGCTGGGCAACATCATCAAAATACAAGCCGCCATTGACGGCCCGCTTCGGACGGTTGCCGAGTATGCCTACGCGACTCCTGCGGACGATCCCTACGATCAGGAGAATCATCTTAACAACCTTGCCGCAATTGTATTCCCGATAAAAAAGACAAGGCAGTTTGACTATTATTGGACCGGTGAGCTTGAAACGATGACACTGGAATCGGGTGAAATCGTAGCCTATGCCTATGACGAGGGGGGACGGCTCGAAGATGTTTCATATGCTGAGTCTGAAGAAACCGGCTATGAGTATGACGACGATGACAGGGTTGCCAGCGTTACGCATGTCGCATCCGGCTTGTCCTGGACAACGGGCTATATGTATGACCCGCTCGGTAGAACAACATCGGTGGAGGGTCCTGATACAAATGATACAATTATGTACACCTACGATCCTGTCGGAAACAGGGCAACCATGTCGGTGAATGACATTACGACAAGCTATACGTATGATCCAATGAACCGCCTCAGCTCGGTGGCGAGCCCCTATGCGTCAGCTACATACGCGTATGTGGATGGTCAACTCGATGCCATAAGCTATAATAACGGCGATACGGTTGAGTACGGGTATGACGCGTATGACAGATTGTCTTCTATGGTAAACAAGAACTCATCGCAGGACGTTCTTGCGTCATACACGTATGGTTATAATCTTCCCAACCTGATCACGGGAGTTATGGATAAGGCGGGCTTCACCGATTCTTACCAGTATGACAATATCTATCGGCTGACGCGGGAGAAGCGGCAGTATCCCAGCGGCGTGATCCAGCAGATGAACCGGTTTGGATATGATGAGATAGGGAACAGGAAGAGATATTCTGAGGATGGTGTGGTGACGGAGACGGCGTTCACACTGGACAATCAGATTGACCAGAGAAGCATCGGGGTGCTAACCGATGTGATAGGGAAGGCGGAGAGCGGGGACTGGCAGGTGAAGGTGGATGGCAATGACGCCGTCGTGGAGAGTGACGGAACGTTTGTCTATGAGGGGCTCGATCTGACGCCTGGGCAGCACACGGTGACTGCGTCGGGGATAAACCCATTCACGCAACATACTGCCACGGACACAATCACAATCACCAAGCTCCCAGAGACGGATGAGTATTATATATATAACGGGCGAGGTGATATGGTTTATAGATCTGACTCGGCATGGATAGTGACTAAAGCTGACTTGGCAGGAATGGCCAAAGCTGACTCGTCAGGGATGACGTCTTATGAGTGGGATCTTTTGGATAGGTTGAGAGAGATCCACTTCCCGGATTTAACCACGCATGAATATTATTACGATGGATTGGGTCGAAGGATGAAGAACGTCGAGAACGGCGTGGAGAGAAGATTTGTGTATGACGGCTGGAACGTGCTAGGGGAGAGGCGCGAGGGGAGCGATGATTTTGTGTAGTACTACACGCGAGGGGCTGACATGGGAGGCGGGATTGGTGGGATAATCTCGGTGCATAGGAACGGGACTCCGGCGATCTATCCCAACGGTTATCATACGGGGGATTATTTCTATCATTATAATCACCGAGGGGATGTAGTATCGGTGACGGATTCAAGTGGAAGCGAGGTCGCGCATTACCGATATGACGCATTCGGGAACGTGAAACAGAAGACCGGCACGTTTGAAAGCCCGTATCAGTTCAGCACAAAGGAGTATGATGATGTTTCCGGGTTGAGTTATTATGGATTCAGGTATTACTCCCCTGAGTTGGGGGTTTGGTTGAGTAAGGATCCGCTGGGGTATGTCAGTGGAATGAGTCTCTACAACTTTATTTTCAATAATCCGCTAAATATGACGGATCCTTTTGGGCTGCAACATAATAACTTGATTCCCATACCAATGTCCGGTAGTCCACCTGGATGGCATGACCCTATTCAAGTACCATCAAGTAGTGCTTATCCTGTAAGTGGAACTGGCTCCGCGATTGTGGATATTCCAGATGCACTTGCGAGACACTTGGAATTACTTAATATGGGAGGACTTTTGGACAAACCTCAGACAATGTATGAAAAAATTTGGCAGGAACATCCGGACCTCTATAAAAATTTCCAAGGTTTTGGGGATATTAAGGAGTACCCCGAATGGAAAAATGGTCCACCAGATCCTTGTCGTTAACGCAAAACCGCATAGATTTTAATGTGCCATCGCAATGCCAGAGGTGTGAACCTGTGGAGGTTTTTGATCCAAGCATCAGAGGTATAAAATCTATTGGGGAATAGATATGTACAATATTGCCCGTATATTGTTTCATCTAGTTGTAATGGTCTTTGTTGTCGGTTGTGAACGGAACGCGGTTTTCTGGGGTACAGTCCAGAATAGAATAAAAAGCGAATATTCCGGATTCCCTGTTCTTGAGGCTTCTGAAGAAACGGCACTGCGTTTTTTCGATCAATTATCGATAGTTGAAAAAGAAACAGGTGTCCAGATACAACCATTTGTTATGTCTTTCTTGCGGACTTTAAAGGAAGATCAGATATCGGAGGCAATAGAGTTCCAGAAGAAATATCCTATCTCGGCTCCGGTGTATAGCATTGTTGGCCAAATGTATATGTTAAGAAAAAATTACCCTGAAGCCGAAGATCAATATCTCAAAGCCATCAAAATTGCTCCTGAGCATATTCCGTATTTGCAAGAGTTAGCCAAATGCTATGCGGCACAAAAGAACTATGTTTTAGCAATTGAGTTAGCTAAAAGAATTATAGCAAAGGATCACCAGAACAAGGATGCGCTTTTGTTGTGGGGATGCTGCGATTATTATTTGGCAGATACAGAAGATGCGATTATCAAAATGAAAAAATTAATCGATTGGCAATCCAAATGGTGGGCGGCATATAATAATCAGGGGGTTTTTTGTGCAAGTCTGGGCCATTGGGATGAAGCAATCAGAAATTATAAAAAAGCCGTTTCTTTGACAAAAATGGATATATCGCCAATGCTTAATCTTGCTCTCGCTTATGCTGCAATTGGGAGAGACGAAGAGGCTTTGCAAATGCTGGGGAGTTCGACAATATTTCCAGAGGGAATGACTCAGCCTGACTTGTTATTTAATCGCGGATTTACTCTTGCAGTCATAGGACATTATGACCAAGCAAGAGTAACTTTCCTTAAGACGATTGAAAGCGATCCGAAAAATCATTTGGCATATTATATGTTGGGATATGTTTATTACAAATTGGGGGATTACGGTAATTCTTTTTTAAATGTTGAAAAATCTATTCACATCGATGCGAAGCAATTTTATTCGTATAATTTACTTTTTGATCTATATACTGCGAGAGGCAAAAAAGTTGAAGATAAGAAAGTTTTGAAAGATATATATTTCCAAGATCCTAATAAAGCTAGTCAATATGCTTTACTCGGGGGTTTGGATGAAAGAGAAGATAATATAAAACGTGCTTTACAGTATTACAAAAAGGCATTGCAAACTAATTCTCGCAACCCAATTGCCAATTATTATTATGGGTGCTTGGCATTAAGAGAAAAGAAGTTTAAGGAAGCGGAACAGCATCTGCAGGTTGTCCTTGAGGAATATCCCAACACGGGCGAGGTCTGGTATGTTTTGGGTATATGTTATGAGCTTCTAAATAAAACTAAAGAGGCAGAGCGAAGCTACAGAATTGCGACAATAATCAATCCAAGGTACTACCTCGCACATATAAAATTATCGGAGCTACTAGCAAAACAGAATAAGATCGAAGATGCGAAAAAACAGCGACAATGGGCTGAGAGAATTAAGTAGGGCTTACTGAAGAGGTCCGGCAGCATTTATAATCTTTATGGAAGCAAGTCTGCCCCCAACGGCTCTTTTCTGTGTGGTTCCTGGTTCCTCACGTTTTTGAGAATGCGTTTCTTATCAGTGAGAGAAGGCCGAGGACGTGGCGTTTGAGGTCCCACAGCGAGAAGAGGGAGAACAGCCTCTGGAGCAGATAGCTCGGACGGAGGTAGAATTTGAATATGGCCTCCCGCTTGAGCTCCATGATTTTCTCGCGGGATAGATGCGTCGTCGCCATCACGGCGTACGTCCCCGATTGGTCCATCTCCTGCACTCCCGGGACGATCATCTTTTCCCGGATCGCCCAGCGCCTTAATGGCGTGAGCATCCGCGGCACCGGCACGTTGAACGAGGCATAGTCACATTTGAGCTCCCTGGCGAAGTTGATCGTCTGGCGGATGCTGTCGGCGGTGTCTCCCGGGAGGCCTAGGATGAACGTCCCTACTGTGGCGATCCCCTCTCTCCGGCACAGCCGGAAAGCCTCTCGCGCCATGTCGAGTGTGGTCCCTTTTGCGCTCTCTCGGATGATTCGTTCGCTCCCGCTTTCGACTCCGAAGATGATCGTGTGACAGCCGGCGCGCTTCATTATCTTAAGCGTTTCGCCGTTGATGATGTCGACCCTCGAGAAACAGACCCATCCAAATTCAAATCGCCGTCCGATCATCTCGGAGCAAAGCTCGTGGGCGCGTCCCTTGATGGCCCCGAACGTCTGATCGGCAAAGTATATCTCTTTGATCCCTAGCGCGTTGACATGGGCAAGCTCCTCCATAACGTTTTTGACGCCGCGATGCTTATGGCCGAGGCGGCTCATGATGCAAAACGTGCAGGAATATGGGCAGCCGTAATCGGTAAGCACGGTGACAAACGGCGCTCTTCTTACGAATGGATAGGTATACTTGCTATTGGGGAAAAGTTCGTGGCGCGGAACGGGGATCTCGAATTCGCCGTGAGCGGGCCTAACTTGCGAAGAGATTACCCCATGACCGTTCCTATAGGCGATGGCCGGGAGGGGCGTTGCCCCCTTACTGTCGTCAAGGTACGAGAGGATGTCGGGACTGGTGAAATCCAGGCAGATGGCGTCGAGCCAGGGTTGTTCGTGGAGCGTCAGGGCAGTGTCCTCCATGAACACGTCCCCGCTCCCTATGAGAACGGCCCGGGTATGCGCGCGGATATCCCGCATGAATGCGAAATCCGATTCACGGGAAGCCGCGCCGGCAAGAAAGACGATCGCGGCGTAGTCCGAGGAGATGATGCGCTCGATGCATCTCTGCGGACTCATCCCCTCGATGATTGCGTCGAGGACGTCAAGCGGGCCGCGGGCGCCGAGGATGCCGCTCAGAACCACGAGGTCTACCGGTTGATATGTATAGTGCGCCTTGGAGACCTTGCTGCAGTAGTAGTCCCGGATGTATATCCTGTTGCCCGGTGGGTTGAGAAGCAAGACCTTTTCATCGCTGGACATCGGGTGATTCTCCTTCGGCCTTTTTCCTCAGTACGAAAACCCACCAGTCGTGCGGACCGTTCCGGAATGGATAGTCCCTAAGCACGGTAAAGCCCTGCGTAAAGAGGGCGCGATAGGCGTCGGGACGCCGAACGTGCCGGCCTCTGTCCAGCTTTACCAACGTTCGCTTCGGGACCAGGAAGAAGCGGAGGAAGCGGAAGAAAAGAATCGGTTCGGCGATCACGAACGTGCCGCCTGGTTTCAAGACTCGATGAACCTCCTCCAGGATGGGGGAAACCTCTTGGTCGCTGATGTGGTGGAGAAAGGCCAGGCTGAGGACTGCGTCCAGGCTGTGACGTGCGATCGGCAGGTTGAACGCATCGCCTATGATGAAATGCCCGTCGCCGAAATTTCTCACCGCGTAGGATATGTACGACGGGCTCTTGTCGAGACCGCAATAAAACGTTCTCTTCCCGGCATAGAGATCTCGTGAGTAGAAAGCCGTTCCGCAGGCGATGTCGAGTAGGCGCCCCGATCCCGCGGAGACGAGTTCATGGCGGATGCGGCTGAAGTCGCCCGAGACGTGCGTGCGCATAAAGTTGAAGAGCGCGGGGTTCTCGAGGATCCAGTTCAAGAGTTTTCTGTGCATCAATACAATCCCTTGTACGGCGCAATGAATCCCCTTGCCACAAGCCGCTGGTACAGGGCGAGGGTTGAAGAGTTATAGTCGGGATCGGTGAGAGGGACGATCAACAGGTAAACAACGGATGCCAGCGCGAGTATTAAAAAAAGCCTCGATGAGAAGGTCCCGACATTGAATATGCGGTAAGAGATTTTGCCGCTTGATAAACGTAGGTATGTATACCGTTGCTGGCTGATGTTCCTCACCGCGATAATGACGAGTGGATAGATGGGGACGACAAGATAGTAAACCTTCACGTACGTGGAGCAGTAGACGAGCAGCAGGTAGGGGAGGAGTGTATAGAGCAGCATTCGGGACAACCCGTCCCTCTTGAGGAAGGCGAAGAGGGGAGCAAAGCCGGAGGCAAGTAACAGCCAGGCGGTGAAGAGGGGGATGTCGAACGGGGTCCTGCACGGCTCCATTATCTTACGCCCGAAGCGGACGAAGTGCCCCCACACAATGTCCTCGCACCATATGTTCAGGACCCCCGTCGCACGGCCGATGGCGTAGGCTATGGCGGTGTATAACAGGAGAGACAATGCGATGGCTGCTAGCAGCCTGATGACCTTGGAGAAGGTAATCCTGCCTGCGAGCAGGAACGCTCCAAGGAATAGGACGGGTAAGAGAACGCCGTGGAATCGCGTGAGCGAGGTGAGGATCGCGAATAACAGGAAATAGCCGTAACGTTGTCTCCAGAGAAAGTAGAATGACAAGAGATAGAAAATTGCGAGGAGGGTGTCGACGGTTTCGACGTATTTGAAACCGGCGAGTATCGCGGTTTGGCAGGCTATCGCGAAGGCCGGCATGCAGGCCAGCCCCTTGGTGATTTGTGGGTTATCGATGCCGCAGAGCATGATTGCGCAGAAGAAAAGGACGAACAGTTTACCAAGGTAAAGCAGTTTGATGTGAGGGAATCCCCCCTCCGTAAGAGTGATCATGATGGAATCGGTAAAGAAGTCGAAGGGAGGGGTTATGATGGTGTACGCGGCCACCCCAGGACGTATGTCCCAGGTATAGGTAAAGAGTTTGTCACGCAGGTTGGAAGCGAAGTCGATGGACTCAATGGCGTCGAACATAGGCCCAAGGCGGACGAGCTGATATGCGGTGTTCATGTAGTCGGTGAATGAGATTTTATCGAGGCCCGACAGCTCATCGAGCATGAGGAAGCCCGGTTTCACGGGAGGAGCGCACGCGATTTCCACGGTGTTTTCGCCGGGTTGCAGCGCAACCCATTCCAGGATCGAATAGCGATGGGCTCGCGGTATTATGTAATCCGTGCGGAGCGGGATGCTTTTGGGAAGCTCTACGTCACGGATCTTTTTGCCGTTAAGGGAGAGCGAGACCTTAGCGGCGTCCTGGGCTTGGAAGAGAAACATAAGATTGTAGTTTTGAGGGGTGGGGGAGTAGTTGCGATAGGAGAGTGTCGCAGGTATCCCCTCGATCATATAGCGCCGTTCAGCGACTTTTCTCATTCCTGTGCTGCCGATGAGCGCCGCCGGTCCGATCCGTGCCTTTGGGAAATTCCAGTTCACGATCATCCCCGATCGCATCCCCTCTCCCTCGTCAAGGAGCCAGTAGCGATCCAAGGGAGTGGTGAAATAGGAGCGGAAGCAGAGGAAGAGGGCGATGCACGTCGCTATACCCGTGATCAGGGGGATGGTATACGCCTTAAGATCGTTGTTTATGGTGATCGAGATATTCTTTCGGGCTTTTATGAATTCGGCGATAAACGCTAGGGAAAACAAGGAGGGGAGTAGATTGCGCCAGGATACGGTTGAACCCGTGAGTTTGATGGCGGTCGTCGCACAGGCAAGCAAAATGATGTTAAGCCCTAGCGAGCGGAAAAGGAACTCGGAGAGCTGAAGATTTCTCCTTTTGGAGAAAATGGCGGTCCAGTGAAGACCGGGGGTGAAAAAGATCAGATAGAGCGCCAGGGGGATAAGACACGACGACGCGATTTGGCGTGGGAGGGGAGACATGTGTATGAGCGCCGCCAAGACGATTGCCGGCGCCGTAAGGCCATGAGTAAACGTTCTATTGAATGCAGCCCACGCGTTGTTCCACATCTGAATTCCACTGGGGTTGGTCAAAATGCATACGCGATCGCGCTATGAGGTATATCATACCACATAGGGCCCAGGTTGGACATGCCGGAGGATGAAAACTTAGAGGGCAAACTAGCGGGTGAGGGTGTGATACTCCTTGAGGAAGGCGAACATGTCCTTTAACGGCTGTTTTCTCAACCCCTTCTGTACGTAGGTGAAATAGCATCCTTTGCAGAGGGTGAGATCATCCGCCGTGCGCTGTATGAGCTTTCGGCGCAGGGCTATCGCCTTGTCATTGTTCCAGCATCCGAGTAGCGTATCCTTCCCGGCGTCTCCGAGTACGTAGTCTCCCCAGAAGTCCATGCAACACGGCACGACCTTTCCGTCGGCAAGGATCGTGAGGCCGAACCAGGCGATGTAGCAGGGGATCCTTCTCTCTTTATTGAATTGTACGTGCGTTATCTTTCCCCCGAAGTTATGCATCGGATTCAACCTGAACCGGTTCACGGGCAACCCATTGAACCGGCGTTGAAAGCCGGCCTGCCCGGAGGTATCGAGATCGTCGGGATTGGCGATCGTTTTGATCACAACGTAAGGGAGGCGGCTTTTAAGCCGTTTTTTGAGTTCAAGAAACTTCCGGATGTTGGCTGTCACGGTCTCGTAGCTTGCGCCGACGCGCACCTTCTCGTAGGACGCTTTATCGAAGCCGTCTATCGAGAAGGAAATGAAGCTCAAGCCGCTCCTGATTATTTTCATGCCGAGCTCCTCTGAGAGGACCGTCGCATTTGTGTGAAGCCTCGTAATGACCCTGTTCCGATGCGCGTATTCTATCATTTGAGGAAGCTCGGGGTGGAGGAGGGATTCGCCGGTCACTGCAAGGTTGATATCGAAGACGTATCCCTTGATCTCATCGATTATTTTTTTGAAAAGGCCATAATCCATGTGGACGGGAGGAAGGGGCCTTAGGCTGCGCGGGCAGATCGGGCAATGGAGATTGCATACGGTGGTCAAATCGATCCACATTCGAAAGGGAGGCCGTGAGCAGATGGACCGCTTGAACTTGTAATCCCTGTAGAGGGAAAGCACCTGGTTAAAAACCCTGACGTGATTCATTGGTACAATATAATAACATTTTATAAACGCCTTATCCAGGGGCGCTATTTTTGAGATAATGATGATCATACATCAGGGGTATGCGTAGGAGATTTCCGGTGCATCGCATGAGCGCGTTATGTGAGCGCTTGAAAGAGCAGTGGCGTAATATATTTTTATGCCGCGCGTACCCCCCTGCGCAATTCCTTTCCCACGCGGCACGCTTCGCTTTCGACTACCGGTTCGGAAACGGAAAGGCCTCATGGCCCCTGTCGGTTTCCCTTATGGTGACGATGCGCTGCGACCAGGCATGCGCCATGTGCAAGCTCGGCGCACTGTTGAATCTCCGCGATCCGGATATGCCGTTGGAAATGATTTCCAAGCTTGCGCGGGAGCTCGCCCCCGCCCGCCCGCTCGTCATGTTGTCGGGAGGGGAACCCTTTTTGAGGAAGGACCTGCTTGCCGTGATAAACGCGCTGAACAGGGAGGGGCTTTCCTGCGGAATTTTTACCAACGGCCTCGCCTTCGGCGGGGAGCGCGTTGATGAGCTGGTTGACTCGGGGGCGCGGGTCAGATTTATCGGGTTCTCCCTTCTCGGCCCGGCCGGGATACATGACGGGATTGTGGGGCGCAAGGGAGCATTCGCCCTTTTGGAAAAACACCTCTCCTATTTTCTTAAGAGGAGGCGTGATGCCGTATGCTTCATCAGCGCCACGATATCCGAGGCCAACATCGAAAACCTTGAGGATATCGTGAAGCTAGGAAAGGGTTGGGGCGTCGATTTTATCCGGCTCACGCATCCGTCGTTTCTCACGCGGCGCGACAGGGAGTGTAGCGAACAAGCCATGCGGAATCTTTTCCCCGGGGAAAATATCAGGGCGATTTCGCTGGATTACGATATCCGCGGGAAGGAACGGCTTTTCGTGGAAAACATTTTGGCTATATACGGTAAATATTCCGGATTCGTCTATTTCACTCCTTCGCTCTCGGGGGCCGAGATTCCGCTCTGGTACTCGGGAAACTATGGCATCAAAAGGAAATGTTACTTTTGTTGGAACAGCGGTTTCGTCTATCCCAACGGCGACGTCTGCCCTTGTGAATCGTTCTATTATAGGATGGGGAACGTGAATGAGCGGGGTTTCCTCGACATATGGAATGGTGAAAAGTACCGCCGGTTCAGGAACGTTCTCAAGGAATCGTATTTGCCCGGTTGCGCCCGGTGTTGCAAATTGTAAGCTGGCATTCGTGTTATGCATTCTCCTGCTGGTGTGTAACCGCACCGTGCTCTTTGGCCGGACGCCCGGCCCATTGCTTCATCGCACCGGTTATGACTATGGTGTGCTCGGTGTTACTATGGCGCAAAGGGCCTATCAGAAAGGAGATCTGGAAGGCGCTCTTGTTCTTGCAGAGAGGGTAAAGGACCGGCAGGACAGGGACGATCTATTGGGGTATATCGCCGACATGTATTGGTTTGTGCCGCTTTGCGAGAGATGCGGGCCCGTTTGGGTGCTCATGGGGCGCAGACAATTTGAAACCGGGGATGTGGAGGCGTTCAATCGGTTTGCCGCGAATAAAATAGAGAGACGATACCATCCCCTCCTATACCGGGCATTGGGGCGGGGTCTTGCCTGGTCCCACGGCCCTAATCTTAAGGATGTTGAGAGGTTGACCGACCCCCTCGGCGCCGAGGAGTCGCGATGGGTATGGCAAGGAGTCGGGAGCGTAGAGGCGTGGAAAAGGGGAGGGAATTCCGGGTGGTTGCTCCCGGCCCTGCGCGAGATCCCAGAGAAGTGGCGCACGCCATTTTGTGAAGGTGTTGGAGCGATGTGGGGTTATCTCGATAGAAACAAGGCGTGCGTGTTTGAGGCGCTCCTGCGTGATTTACCGGCGGAGGTACGGCAGAATTGCCGCGGGGGGTGTGACATAGGGTTTATCCGCGAGCCATTTGCGAGACTTGCATCGTGAAGGATCCATTTCGGCTGGATCTTGTCATGTCGTCAGTGCAACTCATAAACCTTGATGCCTGAGGCGCTCCCTGTCCCTTGAACCCTTCCGTTGTGTTCGTAGATGAGGGAAAAATAGCGGCGGTCTTCAAGCGAGTTCAAAAACGGCAATTCCCGGTAGAGGGGATGGCCATAGGCCATCTCGTTGAGATGGATATGCGTGACGCCATGTGACTTTAAAATGTGGACCGCTTCATCTATGGATTTCGCCTGGTACAGTTCTTTCAACTGGTATGAGTCCGCCGGGACTATTTTTCTGGGGACAATATAAAATCTGGAATCGAAAGATAAGAGCACCGCATCCACCGGCAGATTTTTTTCCATCCATTCCCCTTCGGGCTGTAGCCACCTGGGATTTATGTACTCGATGTAATGATAGCTTGGATCTTCGTGTGCTCGCTCGATATGCCAGATGAGCGGAAATACGATCTGCTGAAACACCTGGCCCATGAAGATCGCCATTGCGAGAGTAAGAAGACTTTTCTTGATCCAGGGAGAAACCTTTGCGGTGTTGAGGACATAGCAGAGGATGACGACGACGATCAGTCCCGTTTGATGGAAGTCGAATATCACGCCGTTGAAAAAAGCAAGCCAGGCGTTCCACGATGCCGGGTTTGCGATCGGCCAGTAGCGCTCGGTATCAAGGAGCAGTTCGTTGCGGCAGGTAACGATTTGCCATGCCGCGAGCATTAAAACAAGCGCAGCCGTTTCGTAGATTCGCAACCCTTTGGTGAACATGTCTTTCATGACGGAGCCGCCCATGGCGGCCGCGAGACAGAGTATGGGGAGCAGGAATTTTGAGGAATCTCCCACGGTGGGGGGATAACGCAGGGTCAGGAGATATGCAACGTAGTAGGCGAGGTATAGTACTACGGAGAACAGCTCAATGGATGACTCCCGCCATTTTCTCCTGAACAGATACAGTACGAAAAATAAGGGGGCGAGAAAACCCCAGTGCAATACGTCAAACCAGAGCGCAAATCCCTTTAATCCCGGCAGATTGGTCGAGTGCTGCATCGCCCACGCGTCTATGTTTTTACCTCCCAGCAAGCCGGCGAGCGCCGGATATACGGGATTGCCGAAGAGCAAAAGATTCCGAACCAGATGGGGGAGGGCGATGCAGAATGCAGGTATGCATATTTTAGTGGCCTCCGTCAGCCACAGCCGTAGCGGGGTAATCCCTTCCCTTGAGGGTTGGGTCATCCTAAGCAGAAGTAAGGCAAGAATGAAGACCGCGGAGAAGAGCGCGCCAGGGTACTCAACCCAATAGGCGAACCCGAGATTAAGGCCGATAAGATATAGGAAGCGGTCGTTCCGATCGAGATGGTAGCGTACGAGAAAATAGACGGCGCCCAAACAAAAGAAGTTCATGGCGATGCTCGTACTGGCAAAGACGCTGTAGAACAGGAACATCTCCATCGAGAGGCAGATGATGATAGCGCTCAGGGCGCTCCCGATATCGTCGTTCAAACCCGACCTGCATATCCGATAGACGAGCAGACAGGAAAACCATGCGAAAACGAAAGAAATGATCTTGATAAGCCAGTAGTGCGGGTACCCGAAGGCAATGTCCTCGATCCCATAAAGGATGGGGATAAATGCCGGGTAGGCATTCACTATCTCGGCGCTGGTCAGGCTCACGTCGGTTGGCAGTTGGCCGCTATGGAAAATCTTTTCAGCGATCGGAAGGTGGTAGCACCATGCATCCCAGAAATAGACCGGCGCCATAATTTTGTACGTAAGAAACACGAGAAACGCGATGATGATGTAGAAAAGGGAGATTTTCTCATAGAAGGATGACGGTCTCATGACGTACAAGACGGAAGGGCCTCTTCCCCCGGTTGCGGAGCGGCTGGAGGTCAGGGGCATTGCGCAAGCAAAGGCGAGGCCAATGGACACGATTGTCACAGAGATCAAATTGATGTTAATGCCGCATAGTTGGTTGAGCGTAAAGAGGGCGAGGGTTATCAGCGCAGAGCCGACGGGAAAGCAAAAAATGGCGCCGTCCGATGCGTTGAAATCAGCGCCGGATATGCGGCGCAAGAGGAACCAGCCGGTGCAACAGCATAGGGCGATGAACAAGAAAAAATGGATCACGTGATGCTCTTTGAGCGCCGGTCTGTCCTATCCTTTGTCCAGAGGGATAGGCGGGTGTGAAAACATTCGCGCAGTATCTGTAAGATATCCCCGATGCCGGAGAGGCGGGATTGGCCCTCGGCCCTTGCGAAATAGTCGATTCCGAATTGTGATATGCGGAAGCCGGCGCGCGACGCTTTGATGATTAGTTCCGCATCGATAAAAGATCCCTTGGATTCCAGCGTAACGGAGTCCAGCACGCGCCTTTTTATAAGCTTGCATGCGAAGTTTATGTCTCTCACGCGGACGCCGAAGAGGATTTTTATGAGCACGTTATAGACCGCCGAGTAAACGGTTCTTAACAATCCCTCGCTCGTCCGGTCATGGCGGTACGCCGTTACGATGTCGCAGTTGGTGAGCTCCATTATCCTGATCGCGCGCTTGATTTCTTCCAGGTCGAAAGGGAGATCCATGTCGCTGTAGATGACGATGTCTTTCTTGGCATGGGCGAACCCGGACCTTAGGGTGGCGCCGAGTTTGGAGTTTACCTTGTGGTGGATGACCTTGATCCTGGGGTTCGCCTTTGCCATCCCATCGGCGATCTCACCGCAATTATCGGTACTCGCATCATTTACGATGATGATCTCGTAGTCGTCCGTAATCGTGTCCAGTGTGCGCGTGGCGAGACCGATGGTTTTTTGCACATAATCCTTCTCGTTGAACATCGGGAGCACCATGGAGATGCTGTAATGGGTCATGTGAGCACACTCATTCCTTTTACGGTCATATGCTTTTTGTTTTGACGGAGTAGCGGAACAGATTCCAAAGGTCTCTTAGCGAAAGCATCCGCAGCAGGCGGAGCCACTTTTTCGGCCGCAGGTACGCTTTGCGATACGCGCGTTTGATCAGGCGGTGGAGATCGCCGTTGCTGATTCCCTTCAGCGCGTGTGAAGTGCCCCCGTAGAACAGTCCCTGGTCCACCATGACGGTCTCTCGCATTGCGCCTTCATGAAGGAGTATATCATAGAGCACCGTGCCGGGAAAGGCGGTTACCCGTGAAAACTGGGTGAGCTCCGTGTCGAGCCGGCTTGCATAGCGTATGGTGTCCTCGATATGGACCTTCTGTTCCCAGGGGAATCCCAGCATGAAGAAGGAGTAAGTAAAGACGCCCTCTTCCTTGCACCAACGCACCACCTCCCGCACCTTTTCCAGGTCGAACCCCTTTTCGATCCTCTGCAGGGTTTCGACGTTGCCGCTTTCGGGCGCCACCCCTAAAATCCAGACCCCGGCGGCCTTGAGTTTCTTCACCGTGTCGCGTGTGACCCGATCTACCCTGATCCCATTGGTGAGTTGGAGATGCACCCTGATTTTCCTGCGCAGTATCTCGTCGCAAATTCCCTCGGCGCGTTGGACGTCCATGGTAAAGTTGTCGTCATAGATGCAGATTTCCTTTACGCCGAGATCGCGCGCCTGCCACTCTATTTCGTTTACCACATTCCGGACCGAACGGGCCCGCCAACGATTACCCATTGTCTTGAAGCAGTAGATGCACCTATAGGGACAACCGCGGGAGGTGATCAGGTTTGAGATGGGCAACCCCCTCTTCACCGGAGAGTAGTAGCGCGAGAGGTCGACTTTATCCAGGGAGGGGAAGGGGAGCCGGTCCAGATCGCTGATGAATTGTCTCTCCCCCGTACACCGGATGCGGCCAGGGCCGTTTTTGACGTAAAGTCCCGCCACCTTGTCCGGGGGGGTTCCCCGGGCCAGATCGAGCATGATTTCTTCGCCCTCCCCGGCCGCGACCGCATCGAAACAGCCCTCGCTTATGAGGCGTTCCGGCATAGAGGTGCAAAGAGGCCCCCCAGCGACCACGAGTTTCACGGGCCAGTTCTTTTTGACGTGCCTTGCGGTCTCGAGTGATTTTTCCACATTGGAAATGTTGATGCTCAGGCCGATGACGTCGGACTTGGCGAGGTCGGCGTCCTCCAGCGACGAGATGGAGCAGTCCGTTACCGCCACGGAGACGCCTTGTGCCTTCAGGAAAGAGGAGATGCCGAGCATGCCGATGGGCGGAAGGGTATTGATGAACAAACCCTGCTGCCGTGGCGACTGTGAAATCAGGAGGACCGATTTCATTTTGGTTTTGAGTTATTTTTCCTGCATACGAAAACGGTATGTGAATGCGGATATCCGCTGTCCACCCTGTGCACTTCGGTTCCGAACCCGCAACGGCTTAAGATCGCCGTTAAGTCATCGCGTCCGCGGAAATAAAGTCCAGACCCCATGGTTATTCCCAGCAACTTGACGGCCAGGAGTTCCTGCGCGTGTGAGATGAGATATTTCCAGCGGGGGGACGTATCGGTTGTTTTGATGATCAGGATGCCGCCGCCGGATAAGGCGCGGTGTGTCCGTTCAAGTAATTCCTCCTGCCTGCGAAAATCGATTAGGTAGAGGACGTCGATGAGGGTCACGGCATCGCACTTGTCGAGAGGCGCGCTGAGAGCGTCGGCAGCCTGAAATTCGACGTTTCGTACATGCGCTCCTGCTTTTTTAGCAATCGATATTTTTTCTTCCGAGAGATCGCATCCGACGACCCGCCGCAGGGGAGACGATAGCGCCAGGTATATTGAGAAGAGGCCGTGGCCGCAACCGAGGTCGCATATCGTGCCCTCGGCGGGTACGAAGCCCGCGATCCTATCGAAGGGGCACGTGGCGCGGCGCACATAATTATGCATGCGCACGAGCGGCGGCGTGTTCTTATAGAGGGAGAGCGCCTGGCGCATCGGTGTATCTTTACGTGCCTGCATGTCCGGCTCCCTCTTCACGTCTTGCGAAATATGCTCATGATAAGAGATAGTCCCATTGACGCAAGTTCCCTGAGCTCCCTCCAGCTCCCGATCTTAATCAACCTGCCTAAGATGTATGAGGGGCGGAGATAGAAGCTGGTGTAGGCCCGGTTCCTCAGCTTCCATACCTCGTCTTTCGTGAGCGTATCGATCTCGATGACGGGGTAGGTGGTGCTGTCGAACGAGTCGAGCGATTGCGGAATCCGCTTTTTCCCCCTGGCCTCCTGCATTAGTGGTGTCCCGTAATCCGGCGTTGCGAGATCGAAGGACACATAGTCCGGTTTGAGATCGCGCGCCAGGGCGATTGTCTCCTCGGCGCTCTCTCGCGTTTCACCCGGTAGCCCTACGATGAAATAGGCGAGCGTTTCCATTCCTATCGCCCTGCATAGCGCGAATGCCCGGCGGACGGCTTCGATCGTGGTCCCCTTGGCGTACCTATCGAGCATCTCCTGATTGCCGCTTTCGACGCCGAAGAAGACAATGTGGCAACCGGCGTTTTTCATCGCCCTCAGGCATTCTTCGTCAACGATATCCACGCGGCTGTTACAGCTCCAGTGAAGGTGCAGTCCGGTGCGCAAGATGGCGTTGCATAGATCGAGGGTCCTGTCCCTTTTCACTATGAAGGTGGGGTCGCAAAAGTCGATCTGATGGATGCCGTATCCATCCAGCGTATGGAGCTCCTGCACGACGTTGTCGATGCGCCTGAGCCGGTATGGCATTTGAGAGGTGAGGCAAAAGTGGCATCGGTATGGGCAGCCGATACTTGTCAGCATTCGGGTAAACGGAAAGCTCTTTGCATGGGGAAGGCGGTATCTCCTCAAGGGGAACAGGTCATGCCGGGGGGGAGCATAAGAGATGTCCCGACCGCCGCCTTCCCTCCGCCCGTCCACGACGGAATTCCCCCGCCGCATCGCAAGATCCGGTATGGGGCCGGTGTCCCCTCCGAGATAATGGAGGAGCGCGTCAGCGGTGTAATCCAGGAGTATGGCATCGAGAAAGGCATGCTCTTTTAGGAACCGCTCCGACTCGAAGAAGAGGTTACCGCCGGAACCGACCATAACGGCTGGAATCGATTTTTTGAGATCATCGAGGAAGAGGAACTGTTGTTTCCATGAAGCCGTGCCTGTGACGAAGAAGATGGCATCGGGGGGATTGTTCTCGATCGCCGCGCGCGTTTTACTTTCGTCCCAACCGGTGACTATGGCGTCAAGGACCGAGATTTCACATTGCCCGGAGAGGATGCCGCTTTGGACCAGCAGGTCTATGGACGGCCAGTAATATCCTGCCTTCGATGAAAAGCTGCAGTAGTTGTCGTTTTGATAGAGCTTGTCAGCCGGCGGATTGAGGAGCAGAACTCTTTTCTTAGGCACGTGTTCAGACCTTTCCTGATGTAAGACAGGATTATATTATACATGGCCATTCCCTTTCCGCGGTAGCACGGATTCTTCGGCGGGAAATAGGCGTGGTCAACCCGCCTTGCTCCTTAGGAATCTAAAGACGAGGGACAGATACTCCATAAGGTCGGTTTTATAGTAAAAGATCCTGTACCTCAGGCAGAAACCCTTGTGAATGCGCCGCACGAAATTGTAGAGGGGGCCTCCGGGCAGCCGGATGAGCAGGAGGACGAGTTTTTTAAATCGCGGAAATTCCACCGTAATCGAGAAGAGCTTTTGGAGGTTCTCGATCTTTCTTCTGTCCGGAAGATTGAGGGGGGAGTGCACGTAGAAGGTCTCATCAAAGCGCGCTTGAGAGGGAGTGAGCAATCCCATCCGGACGGCGATCTCATGGATCTCCGTGCCCGGGTAGGGGTAGAGGAGGGACGTTGAGGCATATCCCGGCCGGCACTCGATGTTGAAATCGAGGGTCTCGACGCATTCTCTCAGGCTTTCCCCGGGGATGCCGACTATGTTCTGGATCTCGTAGTTAATGCCGTACTTTTGCAACAAGCGGCCCGCATTGCGCATGGTTTCTTTGGATAGGCCGCGTTTGAGAATGTCATTGCGGATACGATCGTTCCCAGCCTCGGCGGCCCAGACCACGCTGAAACACCCTCCCTCCTTCAATGATGCGACCTTCTCCTCCGTAACGTGGTCGGGACGTGCGTTGCAGTTGAACGGGAGGCCGATCTCCTTTTTGAACTTGGCGCAGAATTCCTTGAGCCACTCGGCGTTGAAAAGGAAGGAGGAGTCGTGGAAAACCACAAGCTCGAGAGGGTATTTCTTCTTAACGCGCGCAACCTCCTCGATGACGTTGTCCGGGCTCCTGAAGCGAATGATCTTCCCTTTCCCCTGATAGATCTTATTGTAGAGATGGTTGAAACAGTACGAGCAATGGTGCGGACAGCCGCGGGAGGCGATGAACGTTTTCATCTTGGAGGAGCGCGCCGAAGGGTAAGAGTAGAATAGTTCCCGGTCAGGGAAGGGTATGCGATCGAGGTTTCCGATGAGGGACCGCACGTCGTTACGATGGACTGCCCCTTCTTGCTTGGTGTAAAAATTCCTGACGCTGGCGACGTCGTCGCCTCTCCCCAGTTTGCCGGCGAGCTCTACGAACGCCTCCTCTCCCTCCCCGACACAGACGGCATCAACCCCTTCTTCCTCGATCAGTTGTGGGAAAAAAGTGGCATGAGGCCCCCCGAAGACGGAAAATACGTTGTGCTCCTTCTTGATCTCTCTGTTGATGTCCAGGAAGAGTTCATGGGCGCCCGTCGTCACGCTGTATGCGATTATGTGCGGCCTGAAGGAGGTAAGGCGGCTTTTTATCTCTTTGTCGGACGCGCCGCATATATCCACTTGATGCCCCGCGTGCGTGAGCGGGGTCGAAAGGTACATGATCCCCAGCGGTTCAAACCCGCCCACGGAATAGTTCCGCGCCGCATCAGATATAAATAATATTTTCATTGGAGAGAAACAATTGACTTAATGTTGGGCACGTGCACGGTTGCGAGAGAATGAATACCTGAACATCCTCAAGCCTGCTTTGGCGTAACTTATTGCGATGGGAATGGATCTGAGTTTAGCAAATACCCTGATGATGTGGACTGGCCGCATGAGGAGCTTCCTGTTCGCCCATTTTTCAAGGTTGGCAACCTCCTCGCCGGAAAGATACAGTGTCCCCATGGAGGGTGTGGAGTAGTCGCCTTTTACCGCGGCTCCGGAGGACGTGAGTTTGCTCTCAACCGAGATTTTATGGAGTTCGGAGTCCGGGAACGGGCAGGCGATGCTGAAGTTGGAAATATCGCCGTCGAGTTCCTTGGCGAACGCAACCGTCTGGCGGATCGTTTCCCTGCTGTCCCATGGCAGGCCGATGATGAAGAATAGGTAAGTAAGGATTCCATTCTCCTTGCAGAGCGTTATGGCCGTGCGGCACTGGTCAAGCGTCACGCCCTTTTTAATATTGTTCAGGATATCCTGGTTGCCCGACTCGATGCCGAATCCGACGGCGAAGCAGCCCGCCCGCTTCATCCAACCGAGCCTTTCGCCATCGATGGTGTCCACGCGGCTGTTCGTTGCCCAGCGGATCGGGAGATTCTTTTCGATGATCCTCCGGCATACCTCGATGACCCACTGTTTCTTGAGAGTGAAGGTGTCGGCCCGAAACCAAAAGTCACGTATCGCGAATTTATCGACACACTGCTCGATCTCAGCGACGAGCGACTCGGGGCTGCGGAAGATCACTCTTCTACCGTAGAGCTTTGGCACGAGGCAGAATATGCATTCGAAAGGGCATCCCTTGCTGGTGAGCACTATCCCCATTCTCTTGCGAGTATCGGGCATGCGATATAGGTCGTTATTTAGGAGGCGCCGCGCGGGGAAGGGAAGCCCGTCAAGGTTTTGTAGCTCGGGGCGGTCGGGACTGACCTTGATGCCATCGCGCCCGCGGTAGGTGATTCCGGCGACTTCCCTGAGATCTCTCCCCTGAGCTATTTCTGCGACTGTAAACTCCGGTTCGCCCCGGACGATTATGTCGAGCTCGCCGTGCCGTGTCATCTCGCCTCCGCCATCGTCCTCGGAAATGACGCCCTTTGCGATTGTCAGTGTGCGGGGATTGATGCCTTTTGCGATTTTGAATGCCCGGCAATCCTCCTCAAAGGTTGGCACTACGGTGCTTGCGATAAGGAAGTCCGGTGATAGCCGTTTTAAATCCCTCTCAAGATCGCTCCATTCCTTCTTCTCGGCGGGGTAGTCTTTGATTGTGCACTCAACGCCAATCCGTTCGAGCGCAGCGGCCATGTACGCAAGGTCCATGGGGGGACGGATCATGAAGACCGTCTCGCTCTCGACCGGCGCCTGGCATCGGTCAAACCGGTCATAGAGGCCGGTCGGCGGGTATATCAATAGCGCTTGTCTAATGTTCATATGGCCAGGATATTACGAGAGTTCAGATAAATGATATCGTATTTGTAACCCTTTCGCTACCACTACGGCAAGGGGGTGGTTGTCCTACGGATTATGACCGGGTACTTTATTGCGTATACTACTTCGCCGTGTGTTATACTTATATCAAAAGAAGCGGTGCGAGAGTGAATGCCTCGATAATAATACCTGCGTATAATGAAGAGGGGACGATTGGTCGAACCGTCGCCGAGCTTAAGAAGCTTGGGCCGGACTACCATATCATCGTGGTGGATGATGGCTCTCGTGATGCTACTGCAGATCGTGCGCGCGAAGCGGGTGCTGAGGTAGTGGTTCATCCCTACAACAAAGGATACGGGGCCGCTCTTAAAAAGGGCATCATGGCGGCATCATGTGACAATATAATTACTTTCGATGCCGATGCCCAGTATGATGCACACGATGTGCCGCGACTTTTTGAGCAATTTTGCCGCTATGACATGGTAGTGGCCGACCGGAGTGGAAGCAAAGCACCATGCGTCCATCGCATCCCCGGCAAGTGGATCCTCAATGCTGTAGCGAGTTTCCTTGTAGGTCATCGCATCCCGGATCTCAACAGCGGCTTGCGCTGTTTCCATAAGAATGACGTGGTGCGGTTTTTCCATATCCTGCCCAATGGATTTTCCTTCTCTACGACGATCACGCTCGCATATTTTAAAGATGGCCTGAGTCTGACATTCGTTCCATGCGAGGTGAGAGCACGGGAGGGCGGTAAAAGTGAGGTGAGATATCTCAAAGACGGGGTGCAGACCCTCCTGCTCATTGCGCGGATAGCGGCGCTTTTTAATCCACTGAAGATTTTTGCGCCCGTCGGTGGGACATTGATTGTGGCTGGATGTATCTACGCCCTATATTCGATTATAACTATAACCCATATTCCAAGCGGCGCGGTGCTCTCGATTCTGGCCGGCGTTACGATACTCTTTTTTGGAATACTTGCGGACCAGATTGCATGTATACGGCGGCAGATCAGGTAACGGCCCCGCCTGTATCGCATACAGCAATCTTAAAAGGCATCTGCTTCTCTGGAAGATATCCATGTGCGGCATATTCGGGATAGGGATCCGAAGAGACGCGGTTTTTCCTCACACCGGGGTCATCCATGCGGTGAACGACCTCTTTCGATTGTCGGAATCGAGGGGAAGTGAGGCCGCAGGACTTGCGGTAATCACCTCTGGGGGGATTGATGTTCTCAAAGATGCGATACCCCCCTCCCATTTCATAAGAAGTTCCCAGTATAAAAAACTCATCGGGCAGTCCATATCCGATTTTTCTTGCGGGTCGCACCAGGGCTCGCTTGTCATTTTTGGCCACTCAAGGCTTGTCACGGACGGCTCACAGTCGTCCCGTCACAACAATCAGCCCGTCATCACCGACGGTATTGTGGGTGTCCACAATGGAATTATAGTCAACACAGAGGATATTTACGCCCGTTTCAAGTCGTTGAAGAGAGAGTACGAGGTCGATACGGAGGCGCTACTGCGCCTGATTGACATGTTCCGCAAGACGGGGAAGTCCATCCAGGGTGCGGTGGGGGAGGCATTCGGGTTAATAGAGGGAGCCGCATCGGTTGCCGTCGGTTTTAGCGACGCGGACGACCTGGTGCTGGCGACCAATACCGGCTCGCTCTATACGTGTTCCGGCGGAGCCGGTACGGCGATCATCTTTGCATCCGAAAGGGGGATCCTTTCACGGTTGGTGAGATGGCGCTATGCGAAAAGATTTTTCTCTGAGGCCGATATCACCCAGGTCAAACCCGGGACCGGCTATTGCATTAGTTTGATCGATCTGACGCAGCGGCGGTTTCAGATCGGGCGATCCCAAACCCACGCGGCCATGGCGACGCCTCCCCGGGTGACAGCGCCGAGAAATGTCGTCGATCATATACCCGAATCCATACAAGAGGGCATGCAGGGCAGGATTGCCAGATGTGATACTTCTCTTGTGGGCAGCGAAGTAGAGAAGATTGATAGTAAGAATCAAGAAGCGATTAGTGGTTTGAGGCGTTGTACGAAGTGCATCCTGCCCGAGACGATGCCGTTCATCGAATTTGACGATGAGGGGGTGTGTAACTACTGTAGAGAATATAAAAAGGTTCGGGTTCGGGGACACGATGCCTTGTTGAAGGCGGTGGAGCCCTATCGCCGTGCGGACGGTGGGGCGGAATGCATCGTATCGGTAAGCGGCGGAAGGGACAGCATTTACGGCCTCCACTACGTAAAGAACATTCTCAAATTGAACCCCATTGCCTACACTTACGACTGGGGCATGGTGACCGATCTTGCGAGGAGGAATATTTCACGCATCTGCGGGAAGTTGGGGATCGAGCATATTTTGATCTCCGCAGACATCGCGGGGAAGAGAAACAATATCCGAAAAAATATAGAGGCTTGGCTGAAAAAACCAGAGCTGGGAATGATTCCGCTCTTTATGGCCGGCGACAAGCACTATTTTTACTATATGAATAAGCTCCGGAGGCAGACAGGAATCAAACTCACGATATATTCTGACAACCCACTCGAAAAAACGGAGTTTAAGTCGGGCTTCTGCGGCGTAAGGGAATCAAAAGGGGAAAGCTATTATGCGCTTCCTGGGATAAGCAAGATCAGGCTTGCGTTATATTATGGAAAACAAATCTTATCAAATCCATCTTACCTCAATGCCTCGCTATTCGATAGCTTATCGGCATTTTACGCAACGTATGGTCTTAGGCATGACTATCTCATGCTCTATAATTACCTCCAGTGGAATGAGGAGATAGTTACCCATCTGATCCGTGATCAGTACGACTGGGAACTGGCTCCTGACACTATCTCGACGTGGAGGATAGGTGATGGGACCGCCCCATTTTATAATTACATTTACTACACCGTCGCCGGGTTTACCGAGAACGACACGTTCCGGAGCAATCAGATCAGGGAGGGGATGATCGGCAGGGAGAAGGCATTGGCGCTTGTGAGGGAGGAAAATCGGCCAAGGTATGAATCTATCCACTGGTACTGCGCTACAATCGGTGTTGATTTCAACGAAGCAATGAGAAAGATAAACTCTATTCCTGCACTCTATAGGCAAAATTGTGCGAAAAGGGCCCGATGGAGCAAATGGTAATATTTGAGCGGCGAAAAGATGTTTTCATTCAAAAGATGCCATGGTGAATGGCGAAATGTGGAATTATTATGATCAGGATCAGGACTGTTAGTGCTTCATGTCTCGTAGTCCTCACTGCACTGTTGGCGGGTGGCCGCGCCGCATGTTATATCCGGCTGGACAACGATGGGATGCGATACGCTCTCGTAGCGGATCAGATACTCAAGGGGAGAGGATTGAGGATCCCTATCACGTTCTACCCTATGCTGCTTACCAGTTCCCCGGATTCTACAGGCACAATGCCGGTTACGAACAATCCTCCGTTGCTGCCTATCGCCTTCGCCGCGATGGGGGGGGTGCGGCCAGGGTGTATTTGGACTGCGCAGGTTGTGAATGTTTGTGCCCATATCGCCAGTTCGCTCTTTTCTTTTCTCATTACGCGCCGTATGGCCGGGGTCTTAGCCGGCACAATGGCGGGATTACTCGTCGCGGTTGCGCTACCTCTCTTGACGCTGGTAGGCCAAGTTTGGAGCGAGGCGCTGTTTATCTCGTTTTTTATCATCACGATAGGATTGCTCCAAGCGTCCCGTATGAAAGGAGAAAAAGGGGGATTGCTACTCGGGAGCGGCTGCACCGCATCTGGGGCATTTCTAACACGGTGGATAGGTGTTACCCTGGTGCCCCTTTTCGTGTGGGAATCTCTTGTGGCATTCCGGCGCGGAGGGATCAAGCAGGGGGGACGTACCGCAGTCCTTACGCTGACTCTGCCGGTTGTAGTGATTTCATCGTTTCTGACGAGAAACTACCGTATAATGGGCTCCACGCACGGACTCTGGGAAAAACCGGGGCCTCCTCAATCATGGATCGGCCATGTGCTGGGATTCGGCGGACGCTTACAGGAGTTGCTCGATCTTACCGTCCCGGGTGCGCGGGTGACCACGGTCTTCGGCCTCCTGGTTGTTCCGGTGGCGATTTTGATTTTTTCCCGAAAGTGGAGGCCGGAGATCGGGAGGATCTTTGCGAGTGGGCTTGATCTTGTGTTGCTCGCCGCGGTTTTTTATATGGTTGGTTGTGCGCATTCGCTTGCTACCATCCTGATGTATTACGATCCGCGCTTTAGCGCGCCCCTATATCCTTTAATATCTATTGCCGGAGTTACCCTGATTGCTTCCGGATGGGACGCACTGCGGGACGGCCGGTTTCGAAGATGCGCTGCAGTCGGACTCGCTGTGTCGCTCTCGATCTGCGTAATGGGAGAAGCGCGGCGGAGTTTTGATAACCTGCCGCGCACGAGCCCGAGTGGGGACTACGGGACTACGATAGGGGCTTATACCTATGTGACCGCGCGGAGCGGACCCGGCTCCATTATCGTTACCAATACGCCGTCCATGGTCTCTTTTTTTAGCGGTGTCCCTACGGTGTGCCTGCCGTACCGGCATCCGTGGCTTGCCTGGCAGAAGATCCCGGATGATATCGATCGGGTCCTCCCGGAGAAGATGAAGCAGATCGGCGCCGACTACCTGTTACTGCTCAGAGTGATAGATGGTTTGCCTAGAGAGGAATGGATTGGATTGGAGAACGGTCTCCCCGAGGATGTTTGGGGGAAGTTTATCGCAGATATCTCGCGGGGAGAGGATGTCAGCAAAGAACTGGAAAAAGTCTATGAGTGCCCTCGAGGGGTGGTATATAAATTACGCGATTGATCGAGGGGCGATATACAGATCCCATAGCCAATAGACGGGATTCAGGTGAGAAGTGAACGTATTGTTGATTAACCCGCCCATCCTTGTGGACGAGGTAATGCGCGATTTTGAAAAGTTCGAGCGCATGCGCGGCGTTTATCCTCCCCTCGGTCTCCTGTACGTCGCGGCGGTTGCGGAGCGGTTGGGGCACAAGGTCGTGGTGATTGATTGCGATGCGGAAGGTGATCGCCTGGGGCGGATAAGAACGGTGTGTGAAACCCTGCGTCCGGAGATGGTTGGCTTTTACGCATTTACGTGGAACTATCGCGGAGCTGCAAGACTCGCCTCTCTTGTCAAATCGATCTGCCCCGAGACAAAGACGATCCTCGGCGGCCCCAACGCGACGTCGTTTCCTGGGCAGTCCCTGAGCCTCGGCGATTTCGACGTTGCCGTAATGGGGGAGGGGGAGGAGACGGTCAAGGAGCTCCTAGACGCGATTGGGAGGGGCAGGTCGTTGGACGGTATCGCCGGCCTCGCTTTCAAGATAGGGAAAGAAGTCATTCAAAACCCGCCGCGGGAATTTATCGGCGATCTCGACGCCGTGCCGTTTCCCGCGAGACACCTTGTTCCCATGGAACGCTATCACGACGTATTTACGCGGGAGAGAAAATTCGCCACAATGATCGCGACGCGCGGCTGTCCTTTTCAGTGCACCTTCTGTAACCGGAACGCGCGACTCGGCCGCGTGCTCCGGACGCGCTCTCCCGAGAACGTAGTTGAGGAGATCGGGCAGGTCGGGGAAACATACGGGATACGGGAGTTCATGTTCTTTGACGATAATTTTATCCTCGACAAGGAATGGGCGTATGGCTTTTGCAGGGCGCTGGATAAATCCGGGTTCGACGTACTGTGGGAAATCCGGACGCGCGTGGACACGGTGGACGAGGGAGTGCTCAAGGCGCTCAGGGATGCGGGATGTTATCGTATCAGATTCGGTTTTGAGGCCGGGGATGACGCGATCCTGAAAACCCTTAAAAAGGGGATCACCGTGGCCCAGTCCATGGAGTGCGCGCGGCTGTGCCATAAGATAGGGATTGAGATGTTCGGCTACTTTATATTGGGAGCGCCCGGCGAGACCGAAGAGACGATGCAGAAGACGATAGATCTGGCCATAACGATCGAGCCCCGTTTTGCCCTTTTCAGCAAATTTGTGCCGTACCCATGCACCGAGGCGTTTGACTGGGCCGCCACCTCCGGTTATGTCGAAAGGGATTACTGGATAAATTTTCTCGCCGGGCGAAACCTCGATTCCCATCCGGCCCTGGATCAGAAGCAGCTCCCCTCAAAAGTCGTTGAAGAATATCTCAGCATGGCGAATAGGAAATTCTATTTCAGGCCGCGCTATCTGGCCGGCATGGTAAAGGAAATCAGGAGCCCTTCGCGTTTCTGGCAGTATCTCAGGATCGGGAGGAGCCTTCTGTAGAACGGGAGAATCCCCTTTATGGATCGGCGCCCCATGTACATTTTTGCAACAAATTGTCCCCCTCCAGGTTCCGAGCGATGAGAATCAGACATCTGTTAGATACCGGATGGGCGTCACTCGGCGCGCATCTCTTCGGCGCGCGCCGTCCCCTCGCGGTTTGGATAGACGTCACGAACCGTTGCCCGGCGGGGTGCGCGTACTGCGAGCTTTCCCGCACCGGGAAGCGCGACATGCCGCGTGAGGCGCTCCTCCGGCTTCTTGATGAACTGAGGGAGGCGGGATGCATCCGCCTCCATCTCACCGGCGGGGATCCTTTGATGAGGGACGACATCGGCGAGGTCATAGCTCGTGGGAAATCGCACGGGTTCCTCGTCACACTCTCCATCCGCGAGCACCTCGTGAGGGAGAGGATTGAAGATTTGAAGATGGCAGACGTGGTTTTCTTAAGCTTCGAAGGCCCGAGAGAGGCCCATGACGCGCTGAAGGGGCGAGGGAGTTATGAGAAGCTGATCGATGCGTTCGAGCTGCTCCACTCCCGGGGGGTGAAATTTCTTACCACAACAACACTCACGAAATTGAACAGGGACGCAGTGCCCTTCATCCTGCGGACAGCTCGGGAATACGGGTTCACCGCCAACATCCAGTGTCTTCATTATCCATACGCCTCGGCTGGGCCGAGCGGATTCCTCGATAGGCATCCGCTCGCAGACCTTCTCCTTTCGGGAGAGGAACACCGCGAGATCGGGCGGCGACTCCTTCAGTTCCGGGGGGAGGGCGAGCCGGTCGCCACGTCCCCTCGTTGCCTCAGCTATATCTTTATCGACTGGCCCGATCATCACAAAGTGTTCTTGCGCGAGCCTCATGATCGCCGGGTGCGATGTTGGGCGGGGCGACTTTTCTGCTTCATAGATGTCGAGGGTGTGGTCTACCCCTGCGGGGGAACGGTTGAGCGACAGCAGAGGGAGAGATATCTCAATGCCATCGATGTGGGTTTCGAAAGGGCGTTCCGACACCTCCGGCCAAGCGCATGCAGGGCCTGTCTACAGGCCTGCCATGTTGAGATGAACCTCCTCTTCTCCTGGGATATGGCGACGATTGCTCACTGGACACGGCAACTCGCGGGCGGCGGGGAGGGGCGGCCGATGAGGGGGATTTCACCGTGACGCAACGCAAGCGGAAGATAAGGGTTGCGCTGGTGAATCTCCCGCAGTGTGTCCCCGAGCTGATGTATACCCCACGGGTGAGGAAAGCATATACAGAAACAGCCCAGATACTGCCGAACCTGAGCCTCGCCTACCTCGCCGCTGGTCTCGAACGAGAGGGTTTCGAGGTGCTATTTATAGAGGCGTTTGCCCTTGGGCTATCCGTGGACGAGATAGGGCGTAAGCTTAGAGAGTTTCAGCCGGTCGCTGTGGGTTATAATCTTATTACCGAGACATTTCTTGAGTCGCTTGCCTGCATCCGCGCAGTCCGTGAACGCTGTCCGATACCGAATGTAGTGGGAGGGATGCACCTCTCTCTCTATCCGGGAGAGACACTTTCCCATCAGTGTATCGACTACGGAATCATCGGAGAGGGCTGGGAGGCGATGCCCGAGTTGCTACATGCGCTCGCCGATGGCGGAGCGGGGCTTGACGCCGTCAGAGGCCTGATTTTCAGGAGGGATGGAATGGTCGTTAGGAATCCGGCGCGGGATGCGGTTACCCAACTCGAGACCTTCCCCTTCCCGGCCCGACGCCTTCTCCCGATCAATGCCTACAACTGCGTTATGTCGAAGCGGCATCCCATCACGGTGATGATTTCGAGCTATGGCTGTCCATTTCACTGCGCCTACTGCGATGTGGGCAACCTCGGATATCAGATGAGAAGCGCTGCAAGCGTCGTAGCGGAGATGAGAGAATGCAGGAGCAAATACGGGATACGCGAAATCTGGTTTCAGGATGAAACATTTACTCTCAAGGAGGAGCGGATTCTCGCCATTTGCGAGGCCATAAGGAGTGAGGGGCTTGACATTACCTGGTCAATACGAACGCGGGTCGAGCTCGTCTCCCGGGCAATGTTGAGGGAGATGCGCAGCGCGGGATGCTTCAAAATTCATTTCGGAGTGGAGTCCGCAGACCCGACGGTGCTCGAGCATCTGAATAGGAATATCCCCCTTGAGAAGATACGGTGCGCCTTCGCATGGGCAAAGGAGGAGAAAATTTCCACGCTGGCCTTTTTTATGATTGGGAACCCCGGTGAGGATCGGGCCTCCATCGAGAGAACAATCCGGTTCGCCCAAGGTCTCTCATGCGATTTTATTCAGGTCAATAAGTTGACTCCATGCCCTCCGTCAAGGCTCTACACGCGCGTAGTTGAGGAAACGGGGCGGGACTTTTGGGCCGAGTACACCGCCGGCAACGAAAATGCAGTCGCTGAGATGGGTAACTACTATTCGGTTTTTCCGGCGGAAGAACTCGATGCGTGGCAAAAGAGGTTTTTTAGGGCATATTATTTTCGACCGTCCCATGTGGCAAGGCGTCTCTTTGGGGTAAGGTCACTGCGGGAGTTCAGGAGCCTAGCCCGTGCTGCACTTGCCCTAAGGTAACTCAGATATTGTCCTGGTAAGGGAGTGGTTAGGATGAAAACGTTGCTGGCGACACCCATTCGTCCCCGCAGACTCCAGTCGTGGGTTTTGCCCCCACTCGGTCTCGGTTATCTTGCCCAGGCGATGCGAAATGCGGGGCATGAAGTGGAAATCCTCGACTGCGCAAGGGACCGCCTCCCGTGGCATTCGTTCGGGGATGTCGTCGGACGGAGCGGGGCGAGAATTGTCGGTATCAGCCTCTACACCCAGGATGCCCGGGCGGGGGCGAAAATGGCGGAGATTGTACGGACGGCATCGCCGCCGGGTACGGTGGTTGTCATAGGGGGACCGTATGTCGCCGCCGACCCTGCGGAGTCGCTTCGGATGATCTGCGAGGCGGACTATGGTTTCGCTGGAGAAGCGGAAGATGGACTCGTGCGCCTGGCGGGGCTGCTGGAACAGGGGGCGCCTACCCCCGCTGAGCTTTCGGTCATACCCAATATCGCCTTCAGGTGCGATGGAGATGTCGTGCGGGGACCGCGTGAATTTGCAGATGTCGACCAAGTGCCCATCCCTGCCTGGGACCTCCTCTATCGTGATCCGTATCCGCGCACCCCGCCGACGATCATTTGTGAGCACACGGATTTCGCTCCCGTAGTGATTACGCGCGGCTGCCCCTATGCCTGCGCCTATTGCGCGGGGGACCAGGTGCATGGGAAACGCGTGCGTAGGAGGGATCCCTGCAACGTCATTGAGGAGTTCGATCTCCTCCGCAGGCGCTTCGGGAAGCGCGAGTATCACATTATGGACGATAATTTCACCATGGATCGCGCCTACGTGATCGAATTGTGCCGTCGTATCGTCGAGCGTGGATGGGACGTGAGTTTCGCCAGCCCAAACGGCGTACACCTGAACACGCTCGACGCGGAGATGCTATCCTGGATGAAACGGGCGGGGTGGTACCTGCTCTGCGTCGGCATCGAGTCCGGCTCGGATCGGGTGCTCAGGGAGATGCGCAAGGGGATTACTGTGGCACTGGTGAGGGAGAAAGTGGCGCTGGTGCGTCAAGCCGGCATCGAGGTGTACGGTTTCTTCATTCTAGGTTATCCGACGGAGACGATCGAGGAGATGAAGCAGACCATTGCCCTCTCACTCGATATGGACCTGGTAGGCGCCGGATTTTCCTGTTTTCAGCCGTTTCCCGGCACGCCGCTGTACCAGTCCCTCGTTGCCTCCGGGGAAATATCCCCTGGGGGTTCCGGCGAGGGGACATATGCCGACGTTGCCTATTCTCCATGCGGTATGACGAAGCGGGATATGAAGATACTCCATCACCGCGCGGTAGTGCGGTTCTATACGAGGCCAAGGGTACTAGCGAAAATACTCTCCCACGTGCGGAGCGCCGAGCATCTATTATCGCTCGTTAAGAGGGGGAGTGATTACGTCTTTTGATCCCTGCCCCGGCGTTACGGCAGGGTGCATTGAGCATGGCTCGTCACTCCGCGAGGGCGATGCGTGTGCGGAGCTCGCCGGCCTGGTTCCGAATGCGGTGTGTCTTCAAAGTCACCGTTGCGGTACCATGGCGCGCAAGGCGCGGTCTTTTATTATACGGGCATGCGCAGAGAAGGGCCTCCTGTCATGATATCCGGGAGTCCCGATGGCGTCGCGTACAGATGAGCGAAGGAACGATCATGTGACCAGAAAAATCGCAATGCCCGCTGCCGGCGCAGTGCTTTTGCTCTTCCTTCTTCCCATGCTTTACTATGGTTGGGGCTTCCCTTTCACGGAACTCCTTGATCCTGCCGAACCGGGCAAGCTGGCCGAACGGGTATATTCGCAGGATCTTCTCGCCCGGGGAGAGGTGCCGTTGTGGAATCCGTATTTTTACTCGGGTCACCCGCACATGGCATGCCTGCAGCCTGCGACATTTTATCCGCCCAACTTTTTATACATGGTTTTTTCTATTCCGATCGCTTCCAACCTCATACTCTTGTTGCATTACTCCGCGGCGGGCATATTCACGTTTTTCTTTTGTATGGCGATAGGCTTCTCCATAGAGGCTTCGATTTTCTCCGCCATATCCTTCATGTTCTGCGGATACCTCACCGCCCGGCGGCCGTTCCCGGACATTATGAACCCCTCTGTCTGGCTACCGCTTATGCTTCTGCTTGCACACAAGATTTTGGAACGCCCCTGTTTCTTGTATGCTTCTCTTGCAAGCCTCGTCCTATGTATCCAGATTTTTGGCGGCCATACCCAGCCTGCCCTTTATACAATGTTCGTCTGTCTGGCCTATATCTCGTACCTCAGTTTCAAGAGATACGGTTGGCGAAAACGATGGATACCGCCACTGGTATTTGCAGTGGCTATTGGGGTGGGGGTTTCTCTTGCCGCAGTGCAACTGCTTCCTTTGCAGCAAGTCTCGGCGCTGTCGGTAAAGCGGGGGGTGAACTACCAGGAATTCACCAAATATTCATTTCATCCGCTGCTGCTACCCCTTTTGTTGTATCCCTTCCTGCTTGGTGCGGATTTCCCCTCTCTATACGAGGGTTGGTATCAGGGGCCGGGGAGCCTCGTGGAGTTGTCGGCGTACACCGGCATTCTTCCACTATGCCTTGCGATAGTCGCGATTATCACTCTCTTGCGCAAGGAGGTTCAGGTGAGATTTTGGGGGAGCATTGCGGCGATCGCACTGTTTCTCGTCTTCGGCAAGCATAACCCGCTTTATCGAATCACGTGGTATATCCCCATTTACAACATGTTCCGAGCGCCGGCGAGGAACTGGTATGAGTTCGATTTCGCTATTGCAATCCTTGCCGGATTCGGACTCAGGCAGGTAATGGAGGGGGGAAGATTGCAGCGAAGAATAGTGATGCTGGTTGCAGGAATGCTCTTTGGGGTCGTGGTGATCTCGGTATGCCTGTTGATGTATTGGGAACGGCAAGGCGGGACGCTGCTCAGTGCTCTTTCAGGTCGGGTCCCGCCGAATGCTGATCAGATATTGAAAACAATCACGATGAAGAGTAATGCCGTTTTTATTCCGATAATGCTTATGCTAGCCTCCCTATGTGTGATGCTCCTTGTCGTCTTCGGGATAAAAAGGAGAGTTGTGCTCGCATCTCTGTTCGTGGTTCTCTTCGTAGATCTTCTTTCATGCGGGAGCTACTACTGGCGATATGGGAGGAGCGGTTCTGCGATGTTTGACGAGGCACGCGCGCACTTCAGACCGCTGTTAAGCTTTATTGGTGATCGAGAAGCCGATCCGAACGGCTTCAGGATATGCAGCCTGATGAGATCGGAATACGACATGCTCGATTGCTATCCGGTTATTGATCGCTTCGGCCCCTATCGGAGCATCAACGGGTTCGGCATGATGCTCTCGAGAGATTACGCGTCGATGGCTGACATGGATTTGTGGGGGACGACCCCTGACGAATTGTTTCGGAATAACCGCGTGCTCTCCATGCTCGGGGCAAAGTATATCATCGCACGAGCTTCTGAGGGACCCTTTCTTTTTGGTATCAGGGATCCGGCTGGGAAGAATTTATACCGAGAGCTCTCGCGTGATGGAGAGATGGCGCTTTTCGAAAACATTAACGCCATGCCGCGGGTGTGGTGCGCCGAACGAGTGATCTCGGTGGGCGATTTCGAAGAGGCGCGCTCCATCCTCTGGGCAATGGAGAAAGGGCCGGATCTCGCCCGCGAGGCCGTTGTCGAGGGGACCCCGGCTTTGCAGGGGGGCGGCGCGGCGCGGATCATTAGTGAGGATTCGAGGCGGGTTGAGGTGCGCTGTGAGTCGCCTCGCGGTTGCTTCCTGGTTCTTGCCGACCGCTATTTCCCCGGCTGGCAGGCTTTAGTCGACGGCGCGCGAGTGCGCCTATTTAGGACCAACGGCATTCTCCGCGGGGTAGCGGTGCCCCCAGGGGAGCACATCGTGGTGTTCGAGTACCGCCCGCGTCCCCTGCTTTTGGGGGCAGGGGTGAGCATCGCCACGTGTGCAGGCATGCTTGCGTTGGGGATCACCGGCTGTATTATGAGGCGGGGGCGCAGCGCCAGGGCTGCGCAGAACCAGCGCGGATGAGGTCATCGGCGACGTCGCTTAGATAAGCGAAGCGATAGCCGCGGGAGATGAGGTGGCGGAGCAGAGCTTCGAACTCACTCGTCTTGCTTTTTAATCTGCGCGTTCTAGCATATCCAATCTTTTCTTTTGCTGGTAGTGAATTATAAGCGCTCACGTCTGTGAAATCATAGAGGTGTGTGCAGATGTTTAGTAGGGGTGGGTACCCGAAAACAGTTAGAAGCCCACGATAGAATGGCCAACCGAGCAGGTTAAGATGGCTAGCTGTGAGTGGGAGGCGGATCCAAGGGATTACCGACATTGGTATCTCCAGCAAACCCTCGCCGTGGTATATGAACGGTTGCCTCGGGAACCGCAGGTTGTTGTAGCGGCCGGGGAGATAGCTGGGGAATATCGACGAGCTGTAACGGATTCCTTCTTTGGTGATGGCGCGTACTTCCTCCATGGAGATGAGTCCCTGTGGGGCGCGGTACCCGGCAGGTCGCGTCCCGAAATATTTTGAATAGACGGCAATCCCCTTCTTAATGTCTTCAATTTTGCGCGCGGGCGGTTCGCGCAATGGATGGCTGTAACTGTGCGTTTCAAAGCGGGAGCCGAGCGCCGCAAGCCGCGCAAGGATGGGAAAATTTCTCTCCAGGATAAAGCCGGTAACGAATGTCGTCAGCCTGAGGCCGTAGTTTCGCACGAGACGCTCAAATTCTTCACTGCGGTCCAGGCTCTCGTAGCATTCTTCCCGTGGCATTCCAGCATAATCTGCCTCGAGGTCGAGCGTTATACATGCGATATTGGTCATAGGCAGTTTCTCACTGACAACCACACCATAGTATTTTTTTTACGTCAGGGTCAATAAGAAAATGCGATCATGAGAACCCGGGGCAAAGCGGCGCGTGCATGTGAAGAGTTGCATTTAACTACGCAATCCCTGTGTGATGTAAACCGATGCAGGTTGGAAGGGTTGATTTGTTGCGATCCCTCCCGCGTTTTGATTACACTGTTTCGGAGCGCGAAAAAGTGCGATAATAGCTACGCCTAAGACGAGCGTGATGCCGCGTAATAAGTTGTGAACATAGAATTCCTTGGTTAATTATGGAAGCAAATCAAATCCCCGTAGTAACGGTGATCGTATCGGTATACAACAAGGTCGATATCGTCGAGAGATGCATAGCTTCCATCCTCGCGATTGATTACCCCCGCTTGGAGAACCTGATTATCGACGGTTATTCCACCGATGGCTCGTACGAGGTTTTGAAAAAAATCGGCGACTCGATCAGGTTGGTGCAAATCAGAGGGAATTACGCAACCGCTCTCAACAGGGCTATCGAGATGGTAAAAACCCCTTTGATAGCGTTGACGGACGCCGATTGCATCGTCGATAAGAACTGGCTCCGTGAGCTGGTAGCGGGGTTTGACGAGGGCGACGATATCAGGGCTGTTGCCGGTTTTGTAGGGACGCCCGCGGGGCTGCCTCTCATCGGCACGCTTATCGGCATAGAGTATGAGGGGAGGCACAAGTTCTTTCCGCGGTACCTTTCGAGAGCCCCCACGATGAATCTGTGCGTTCGGACCGACGCAGCCAGGTTGATAAAGTTCGACGAACGGTTGCCGGTTGCCGTCGAGACGGATTTCGGGTTCCGCCTCTCCGAGACGGGCAAGATCCTCTATCGTCCACAGGCAGTCGTGTATCACTACCCGCGCGTGACATGGAGGAGTTTCTTCATGCAGCAGGTCGGTTTTGCAAAGGGAGCAGCTCTTGTGTATCTGCGGCACAGGAGCAGGCTTTGTGGCGATCACATCTCCACATTCAGCATGATATGGCAGATACCATTATTCGTTTGCGCATGCATCCTGTTGGCTCTCGCAGCCGTATCATTGGTATCTTATAAAGCTTCTCTTATTCTCTTCTCCGTTCTTTTTCTAATTTATGCGCGGGACATGATAAAACTTCCAGTCCGGAAGAAGTACTATCCAGCGTTGATTGCGATGCTTTTTACGAGGACGCTTGGGTGGACCGTGGGAACGCTGAGCGGCCTGCTTTCATATGTATTGCAGCGGACGCATCCGGCGATCCCGAATTGTATGGAACAAAGGTGACATGGTGGCGGTATGATCCAGCCTGCACAGGGGATTCTTATTATCATCCCCGCCTACAACGAGGAAAAGAATGTTGGTGCGGTGATCGGCCAGATTTTTTCCGAGACTGAATTAAGGGAGGTTGCGGTCATCGACGACGGCTCCCTTGATGGAACATCCTGCGTGGCAACGGAATCGGGGGCCAAACTCCTTGCCTTACCCTATAATCTGGGTATAGGTGCGGCTGTCCAGACCGGGTACCTGTATGCCGAAAAAGAGCGCTATGAGTATGTGATACGCGTCGACGCAGACGGCCAGCACGAAGTGTCCCAGATAGGTACATTGCTTAAGCCACTGATTGCAGGCGAGGTTGATATGGTTATCGGATCAAGGTACCTCTCCTACGGCGAGTATCGTTCCCCGTTAGCCAGAAGAATCGGCATAAAAATATTGGCTGGTTTTGTTTCTTGGATTATAGGGGCGAGGATTACGGATACCACGTCGGGTTTTATGGCTCTTAACCGCAAGGCTGTGGCAATCCTGGCCCGGTCTTCGCCTGATGAATATCCCGAGGTTGAATCTATCGTATCTCTGCACAAAAAAGGGTTGCGCATCAAAGAGGTCGGAGTGAAGATGGTCCAGCGCCAGGAGGGGAAGTCGTCCATCACCGCCCTTGGATCTGTATACTATATGGTGAGGGTTATCTTGGGGCTCACCGTTGAACTTTTGAGAAAAGCCTAGTCCTTATTTTTAGCCTCGTGCAAGTGACAGGAGTGCGATGAATATAGCACTATTGAATCCTCCGTTCATCGGAAAATTCTCAAGAGCATCGCGCAGCCCTGCCGTTACCAAGAGCGGCACGATATATTATCCATTCTGGCTCGCTTACGCGACGGGTTTTCTCGAACAAGTAGGTTTCGACGTTCGTTTGATAGATGCGCCGGCCGATGGGTTGGCATTGGAACAGATAATGGTAAGGATGGGGGGCTTTAGTCCCGATCTTATTGTTGTGGATACCAGCACCCCGAGCATTTACGAGGATGTGAAATGCGCTGCGTTTCTTAAAAGAAGATATCCTCATAGTGTAATTACCCTGGTTGGTACCCATCCATCGGCGCTTCCGGAAGAGACGCTGCGTTTGGACGACGCTATTGATGTCGTGGCGCGTGGAGAGTACGATGAAACCCTTGCCGCACTTGCCGAGACTCTTGGCGGGGGGAGGGATTTTTCCGCGGTTCACGGGATAAGTTACCGCTCGGGAAATCTTGTGCGCCACAATACCGCCAGGGCGTTGATGGATGATCTGGACAGCCTTCCATTTGTGACGTCGGTGTACAAAAAGCATCTCACGATACGTAACTATTACTTCGCCGCAGCGCGCCATCCGATGGTGATGATCATCACCGGACGCGGTTGCCCCTACAGGTGCTTTTTCTGCGTGTACCCGCAGATCTTCCATGGCCATCGGTATCGGCCGCGGAGTCCTGAGAGTGTCGTAAACGAATTTGAGTACATAAGGAAGGAACTCCCCGAAGTGAGGGAAATAGGCATTGAGGATGATACATTTACCGCCTATCCCGAGCGGAGCGAACGGATATGTGATTTACTGATTGAGCGGCGGGTAGGGCTGCCATGGTATTGCAATGGTCGAGCCGATATCAGTTATCCCCTGCTTAGAAAGATGCGTAGGGCCGGGTGCCGGCTTATCACAGTTGGTTTCGAGAGCGCCGATCAGAATATCCTTAATGCGGTACACAAAGGCCTGATGGTGGAGCGCATGCTACAGTTTGTCAGAGATGCACGGAGGGCGGGAATACTCATACATGGCTGCATTATGATGGGTAATCCTGGGGAAACCGATGCCACCATACGGAAAAGTTTCAGTTTTGCATTGCGCACACGGTGCGACAGTATGCAGTTTTATCCATTGTTCGTCTATCCCGGCACCAAGGCATATGACTGGGCGCTTCACGCCGGTTATTTGAAGAGTACCAACTACCGCAGATGGTTGAATGAGAAGGGGGATTATGCATGTGTGCTTGACCTTCCAGGCCTCTCTGCGGACAAGCTTGTCAACACCTGCAAAAGGTTTTATGTTCGTTACCATTTGCGCCCGTCGTATATCCTCTACAAAATCTGGCAGTTTATAACACAGCCCTCGGAGGGACTCAGGACGCTGCGTTCGGGGCTGCGGTATCTGCGTTTTCTGTGGAGAGACGGAATCGGACGCGCCTGATGCTTGTAATCAGGTCGTGCGCATACGGTGCTAAGGGGTATTTCCCCCTTCCGCTGCTGGATACGATGGCTTATCCTCTCCTCGCTATATCCCACGGCTGGGGGAGGAGCAACAAGGTCGCGCGACAGTCGCGTTGGCCCATGTTTTTATAGCGTTCTGCATTTGCTATACTTTTTCTAACACAGACGCTAATCCTACGGAGGCTCATATGGCATACAGACTGACGGTCTTATTACTGGTTATCAGCGTGGGACTTACGCTATTAATCATTGAGCTTGTAAGGAGGAGGCGTCTAAAAGAAAAATATAGCGTAATTTGGCTGGTTATGGGCATTATGATTACAGCAATGATCATATGGCCGCGGTTCGGAATTGCTTTGAAGAGTTTGTGCGGCATCGAGGTCCTCTCGAACATGGTATTTCTGGCGGCGATGCTCTTTATCGTGGTGATGTGTATTCACTTTTCTGTGTGTATCTCCATGTTGACGGAACAGACAAAGACACTCGCTCAGGAAATAGCACTCATTAAGGAAGCGGGTAGACGAACGAGGGAGGGGTGAGACCGCATGCAGAAGCGCATCGGAGCTGCCCGGCGATGAAAAAATACATCACACCGGCGGCTGCTGTCCTTTTTTTCATTTTTGCGGCCCTCTATATGACATATCCATACATTATGCACATGGGGTCAATGGTGGGCGACCCCTATGTGGATGTCGAAGGTTCGTACTGGATCGGAGAGGGGGCCAAGATATGGACACGGCCGCATGAGCTGTGGAATGCAACGATATTTTATCCGCATCGGGAGACGCTCCTCACGAATCAATGGGTGATCGGTATCTACCTCGTTGCGGGACCCGTGTATCTTTTGACGAGGAACCCTATCCTTGCGCACAATTTTTACTTACTGCTGGCGTATTTTCTTAATGGGCTCTGCATGTATTTCCTTGCCCGGCACCTCCTCCGTGATGCGTGCGCGGCAATTCTCGCAGGTTTCATTTTTGCATATTGCCCGCTCCGATTCTCAGCCCCGCAGCTCCTCGGCTTCGATATGTTCTGGATCTGTCTCGCGCTATTGTCAATCCACAGATTTATGGAATCGCGGCGGCTCCGCAGCGAGGGGATGCGCATCTCCCCTGATGCGCTCCTGTGCGGCTTTTTCTTCGGCATGGAATTTCTGACCGACCCATTCACGGGGATGCTGTTCGCGTTGATGTTTGCTATGTACCTAGCATATCACATCATCGGGCGGAGATTGGCGTTCAATGGCGACACACTCATCAATTTATCGCTCGCGTTGGCTATTGTTGTCGTCATCATCTCGCCGTTGTTTTACCCCTATGCGAAGATGATGCATTCACGCGGCGTTGCTGACATGACACGGGGACTGGAGGAATCCCAGGCGCTCTCCTGCGATGCCGTAGCGTATCTCGTGACGCCACCCAGCAACTTCCTCTACGGATGGATAACGAAAAAATATGCGCTCTCCAGAGCACAGTATCTTTTTCCTGGTTTTGTCGGCGGCATCCTCTGCATCGTCGGCCTCTTTCGCAGGAGAGGTTCGCATATCCGGGAAAGCGGCGAGAGAGGTTTTCTGATTCTCCTAGGTGTCTTAGGCATTCTCCTCTCTTTCGGACCCTATGTTTCTTTTGGGGGAAGAAGGATATGCCCTGGGCTCTACATGCTTCTCTACAATTACTGCTCGCCATTCAGGAGCCTGAGGGCGATTGGCTGGTCCATATGGCTCGCGCTTATTCCTTTTGCACTATTTTGCGGAGAAGGGGCAGCTCTTTTTTTGAGCCGCGCATCGTCCTTCAGGAAGGGGGGCGTGTTCTTTGTCGCAATGGTATTCCTTATCACCGTTGAGTATTTTAATAAGAACGCCTCGGGCGATTATTTTACCACTCGGAACTACCATGTTGATCTACGCGTGCCAGGGGTATATGAGTGGTTGAAACAGCAGGAAGGGGATTGCCCCGTGCTTGAACTGCCCATGCCGGAGAACGATGGAGAATTTGAGATGTCCGGGAACGAAGATTATTACATGCTCTGGTCTCTCTACCACGGCAAGAGGATTGTCAACGGCAGCAGCAGCTTCAGACCGCCCGAGTATTGGCCCCTTGTTGATATGATGGCTGATTTTCCCTCGGCGGAAGCCATCGCCGTCATTCGCGCCTTGGGTGTGAACTATGTCATCGTTCATGCAGACTGGTATGATTACAACGAGTTTGAACATAAGAAGATCGGCGATGGCATCGGAGCAAGAGTGGTAAGGGATGCCGGGCAATTCAAAGATGATATGATACCTGTCCGCCAGTTTGGTCAGAGCTATGTATTCAAAATCAGTCTGGGGAACGGGCATCCCGAAAAAGAAGGGGAGGGGGTGCGCGGGAAAGAAATTAAGCCTGGAGCGCAGTGGAAGGTCACGAGCAGTGTGGGGACGGAACTTGTGGGCAATATGTTCGATGGTAATCCTGTGACCTCTTGGAGTGCTTTCCATGGTTGCAACATCTGGAATAATGATAATTTCGTCCAGATAGATTTCGGGAGAGCGCAGGAGATTGCGCGACTCATGATCGGATACAGGGCATTTCGCGAATTCCCCAGGGGATTGCGCATTGAGGTTTCCAGGGACGGAGAAAAATGGGAAAAAATCGATACGCGGGATGCATATAGAGATATGATCATAGGATTGATTCAAAATCCTCAGAAGAGATGGATCAACGTCGCTTTTGCGCCTAGGAAGGTGAGGTATCTTAAATTATGCCAGACCTTGCCGTCGCTCTGGTGGTCCATAAGTGAGCTTCGCTTTTATTCAAGTGGGGAGAGCGAAACAGGCGCTTCCTTGGACTCGTGATCCTCTGAAGTCCGGGGAGAGAAAGAACATCGGCCAAATCAGTCCCATAGTCGTCCTTTTAATATCCCCCCCGTTATCTTGTGAACATCCGGTATGCCAGAGAGCTTACAGAGGAATAACATCCCCTCTCGCAATTTACTAGGGATATAATTGTTGAGAATCGTACGCAGTTTCCCTGCCGGCAATTTGACGTATTGCCCACCGCTCGTTTTATGTTCTTCAAATTGCCCATAATCATATCCCCTGAATGAAAGTGCGATGAGGCCATATAACTTGAGTAACTCCACGAGGCCCCTATAAGTGAAAACGGACTTATGATCTCCAACGATTTTAAAATCCCCAATAGGATCTCTGTAGAGCGGATTGCCTGTCCGGTATCTCAAGCTGGCACAGTAATTCCCCAATGACCAACCGAATAAGAGGAAAATCCTGTTATAGATACAGGAGAGATTAGGTGTGGTGACTACCATGAAACCATCTTGGTTCATCGAAAGTGCCGAGCACGCAATCACCCCATCTGGATTATAGACGTGTTCAAGGACTTCGCCGAGAAATACCAGATCATATTTCTCTTTGAGGTTGAAATCCATAGCGTTAGCTTTAATAGCGTAAGGCCAATTGCCGAGCTCGTGTTCACAGTTGTTTAATGCTGTTATTTGCGAGGAAGGGAATTTTGCAGCGAGCCATCTGGCGGTTGCAAGATTTCCTCCGACATCAAGGATGCGAGCCGGTTTCTCTGGAATGAGATGCAATAGACGAAGGAATTCAATAAACCGGCGTTTGCCCGAAATGTCCGTATAACAGTTAGACTCACATTGCCTTAAAAATTGCCACTCAAGGTGAAAGTCGGGTTCCCTGTTTCTATGGTCCCATGTGGTTAGATTATTTGATCCCATTTGATTTTAACTTTTGTAAGCCCCCGCCCGTTGGTCGGGGAGATTCACTTTAAGAAGTTTTGAGTGTTGGATCTCTGAAACAACAAGAGTTTGAATGCTTTTAAAAAAACCGGCTTTTCTCTAATCAAGATAAAACCCTTTTGTGCAAAGGCGCTCACGAAATCTGGAATCATATAGCGCAGCTCGGGTATCATCCTACCCGAACCAAATCGTTCAGAGAGAAAGCGAAGGATCTTTGTGAGGGGGGAACTATGGTCTGTTTGAGCCAGCAGGACGTACATAGAGCTCAGGCTCGTCATTTTGTCGACATAGGGAGAAAAGTCGTCGAGATGCTCAATGAGCCCATCGCTGAAGACCAGATCGAATGTCCCGGATGTATCTTCCAATCTTTGATGATGGGTATTTTTTAATCCCTTCGCCCTGCATATTTGCACAGCCGTGGGGGAGAGGTCTATCCCTTTGGATTCGAACCCCATCTCTTGAAATACTTGAAGGCAGTGGCCTTGGCCACAGCCTATATCGATGACGGTTTTGATGTCCACTCGTCGAAGCAATTCAGCAAGCGTCTTCTGTTTCGCGCGGAGGATCAGTTTTCCCGTTGGGGTGATGGGATGTTTTTGCTGCCAGTATTTGTCCCAGAGAGCGTTTACCTCTTCTGTTTTCACGTGTCCCCTCTCCTTTGAGCCGTTCCCCCGCTAACCGTATTTTGCTGCTGCGCTTCCAGAAATGCACCCAGGGTTGGGAAACCGTATTTCTCGACGAGCGGGTAATAAATGTTCATAAACTCATCGTCAATGGCGGTGAGGCATCTTGCCCAGTAGGTACCCCACCATTTGATCTTTAGCGCCCTATCCCTGATCTCGGCCAGGGATTCTTCGAATACGTTGCCCAGGAGGATATGTGTAAAAGGACATGCGCAGACATCACCATAAGGGGTAATGAACACATTCTCCTTCAGTGCGTAACATCGCTCCCGTCGCACGTAATTGTTGTCATTGTCCCGGCACGCGAACGGGTAATTTTTCCGCAGTTCGTAGTAGTAATGGATATCTTTAGGGGACAGGAGCTTGATATTCTGCCCTTTCCACCGCCCCAGCGGTTTTGCGAGTATCGTAGCAAGGCCCAGTCTGTGTTTATGCGAGAAATCGAGAAGTTTTTTGAACCCATCGCTGTGTACATTGTTTTTCGAGATAACGGTATTTATAAAAACCCTCATCCCGTGTTTTTGAATGAGGGGAATGAGCGATGTAATATTGCGATAGTTCCCCGGGACTCCCCGGAACCTGTCATGTTCCTCCTCTATGCCGCTGTCGATGCTGAGGGTGATGGTGTCCACGTGCGCTTTTTTAAGCGCCGCGATTTTGTCCGCGGTCAGGAACGAACCGTTGGTGGTTATCGTGATGTGATGAGACTTTGGATGCATCTCGCCGATAATTTTCAGCAAGAAGTCGAATCCCTTCCCCAGCATTTGCCCACCCCCCTGGAAACAAAATGATATGCATCCGAGGCGTGTTGCTTCCCGGTATAGACGTCGGTAATCTTCAATGCCGAGAGTACGGTGTTTTTTTGAGGGATCGGATGGAATGAGCAGCTTGGTATAGCAGTGTTCGCAGTTAAAATTACATTCAAACGTCGGAGCGAAATCTATCCCTCTGAGAATGAATTTTTTTATGCTGAATAGTTGATAGATGTTCGATTTTATGAGGTTTCGTAACAGGAGTGCGATATAAATGGGTTTTTTCCAGATCAGTCCATATTTGCATACCAACCATGCTCGGTAGAAATGCCAGGCAATGATGTTCATAACGGTATTGTGCCATATTTGCCGCGTATACACTCCCCAAATTTACACGGCCGGCGTTCCTGGAGAGAGACGAACGTCATGTTCAAGGTCGATCGCTGTGCGGTGCCTTGACGCATTCGATGTACAAATCCTCCAATCTCGCAAATGAATAGCCGGCAGACTGGAAAAAAGAGATCAGATTTGTAAAATCATCGATGCCCTGTGAACGGTTTCTGAGGAAGAACCGTGAATAAATGAGTTTCCATTTTAATGGCAGATATCGGAAGACGGACGAAGGGAACACGTCGTGAAGATGAAAGTCCACGACGATCGAATCCGTGAGGCCGAAGAGGAGCACGAGGGTGCGAAAGACAGAATAGCTGGCGAGTTGCACGTAGCTGAGCGACACGGGAAATCTCGCTACGGGCACTATCGAGATCGGTATCTCCAGGAGTTGTGTCCCCGGGTGGACGAAAGGAGTCGATGGGGTTTGGATGTTGCAGAATCTACCGGGGAAGAGTGAGGGGAAGAGGCTCGAATCGAATAGGAAGCCCTCGCGGGCAAGAGACGTAATTTCTGGCGCCGCAATAATCCCCAAGGGAGCCCGGTAACCCATTGGAGCCCGGTCGAGCAGTCGCCGGTAGGCGTCCACTCCACGCTCGATCGCCGGGACTCCCTCCTCGTTACGTTTGTGGCTGTAGCCGTGAAGCTCGATCTCTGCGCCGGCAGCGGCAAATAGACGCACCGCCTCGGGCCTCTCGTCGAACACCCTGCCGGCAACGAAGACCGTGAGAGGGACTTCCATCTCGCCGGTCACCCGGATGAGCCGCTCGATTCCCATGAACGATTCATAACTGCATCCCTCGACGAGATCGCAGTGGTCTGGTTCCAGATCGAGGGTAAAATAGGCCGTTTTTCTTCCGACCGGCATCATGCCTTCCCCGGTTTTGTTAGGATATAATCCCCGATTGCAAGGGCGTCCAGGCCCGTACCATAGAAACATCTCAGTGCGTCTCCGGGGGAGCAGATAATGGGTTCTCCCCTTACGTTGAAAGACGTATTGAGTATGGCCGGAACGCCAGTGATCGTCTCGAATTCCTTGATAAGCTTCCAGTAGCGCGGGTTGGCTTCTTTTTTCACCGTATGGGGGCGAACGGTTTTATCCACGTGTACGACGGCCGGGATCATCCTAGCGGTGCCATCACGTACCTTGTGGGCGAGGATCATGAATGGGGACTCGCCTGGGTTATCGAGAATCCGGTCTCTGGCCTCATCCAGGAGAGATGGGGCGAACGGCCGGAAGCCCTCGCGGTGTTTTACTTCGCGGTTGATCTTGTCCTTGACCTCGGGAACGCGGGCATCCGCCAGGATGGAACGATTGCCTAGTGCGCGCGCACCGATTTCCATCCGTCCCTGGAACCAGCCGACGAATTTGCCATCGGCAAGCATCCTTGCCACGACCGCCTCAATGTTTGGGACGAGGTTATAGGGGACCTTGTACTCGTCAAGCTCCTTCCTGATTTCGCTGTCGGAATATGACGGTCCCCAGTAGGCATGCTCCATGCGGAAGCGAGGATCCTCTCCCAGTCGGGCGCTCAGTATTAGCGCAGCCCCCAGGGAGGTTCCAGCATCGCTGCTCACCGGTTGCACGAAAATGTTTTTAACTCTCGGGTGGCTTCGCAATACGCCGTTCATCTTGCAGTTCATACAGACACCGCCGGCGAGGCAGAGGTTTCCGTTGCCCGTTTCATCCATGAGACGATCCACCATCGCAGTGGCGCACCGTTCCAGGGTGTCCTGGGTTTCCCATGCGGTTATTTTGTGAAACTCGCTCAAATCCGATTCCCGCGCCCGGGGAGGGCCCAGAAGCTCCGCCATGCGATCGGAAAAATATTTGCCGTAATGATGCGTGCCGAGCGTCAGATAGGACGGGTCGATTTTGTATCCACCATGTTTTAAGGAAATGACCTGCTCGATTTTTCTAGCGATCTCCTCGTTGTGATGACCATAGGGAGCGAGCCCCATGATTTTCCCCTCGTCATTGTACGGTTTGAAACCGAGGTACTCGGTCATCCCGGCGTAGAACCATCCCAGAGAGTCGGGGATGGTATGATGGACGGTGCGGCAGGGGGTGATCCGAACTCCCTCCCCCCGAAAGGAGGAAGTGCAGTCCATCTCGCCGCTTCCGTCAATTATCAGGATGGAGCTTTTGTCGAAGCCCGAGCAGAAGAAAGCGCTCGCCGCATGGGCAAGATGATGGGGGATGAACTCTATGGGCGGAATTTTTCCCGTGAATCCCGCCGCACGTATGGTATCTGTGATCTGGTGTCTGAGGTGAGCGGCACTGCAGAGGGCAAGGTTGGCATAGACGTCCATGTCGGAATCCACGGTCGCAGTTCCGAAACGGGTATGGCGCGCCCACGATTTTGCAAGAGAGAACGTCATCCGCCATGGGTATTTGGTGCCGTCCCATCCGAAGGCGATGTAATCCACGTCGCTCAAATCGAGACCGGCGAACTTTAGGCAGAACTGTGTCGCCTTGACGGGAAAACGGCCCCACCCCCCCTTGAAACGCAGAAACCTTTCCTCCTCAGCCATGGCTACGAGCTTTCCGTCTACGAGAAGGCAGGCCGAAGGATTGCAGCCGTTGCTGGTTCCCAGTCCGAACATTCCCAATATAATCATGATTATCCTCCCCGAAGGCGATCATAAACGTACTACGCTTTATCTTTAACCTAAGAGTGATAATTATGCCATAATAGACAAATTGGATGGAGCGTTGATTTTTAGCCTGGGTTATTCATGAGCGAAGGAGAGGAAGCCACTGGCTTTTATAGGCGGCTGGGCAAAAGAGGAGATTAAGCGTCGGCCGTGTTTCTCGCGCATTGAAATTAATGGATTAGGCAATAGAACAATCCCTATGGGCGGATAATGGCTAAGTTGCGTGTAAGCGCGATGCGATTCCTGGATCATTATTTAGGCATTACCCTATGTGGAATGCTCGACCTCTATGAGCTGGTGAAATCGCCGTTTTCTCCACGCCGCCGTTCCTCGGAGAGCCGTCCCGCCGAATCCATCCTCTTGATCAAGCCCTGGGGCATCGGGAGCGTGATTCTGTCCCAACCGGCGATGATGGCATTGAAGAGAAAATACCCCCGCGCACGGATCGTGTATGTAACCTTCAGTGAGAATGAGCAGATACTAGAGGCCCTTGGAACCGTCGATGAGATAATCTGCATTCGCAGGAGCGGACTGGGGGTATTCCTTGCCGACACGGTAAAGGCGATGAGGCGCATGAGGACGATCCGCCCCGCC
>CAYWRA010000005.1:0-49531 GCA_964460305.1 uncultured bacterium
CCGCAAATTCCGGGGGCGGCCGGGGTGGGCCGGACCTCGCCGGGGGCTGGGGAGTGAAGGCAAAGGTGCTCCAGGTAGGGGGGACGGGCATCCCCAAGGATGACTACAATAATAATTCGGTCGTGGTGCGCATGGGCTTCGGGAACGTTCATTTTCTCTTCGCCGGCGACATGGAGGCCGATGAGGAGAAGGCCCTCCTCTCGTCCGGGTACGACGTCAAGAGCCAGATCCTCAAGGTCGGGCATCACGGGAGCAGCTCGTCATCCACGTACGCGCTGCTTAAGCGGGTGCATCCATTGGTCGCGGTGATCAGCATCGGCGAGGAGAACCGGTTCGGCCTTCCCCACAGTTCCGTGATCGACAGGCTCGAGTCGTTAGGATGCAAGGTCTATCGCACGGACCTCGACGGCAGGGTTGTGGTGACGAGCGACGGGAAGACGTGGACCGTCGAGACGGAAAAGAAACGGGCCGCCGAATCGAAAGCCAGGCAAACGCCGAACGGAGAGTTCCTGAAGTACGAGGATGCGGCGGAGGGCTTCATGCGCAAGGATGATTACGCGGCGGCGGTGGAGTCCTTCAAGAAGGCCTTGGCGATCGATCCGAAGAACGCGTCCGCGCGGAGCCGGCTTGGTTACTGTTACAAGAAGCTGGGGAAGAGAGATGAAGCGATCAAGGCGTTCAGGGAAGCGCTGGCGTTGGAACCGTGCGAACAATACGCCAACCTGCATCTCGGGTTGCTCTTTCTCCGGGAGGACAGGGAAACGGCGCTGAAGTATTTCGAGTGCCAGATGAAATGCTACCCCGAGTCGAAATGGTCCTCCATCGCCAAGGATAAGATAAGCTACATCCACGGTAGTTGGGGTTACGACCTCAAAAAAGAGGGGTGCGAAGAAGAGGCGATCGCCGAGTTTGAGAAAGCCATCGCCGCTGACGGGAACAATGCCTTCGCCCACTTTCAGATGGGCCTCATATGCGCCGGGAGCGACAAGGAGCGGGCTAAGAAGGAGTTGTCGAAATACCTTGAGGTCGCCCCCGATGGAAAATACGCCAAGACCGCGAAAGAGAAGCTCTCCGAGCTCGGAGAGCGTTTATACGAACCGGCGAAACGGAGAGTGGGCGAATCGGCGACTCCGAAGCTCTAAAATCGCCCCTTCGCCGTTTCTCCCATTCGCCGACTCGATCTTTTACTCACTCTCCGTCTTGTACTTTGGGATTTTGATTAAACCTGATGATTCCACGTGGAATACTAAAAGCGATCAACCTCGCGGCGATCTGTTCCATGGTTGCCGCCGTGGCGCCGGCGGCGGCCCGCGCCGGCCTGCAAGTCACCTATCCTCCCCAGCATTCGGTCACCCGGTTCATGCGGACCAGGATCGCCGGTTCTTGCGATCCCTCCTGTAAGGTTTTTATCCAGAAGAAAACCGTGAAGGTGTATCCTACCGGCGCGTTTGTGGGGCTCGTTCCCCTCGTTGAGGGGGAAAATTCGATCGAGGTTATCGCCCAAAAGGGGAGTGAGAAAGAGAGTAGGCTCCTCACCGTGGCGTGCCGCGACCCGTTGGTGGCCTCTCCAGTCTCTCCGCTTACGATTGACGGAACGATGACCGAGCCGGCTGTTGACACGGTATTGTGCGCCGGGGATGAAATCCACGTGCAGTTCAAGGGCAGCCCCGGGGTGAAGGCGTTCTGGTCTCTCGGCGATCTCGTCAGGAATGCTCCCCTTGTGGAGACGACGCCGGTTAAGGAAGGTCCCCTCAAGGGCATTCGCGGGATCTATAGCGGTTCCTATAAGATCAAGGCCGGCGACAGAGTCGAAAAAGCTCGCGTTAAGTTCACGCTTGCTTCCGGGAAGGGAAAAGAAATGTCGTCATCTTCGCCGGGGCTGGTCACGCTCCTTCCCCGGGAAAAGCTTACGAGGGGCGAGGTGGGGACGGATGGCGCCGTTCTGAGAGTGGGTTTGGATGGGGAGAGGGCGTGGGAACTCGACGCCGGGGCCAGGGTCGATGTATGCGGCGAGGCGGGCGGTTGCTGCCGGCTGAAGCTTCCGAACGGCGAGCGCTACTGGGCTGAGAAAAAGAACGTAAAATCACTGGGAGTGGAGGGCGGCTGGGGGAGGGTCACCGCCGGCGAGCCGTCGTTGCGCCGTAATGAAGGCGACGTCCTCTTCTCCGTGCCGTTGAACGACAAGGCTCCATACAGGGTGACGCAACCGGCTGGGAAAAATCTCCTGGTGCTCGAACTCTTTGGCGTTGTTCCCCCGCGGAAGAAGATCGATCTCAAGGGTGTGCCCCCCGTCGCGGCGGTCGAATTCCCGGGCGCGGGACCCGATATGGTGAAAATGGTATTGCATCTTACCGGCAAAGCCCAGTGGGGTTACGTGTGCCGGCGGACGAGCGAGGGCTTGGAGCTGCGCGTGAGGAAATCCCCAGGCGGAAAAATAGGGGAACTCTCCATTGTCATCGATCCGGGGCATGGGGGAACACAGGGCGGCGCGGTCAGCCCGACCGGCCTTCAGGAAAAAGACCTGAATCTCGAGGTCGCCCGCGCGGCGGCGGATTATCTCAAGGGCCGGGGCGCGCGCGTTATCCTCACGAGGGACTCCGATAAGACGCTCTCCCTCGCCGGGAGGATTGAGAAGGCCCGCGCGGCGCAGGCCGATATCTTCGTGAGCATCCACCACGATTCGCGCCCAGGCCAGTGCGATCCGCTGGGACGCCGCGGGACCGCGTCCTACTACGGCGTTCCGCAATCCCGGGAGCTTGCGGAACGGATTCTCAAGAGGCTCTCGAAGACGGGCTTGAAATCGAACGGGTGCAGACGCAGAGACTATGCGGTCGTCCTGCCGGGAGATTACCCCGCCGTGCTTGTGGAGTGCGCGTACTTGTCACATCCCAAGGATGAGGAGTTGTTGCTGAAGAAAAAATTCCTCACCGAGATGGGGCAGGCGATCGGCAGGGGGATTGTGGAGTATGTGGAGAAGGAAGGCACAGATCAATGACAAATGACAAAATTCAAATGACAAAACTGCATTGTGTTTTGGTATTTGTCATTCATTTGACATTTGACATTTGTCATTCATTTGACATTTGTCATTCGGGATTCGGCAATGGAAATGGTAGGCGAGCGGCTCATATTTGGTTTTGAGGGAACAACAGTCGGCGCTTCCGTGGAGGAGATGATCGTCGGTCGGCGGATTGGCGGTGTCGTCCTGTTCTCGCGGAACATAAAGGATGCGCGGCAGCTCGCGGCCCTATGCGGTGAGCTCCAGTCGCTGCGGAAACGGGTGAGCGCGCTTCCACTCATCATCGCAGTGGATCAGGAGGGCGGCGGCGTGAACCGTATCTCCGATGGGGCTACGCATTTCCCGTCTCCCATGGCGGTCGCGGCAGCAGGCGACCCGGCTCTTGCCGGCAGGGTCGGCTATGCCATGGGATGCCAGCTCATGCGCCTCGGCATCAACATGAATTTCGCCCCTGTTCTCGATGTCAATACAGGTAAACGCAATCCCGTCATCGGGGTGAGATCGTTCGGCGATGATCCGGAGAGGGTAGCGGCTTTCGGCGCGGCGATGATCGTGGGGATGGAGAGGGCGGGTGTTGCGTCCGTCGCCAAGCATTTCCCCGGCCTCGGTTCGGCTGAGCGCGATCCCCACACTGAGACCCTTGTGATAGCCGGGAGCGCCGATGGGCTGGCGGGGGGGGATCTCGTCCCTTTTGCGCGCGCCGTGGAAGCAGGGGTGTCGGGTATCATGATGGGTCATGCGAGGTACCCGGCCCTCTCCGATGATCCGGCGAGCCTGTCCGAAGCGGTGATACGTGGGCTTTTGAGAAGGCGACTCCACTTCGAGGGGCTTGTGATTACCGATGACATGGAAATGGGGGCCGTGGGCGCGGACCGGTCGGTGGGTGGCACGGCGGAAAGGGCCCTCGCTGCGGGAGAGGATCTACTTCTTGTATGTCATTCGAGGGCCGCGCAACTGTCCGCGATGGCTGATGTGGCAAAGGCGATCGAGGATGGAAGGATCCCTCCTGAAATTATTGAAGAGGGCGCGGCGCGAATACGCGTACGTAAGGAGAAACTTATCGGGCACTTTGCGGCGGCGCAGACTGAGACGCCTGAAGATGGGGAGAATCTGGCGAGAGAGGTGGCTGAGAGGGCAATCACGCGCGTGAGCGATATGGGAAAAATCCTCCCTCTGCGCCTTGGGCCTAAAGAAAAGCTCCTGGTTATCTCGCCGGTGCTTGGCCCACTCACCGCCGCCGAGGAGGGCGTGACTACGGGCAACGTGCTTGCCGATTGCATTCGCGCGCTTCATCCGATGACCGAACCGGTGTCGTTCGAGCTCGTTCCCTCGCGTGACGATTTCGGCAGGGTATTGAAGGCGATTGAGGTGGCGCACGCCGTAGTGATGGGGACCTGCAATGCGCATCTGTATGGCGAGCAGGCCCGGCTGGTAAGTGAGATTGCAGCGGCGGGGAAGCCGACGGTATTTGTCGCCCTCAGGAATCCTTATGACGTCGAACTGTATCCCCATCGCGCGGCTAGGCTTGCCGCTTACGGCTCGGATAATCATACCCTCGCCGCCATTGCGAGGGTGATCTTCGGCGAGATATCGCCGTGTGGGAAATTGCCGGTGAGGCTGGGGCTGTAAAACCGTATAAAAAGCGATCGAGCTATCGAGTTTTGTCATTTGGTATTTATCATTTGTCATTCCCAATATTGGGATTTGGGACTTGCCTGCCCGCAACGCTCTCGCTTGCGGGGCGGGCGGGGGATTTTCCTACACTGTTGACCTTGCGTGAACAGCATGATAAAGTTCGTATTGTCCAGTAAAATTGAGAGAGGCGCCATTGATCGATCCCATCCTCGAAGAAGAGATCCGCAGCCTTAATGAAATCATCCGTATGTGGGATGACCTCTTTGCGCAAGTGGGAAGAGCGCGCGCGGGAGGAGGCGTGAGTGAGGATCCGGCTAAGGCCTTCCTCACCGCACGCGGTGACATTGCCAGTAGATACGCGGCGACCATGGCCCGGCTTGAGATTGTGCCCGACGTGCAGGACGAGCTGGTCCAGGCGCTCGGTCGCATGACCTCACTCGGTGCGGTTGCCACGATTTCCGATGCCCAGTGGAAAAAACTCGAAGAGACGGGCGGACGGGTAACCGTTGGCCTTCAAAGCCTTGTCGGGGTGTTGCAAAACCGAAAGCTTATCCTGGCGGGGGTGAGAGTGGGGCTCCTTCGCGCACGGCGCATCGTTGGATCGTGGCCGTGCAAGTTGCTATGTCTTTTGTTCGGAATTGTTATCATATTTATTGTACTTGGCAAGATTATTGTATATACTAAGGGAACATTATGAGGGCGGCACACCCCGTAGAGGGGGGTGCCATAAGGCTGGGAACCGTGCAGGGTGGGCCGGGTCCATTACGCAAGGAGGGACCGCAGTGACAAAGCGAGAGTTGGCAGTCAAGATTGCGAGTGAAACGCAATTGCCGCAGCAGGCGGTCAAGCAGATCGTTCAGAGGTTGCTCGATCACATCATCGAGGCCCTCGCTGCCGGCAAGAGCATTGAACTCAGGAACTTCGGTGTATTCATGGTCCGCACGAGGAAGGCCCGTTTGGGGCGGAATCCGAATAAACCGGAGCAGGAAGTCCGCATCCCGGCCAAAAAGGTTCCCGATTTCAAACCTGGGAGAATCATGAGGGCGAGAGTGGAGAGGCCTATATAAACGGTACGGACGGATTGTGGCGAATGGTATCCCTGATTCAGGGGAATAATAACATGTAGGATGGATAGACGAAGGCCCTGACCCGCCACGGGTTGGGGCTTGTCTTTATGAAGCAGGATTAAGGATTAAGTTGTAACTGAGGCGGTGCTTAATCCTTAATCCTGGTATATTATGAAAATACAGCGCCCGCGGGGAACGGCTGACATACTTCCCGATGAGGCCCGGCGGTGGCATTTCGTCGAGGAGATCATCAGGCAGGTCGCCGCGCTCTATAACTACAGGGAGATCAGGACCCCCATTTTCGAGAGCACCGATCTCTTTATCAAGAGCGAGGGCGAATTTACGGACATCGTGAGCAAGCAGATGTACACGTTCCAAGATCGGGCGGGCCGCAGCCTTACGCTCCGTCCGGAGATGACCCCGAACGTGATCAGGGCCTACCTTGAGAACTCGCTCGACCAGCGGGAGAAGTTCGTCAAGCTCTATTACATGGGCCCGATCTTCCGATACGAGAAGCCACAGGCCGGACGTTACCGCCAGCACCATCAATTCGGCATCGAAGCGCTCGGAAGCGCGGCGCCGGCGCTGGATGCCGAGGTTGTCGAAATGATCATGGGCCTTTATCAGAGGCTGGGGCTCGCGGGATTAAGGGCGGTCGTGAACAGCGTCGGGTGCAAAAAATGCCGGCCCGCCTACAATGCGTCGCTGAGAAGTTATCTTGGGACAAGGCTGGAGGGGCTGTGCGCGGATTGCCGCAGGCGCGCAGAGACGAATCCGCTCAGGGTCTTTGATTGCAAGGAAACCGCCTGCTCGACGGTAATCAGCCAGGCCCCCAAGGTATGCGATAATCTTTGCGACGAGTGCCGCGAGCACTTCAGCGCCTTCCGGGGGCTCCTGGATGAAGCGGGAATAGAGTACCAGGTAAAGCCTGAACTGGTTCGGGGACTGGATTACTATACCCGCACCGCGTTTGAGATAGTTTCCACGGATCTGGGCGCGCAAAACGCCGTCGGCGGCGGGGGGCGTTATGACGATCTCATCGAAGCGCTCGGCGGCCCGCCCACGCCCGCTATCGGTTTTGGGACGGGTCTGGAGCGAATTCTCATGGTGATGGCCGAGCGCGGCATTGCGATCCCGGACGACCGCGCTCTCAGCGTGTGCCTCATCGCCTGGGAGAAGGAAGGGATGGAGGCCGCGAGGAGGCTCCTAAGGTCGCTCCGCAAGGTAGGTGTATCGGCGGAAATGGACTACAATATGAGCAGCCTCAGGTCACAACTAAGGCGCGCGGATCGGCTGGGGGTCCCAGCCGTCCTCTTCCTGGGGGAAGACGAGCTTTCGCGCGGGATGGCGAAGCTTAAAAACATGAAGACGGGGGAAGAGCGCGAGATCGCCTTGGCCGGCGCGGCGGAAACGATCAGGGAGCTTGTGGGAGGGGGCGGCACTGAGACAGCTAATGACAAATGTCAAATGACAAATGTCAAAACACAATGAGTTTTTGTCCTTTGGTCATTTATCATTCATTTGTCATTTGGTATTTGTCATTCAATCGTCATTCCTGTTTGTGAATAGATCAGCCCAAGGACTACCATGCAACATTATACACGGACACATCATTGCGGCGAGCTCAGGGGCTCACACGTCGGTTCACGGGTGACTCTCTGTGGCTGGGTTCATCGCCGCAGGGATCACGGCGGCCTCATCTTCATCGATCTTCGAGACAGGGAGGGGATTACACAGGTCGTTTTCAATCCCGAGATTGCGTCCGATCCGCACGCGAAGGCCGAGGAGTTGAGGAGCGAGTTCGTCATCGCGGTCGCTGGTGCCGTCCGTCACCGTCCCGCCGGAACGGAGAATCCCAAGCTCGCCACCGGAGAGGTGGAAGTCGCCGCTGACGATCTCCTTATACTTAGCCGCGCTCAGACGCCGCCCTTCAGCATCGAGAGCGAGGAGGAGGTGGGCGAGGAGGTCCGGCTCAAATACCGATTCCTCGATCTCCGGCGTCCCGAGCTCCAGCGCGCCCTAAAGCTCCGCCACTGTGTGATGATCGAGACGAGGAGCTACTTCGATTCGAGAGGGTTCCTGGAGGTCGAGACCCCCATCCTCGCCAAGAGCACGCCCGAGGGGGCGCGGGATTATCTCGTCCCTAGCAGGACGCAACCCGGCTCCTTCTTCGCCCTTCCGCAGTCGCCGCAGCTTATGAAGCAACTGTTGATGATCGCCGGGATCGACCGCTACTTCCAGATCTGCAAGTGTTTCAGGGACGAGGATTTGAGGGCCGATCGGCAGCCCGAGTTTACGCAGATAGACCTTGAGATGAGCTTTGTTGGTGAGGAGACCGTCTTTTCCGTGGTCGAGGGGCTCATTGCCCGACTATTCAAGCGCGTCCTAGATCTGGATGTGCCGATACCTTTCCCGCGCATGGCGCATGCGGACGCCCTGGCCCGTTTCGGAATCGATAAGCCCGACCTCCGCTTCGGCATGGAACTTACCGACGTCACGGAGGCCGTAAGGGGATCCGCTTTCAAGGCATTCGAATCCGTGCTGGCGCAAGGAGGCCTCGTAAAAGGCATTGTGGCGCCCGGTGGTGGCGCCTTCTCGAGATCCGTTCTCGATGAGCTGACGGTTTTCTCGGCGGAGCATGGGGCGAAGGGGCTCGCATGGTTCAGGGTGACCGATGCGGGATTAGAGTCGCCGTTGACAAAATTTTTCCAGGGGGAACAGATGCTCCGTCTTCGTGAAAAGACCGGCGCTTCTACGGGCGACCTGATCCTTCTCGTCGCCGGCGCTCCCTCGGCGGTGAACCCGCCGCTCTCCGCCCTCAGGAATAGGTTGGGGAAGGAGCGCGGCCTCATCGATCGCGCCGCATTCCGCTTCGCGTGGATCGTCGATTTCCCTCTCTTCACCTACAACGAGGAGGAGAAGAGACTGGAGAGCGAACATCACCCCTTTACCTCCCCTAAAGAAGAGGACGTCGCCCTCCTCGAACGGGCGCCGCTAAAGGTCCGCTCCGCATCCTATGACCTGGTGTTGAACGGGTGCGAGTTGGGCAGCGGGAGCGTGAGGATCCACGATGCAAAGCTCCAACATGCCATTTTCAAGCTCCTCACATTGGATGAACGGACCATCGAAGAGCGTTTCGGCTTTTTCCTCGAGGCATTCCGCTATGGCGCCCCGCCCCACGCGGGGTTCGCCCTCGGTCTCGACAGGCTTGTCATGATCATGGCGGGGAGGGAAACCATACGAGACGTGATTGCGTTCCCGAAGACCCAGAAGGCCTCGTGCCTTATGACCGGCTCCCCCTCGCCGGTCAGTCCCGAGCAGCTTAAGGAACTTAACGTCCGCATCGGGCAGTAGCGCGGAGGACAAGGGACGGCGATGGCAGAAATACGCCTGGATTTCGACAACCCGCATCAGATGAGCGCCCTCTATGGCAACTCCGAAGAAAACCTGAGGATCATCGAGAAGGCCTTAAGGGTGGCCGTCGTGCCCAGGGCGAACTTCCTTAAGATAACGGGAGATGAGGCGGGCTTGGAAAAGAGCAGGACCCTCTTCGGCGAACTGGCCGCGGTCGTACGCGACGGCCGCGTGATACGCAGCCACGAACTCAAATACGCGGTGCGCGCCATCATGCAGCACAAGGAGAAGGAGATGCAGACCTTCCTGGCGGAGCGCATCAGGGTTGCATCAAAAAAGATGTTCGTGACCCCCAAGACCGAGGGGCAGAAGGCGTACGTCGACGCTATCAGGAAGTATGACATCGTGTTCGGCATAGGCCCCGCCGGCACGGGGAAGACCTATCTCGCCATGGCGATGGCGGTGGAGGCCCTGCTGGAGGAGCGGGTTAGCAGGATCATCCTGGCGCGTCCCGCGGTGGAGGCTGGAGAGTCGCTGGGGTTCCTGCCGGGAGACCTCTACGAGAAGATCACCCCTTATCTCAGGCCGCTCTATGACGCCCTCTACGACATGATGGAGGTAAGCCAGGTGCAGCGGCACATCGAGCGGGGGGTGATTGAGGTGGCGCCGCTGGCCTACATGAGGGGAAGAACGCTCAACGACTCGTTCATCATACTCGATGAGGCGCAGAACAGCACAAGCGAACAGATGAAGATGTTTCTCACGCGGTTGGGATTCGATTCGAAGGTGGTGGTCACCGGCGACATCACCCAGGTCGACCTCCCGGGGAACCGGCAATCCGGCCTCGTCCAGGTGCAATCGGTGCTGGAGAAGATCGAGGGGATCGGGTTCGTCTACTTTACCGAGCGGGACGTCGTCCGCCATGAGCTCGTGCAGGAGATCATCAAGGCGTATGAGAGGATCCCCAGGAATGGTTGATGGCGGCGTGCGGCAAGGCGTGTGTACGGGGGCATGGGCATGAAATTTTTGACGCGGCATAAGATCGGGAGACAGGGCCTGTTGGGCAAAAAGCCCAGGAAGGAACGTTCCCCGGGCGCGTTTCACGAGGCGATAGAGAGGAGTCGCTTCGTGAAGGGGCTCATTGCGGTCAGTAGTTGTATCGGCGTGGTGACGATCATTCTTCTCGGGCGGGAATCGCACAGGGAAGTGCTCGATCTCTACGTCGGCCAACCGGCCCCCCGTGACGTGTTTGCGGACATCGGCTTCTCGTATAAGAATAACGAGGAGACCACGAAGCTGAGGATGGAGGCATCACAGAAGGTGTCGCCTCAATATAGTTTTTCCCCCGATAAACTCAAGGAATGCGCGCGCCAATTGAGGGAACTGCTCGGTGTCATTGAAGAGAGGGGGGGAGAGGCTGAGATAAAAAAAACCGCGGGTGGGAAGGAAAGCAAGGGGACGAACGGACGGCCGTCTCTACTGAAGTCGCGTGAGATGGAACCCCTTAAAGAGGCTCCCGAGCCCGGCCAGCTCGCCGGCAAGTTGGAATCGTTTCTCGTCTCGCTGGGCGGCCCGGACGCCCAGGTCATTTACGAAGCGACGCGCGGCGAGGAGCCGTCCGGTGGGGCTCAGGACGCCGAACGCCAGCGGAAGGCTTTGCTCAAGGCCGCCCGTGAAATGGTCGACAAATGGGCGGTAAGCGTGTTTCCGCGCGACCGGCGGATGAAAGACGCGGTCGGGAACGTGCTGATGCTTGTGTGCGAACGGAGCATCGAATACGATGAGGCGCTCACCCAGCGCGTGAGGGAGAGGTACGCCGCCAAGATCAAACCGGTCGTCAGCCTTGTGCAGCCAGGGCGAAAGATCGTCGAGAGGGGATACGAGATTACGCCGCAGCAGATGGACATGTATTCGGCGTATCTCGCGAGGTGCGAGCAGATCGAACCGATGGCCATGAAGCTGAGGGAACATCTCTACTATACCCTCGGCCTGACCCTCCTCATGGTGATGTTGCTCATCGTCTCGCGGCGCTACCTCATTTATTACCATGAGCAGGTATACCAGAGCAATTCCGCGCTCTTCATGCTGGAGCTCATCGTGCTGGGGGCGGTCCTGCTCTCTCGCGGCATAGCGCTTATCCCGTTCGGGATGATCAAATCGAGCTGGAACAACATTTTTTACTACTTGGTCGTCGTGTCCGTTCCGGCCGCGGCGATCCTGATGACCTTGTTGCTCAACCGCACCCTCGCCCTTTTCTTTACGCTGCTCATAGGCATGCTCGTCGGCATCATGAAGGGCTTCAGCCTCTCCTACACGATCGTGGGCGTTGTGGGGGGCATGGTGGCGGTGTACGCGAGCGTCGGCGTCCGGCGCCGCAGCCAGCTCGTCAGCGGGGCCGCCGCGATTGCGTTGGCCAACATCATTACCGTCGGGGCGCTGGGCGCCATCGGCAACCTGAACATCGTCTCCGCCACGATGGGGTTCCGGGCGCTGGGCGGCTTCCTGACGGGGATGCTCGCGTCTTTCGTCGCGGCGAGTTTTTTGCCGATCCTCGAACATGCTTTCAACGTGGTCACCGACATACGGCTCCTCGAGCTCTCCGATCTCAACCACCCGCTGCTCAAGATGATGTTCATAGAAGCGCCGGGCACTTACCATCACAGCATCATGGTGGGTAATCTCGCCGAGGCCGCCGCCGAGGCGGTGGGGGCGAATCCGCTCCAGGTAAGGGTGTGCGCGTATTTCCATGACATAGGAAAGATGAACAAGCCGGAATATTTTACGGAGAACGAGCTGTACGGCAAGAGCATGCACGGCGAGCTCAACCCCCGCATGAGCAGTCTGATCATCCGAGCCCACGTGAAGGACGGCATCGATCTGGCCCTCAAGTATAAGCTCAACAGGAAGATCGTGGACGCCATAAGGCAACATCACGGGGACAGCCTCGTCTATTTCTTCTATCGCCGCGCGGAGGAGAGCAAGGCGGCTGGGGAAGAGGTCGCAAAGGAGGATTTCCGCTATGAGGGGCCGAAGCCGCAGAGCAAGGAAACCGCGATCCTTCTCCTGGCGGATGCAGTGGAGGCCGCTTCCAGGAGTTTGAGCCGGCCTACGCCGTCGCGCATCAAGGGCCTCGTGCATGAGATCATCAATCAGCGCATCATCGACGGCCAGCTCGAGGAGTGCGATCTCACGTTCAACGAGCTGAGGCTCATAGCGGAGAGGTTCGAGCTCATACTCAACAGCACCTTTCACGCGCGCGTCAAGTATCCCGATAGGGAGCATGACGCCGGGGAGGCGGTTTTAGGCAATGAAGGTTTTGGCGCGGAGCCAGCTAAAGAGAGCAAAAATTGACGCGGACGAGGCGTCGCGTTTCGCGAGATTCGTCATGGGGCGGGTGGATTGCGCGAAGGACGCGGAGCTAAGCATCCTCTTCGCCGGCCGCCATGCGATGCGGCGGCTGAACAGGGAATACAGGGGGGTGGACCGGGCGACCGACGTCCTGGCATTCCCCCTGGGCGATCGGCGGGGGGCGAACCGCCCCTCCGGCGCGCTCGGCGACGTGGCGATATCGGTCGACCACGCCCGCCAATGCGCGCGGCTGTACCGGACCACGGTCAATGCCGAGCTGTTGCTATACATTACCCACGGCATTCTCCATCTGTGCGGGTTTGACGACCATAGCGCCGTGGCCCGGAAGGGGATGGCGCAGCGGCAGGAGGAGCTCGTGCGCCTAGCGCTGAGGAGAAGGGCATGGAACGTCATAGGTTAGTGGAGAGCTTCAATTGCGCCATTGAGGGCGTCATCTACGTGCTCAGGACGCAGCGTAACATGCGCATCCACTTGGCCGCCGCCGCCGTGGTGATTATCGCGGCGATCGTCTTCAGCATCCCGCGCCTGGAATTCCTATTGGTATGCAGCGCCATTTTCTTCGTCCTCTTCGCCGAAATGGTCAACACCGCGGCGGAGCTCACCATCGACCTGATCAGCGAGACCTATCATCCGCTCGCCCGGCTCGTGAAGGACATCGGCGCTGGCGCCGTGATGCTCGCCTCGGCCAATTCGATCGTCATCGGCTACCTCGTATTCATGAGACAGATCGAGCGGCGCGCCGTCATCGGGACGGATTTTATCAGGAACCTCCCCGCCTCCGTGAGTTTTCTCGCCCTCATGGCGGTGGTCGTCGTTACGGTGATCCTGAAGATCATCATACATCGTGGGACCCCCATGATGGGAGGGATGCCGAGCGTGCATAGCGCGGTCGCTTTTTCTGCGGCCACGATCGTCTTGCTCATCGTCCCTTCATCGTTCCCCGTGATCCTATTGGCATATTTCCTCGCGCTCATGGTGGTTCAGGGGAGGATCGCGGCGGGGATACATACGTTGTCCGAGGCTGTCATAGGCGCGCTGATCGGTTTCCTGATCACGTGCGCGCTCTATCAGGTGTATCGGTATGCTGCGATGGGGGGGTGATAGAAGTTTCACCACTGAGTTGGAATCCAGAATACAGAATTCAGAAGATAGAGTCCAAGAATCAGGATTCTGGTTCCTGGATTCTATGAGTTTTGTCATTTGCCTGCCCGACGGTTGTTAGGTGGGGCATTTGACATTTGGTATTTGTCATTTCTGCAAACATACGGAGCCATATCGCGATGTTTATCTGGATTCTCGTCATAGTGTTCCTTGCCATTATATTTTTCTGCACGCTCAGCAGCGTGGCGCTTAATGCGATCCCGATTGAGCGCCTTTGGCGGCTTCGAGAAGGCGGCGGGCGGAGCGCCAGGGGCGTGGAGTATTGGGTCACGCATTCGCAGCAGATCACCTGGGCGTGCCGCGTGGCGAGCCGCATTTCCTGCATTGCCCTCGCGCTCGTCCTGGCTACGCTGATCGAGGGGAAGCCGTTGCCGTTCTATGCCTTTATCATTGCGCTCCTGGTCACCACCATCCTCGTCGCCTTCCCCGGGAGCCTGATCCCCTCGGCATGGGCGCAGCTCGCTGGCGAGAAGATAGGTCTCAGCCTTCTCCCGTTTATCAGGATACTTGGGGTGATCCTAACCCCCCTCGGGGTAGGGTGTTATGCAATCCTGAATGCAATCCTGAAGCCCTTCGGTTTCGCCGCGCTCAGCTTCAAACCGCTTCACTTGAGGAGCGAGCTTGAGCAGTGCGTGGGCGGCCTTGAGAAATCGACCGCGCTTTCCGACGCTGAGAAGAAAATGATCAGGCGTATCTTCGGATTCGGGGGGCTTGAGGCGAGCGAGATCATGACGCCGCGGGTTTCCATGCGCTGTTTGTCGGAGGATGAGACCGTCGCGCGCGCGATAGAGCTGATCAAGGCCGAGCGCCTTTCGCGCATCCCCGTCTTCAGGGGGAGTCCCGACAGGGTGGTCGGCGTCCTCTATGCGAAGGATATCTTAAGCCGGTGGGGTGAGAAGGGGCTGGAGGCGCACACCGTGGGGGAGCTTGCCCGGGAGCCGCTCTTCGTACCGGGGACGAGTAAGGTGCCGGCCCTATTTGCGGAAATGTGCAGGAAGAGGATCCACATGGCGATCATCGTGGACGAATACGGCAGTGCGATCGGCCTGGCGACCATGGAGAACGTCGTTGAGGAGATCGTGGGGGAAATACGGGACGAGCATGATTCCCCCGGCGATCTGCCGTACAAGAAGGTCGGCGATGGTGTGTATGAGGTGGATGCCTGTCTCTCCGTGCACGATGCCCGACGCGAGCTCGGTGTGGCGATACCGGAACGGCCGGAATACGATACGCTCGCAGGGTTCATCTACGCGGTGTACGGCGCCGTGCCGGCGGCTGGAGAAGTGATTGCTTGGGAGGGGCACTCGTTCAAGGTGCTGGAGGCGACGAGGAGGGGAGTGGTGAGGGTGGAGATACGGACGGGGAAATCTCAAATACCAAATGTCAAATGACAAAACACAATGAGGTTTTGTCATTCGGTCATTTGTGATTCATTTGTCATTTGGTATTTGTCATTCCCAATATGGGGATTTGGGATTTAACATATGATCCGCACCGCTCATGCCATCATTCTCCGCCGCCGGGAGGCGACCGAGTCGAGTCTCATCCTCACCGTGTTCAGCGACAGGGCGGGGAAGCTCGATCTACTTGCGAAGGGCGCCCGCCGTAGAAAGAGCCCTTTCCTCGGGCATCTCGAGCTCTTCTCACTTTGCCACATTACCTATTACGATAATCCCTGGAGAGGCATCAACATTCTTAGTGACTGCGAGGTGATAGACCCTCTCCTGCACCTTAGATCCGCCTATCCCCCGTTCGTGACGGCCTGCCACTTCGCCGAACTGGTGGAGGCCGGCACCGGCCTCGCATCGCGCGCGCATCCCGTCTTCGACCTGTTAAAGGAGGCTTTGCTCCGTCTCGCCGATCCCGCTGACGCCGCTTTGCTGGAGCGCTATTTCGAGATACAACTCCTTTCGCTCCTCGGCTATGCCCTCCAGATGAGCGTATGCGTTTGCTGCCGGAGGAAGGAGAGAAGACCGGGCTTTTTCTCGGCCAGCGCGGGTGGGATGGTATGTGAGAGTTGTCACAGCGCTCACTCCGGCGCCATGGCCGTCTCGCAGGGGACGCTCTCCACCATGCGCTACCTCAAGGCCGCGCCTATACGGTCGCTGGCGCGGGTCGCGCTCACGGCGCAGCAGTCGTTGGAGATGGAAAAGATGCTTCGGCGCGCGATCGTCTTTTATCTCGAGCACGAACCGCGCGCTCTACGCGCCAATGTTGAACCACATCCCAAAGGGGCCCCTTTCCCGAAGGGATCCCTTTGGGACGGGGGAGAACTTAAGCCGTAAGCTATAAAAATAGTCCATGGTCGATAGTCCATAGAAGTACGAAATACGAGATACGAAATACGCTTCACGAAATACGCCCTACGCCGTCACGCCTCACGCAAGTTGGGATTTGGGGTTTGGGGTTTGGGATTTCTCAGCCGGTTTTCCCTTGCCTGAGCGGATTGTTTAGGGTATCGTGTTAAATCATCACTCATCAAATCCACATGAACGGAGGCATGTAGATGCATAAGTATGTTTATTATTTTGGTTCCGGGAAGGCCGAAGGAAGCGCCCGGATGAAGGATCTCCTCGGCGGCAAGGGGGCGAACCTTGCGGAGATGACTAATCTGAAGATACCAGTGCCCGCCGGTTTCACCATTCCGACGGAGGTCTGCACTTACTACGATACCCACAAGGGGAAATACCCCGAGGGCCTCGAGAAACAGGTCAAAGCGGCGCTCGCGCGCGTCGAAAAGGCCATGGGGGCCCGTTTCGGCGACGGGGAAAATCCCCTCCTGCTTTCCGTGCGCTCCGGCGCCAGGGCGTCGATGCCGGGGATGATGGATACGGTGCTTAATCTCGGTTTGAACGACGATACGGTCCGGGCCCTCGCCCGCCAGACGGGGAACGAGCGCTTCGCATACGATTGCTACCGGCGTTTCGTCCAGATGTTCGGCGACGTGGTCTTGGGGATGAAGCCTGAGCATAAGGACGACGTGGATCCGTTCGAGGAGATCATAGAGAGAAAGAAGAAAGCCCGGAACGTACGGTATGATACCGAGCTTTCAGCCGAGGACCTGAAAGAGCTCGTGGCGGAATTCAAGGCGGCGATCAAGGAGCGGACGGGCAGCCGCTTCCCGGAAGATCCGCACGCGCAGTTGTGGGCCTCGATCGGGGCGGTCTTCCGCTCGTGGGACAATACCCGCGCGGTAGACTACCGACGGATCAACAAGATTCCCGATGATTGGGGCACGGCGGTGAACGTCCAGGCGATGGTGTTCGGCAACATGGGCGCCGATTGCGGAACAGGCGTGGCATTTACGCGCGACGCCGCGACCGGCGAGAAGCGTTTTTACGGAGAATATCTGCTCAACGCCCAGGGCGAAGACGTGGTCGCGGGCATCCGGACGCCGAAGCCGATCGCTCAACTTAAAGAGGAGCTCCCGCGCGTGTACCGCGAGCTTGAGGCTGTGTATAAGAAGATCGAGCGGCACTATCGGGACATGCAGGATCTCGAGTTCACCATTCAGAAGGGGAAACTCTGGCTCCTCCAGACGCGGTCTGGGAAGAGGACGGGATTTGCCGCCATCCGCATCGCGGTTGACATGGTCGGGGAGAAGCTGATCAGCAAGGAAGAGGCGCTGCTCCGCATCGACCCGATGCAGCTCAATCAGGTTCTCCGGCCGGTCTTCGACGCTGGTGAGAAGCAAAAGGCTCTCGCCGCCGGGCGGCTCCTCGCACGGGGGCTCAATGCGGGCCCCGGCGCGGCGACGGGAAGGGTTGTGTTCAATGCGGCCGACGCCGAGGAGTGGGCGGCCCGGGGGGAGAAGGTGATCCTCGTGCGCATTGAAACGTCTCCCGAGGATATCCGCGGTATGGAGGCAGCCGAGGGAATTCTAACGGCCCGCGGCGGCATGACGTCTCACGCGGCGCTCGTAGCGAGGCAGATGGGGAAGATCTGCGTCGCCGGATGCGATGCCCTGGAGATCGATTATAAGACGCGCCGGATGCGCGCCGGCGGTATGGTTATCAAGGAGGGGGATGAGATATCCATCGACGGCTCGACGGGTGAGGTCATAGCGGGCGCGGTCAAGACTATCCCCTCGGAGGTGTTGCGCGTATTGTTGTATAAGACCATGAAACCGGCCGAATCCAGCGATTATCGCTACTACGCCAGGGTGATGTCCTGGGCCGATGGGCTCCGCCGGCTGAAGATCCGCACCAATGCCGATCTGCCGGAGCAGGTGCGGAACGCGGTCGCGTTCGGCGCCGAGGGTATCGGCCTGTGCCGTACCGAACACATGTTTTTCGAGGGGAACCGGATCGACGCGATGCGCGAAATGATTCTCGCCGAGGATGCTGATGGCCGCCGTCTCGCCCTTGCGAAGTTGCTACCCATGCAAAAGGAGGATTTCAAAGGGATATTCCGCGCCCTGGAAGGGAGGCCGGCCACGATCCGTACGCTCGATCCACCCCTCCACGAGTTCCTCCCGCATGAGGATGCGGAGATCAAGGATCTCGCCGGGAAGATGGGAATATCGGAGGAACGGTTGCGCCAGAAAATCGACAGCCTGCGCGAGGCGAATCCGATGCTCGGTCTCAGGGGTTGCCGGCTGGGGATCACGTATCCCGAAATCACCGAGATGCAGGCGAGGGCCATCCTGGAGGCTGCGTGCGAGGCGGCCAAAGAGGGGATTAAGGTCAAGCCGGAGATAATGATCCCACTCGTGGGCATCGTAAAAGAGCTCGAGGCTCAGAAGGCCGTTGTGGACAGGGTGGCGACGCGGGTGTTCGAGGAACAGAAGAAGCGCGTCAGTTACGCCGTAGGGACGATGATCGAGCTCCCAAGGGCGGCGATCACCGCCGATAAAATAGCGGTGGTGGCGGAGTTTTTCAGCTACGGGACGAATGACCTCACCCAAACCACCTTCGGGATGTCCCGTGACGACGCCGGCCCATTCCTCGTCAGGTATGTCGCCGAAAAAATCATTCCAGGCGATCCGTTCCAGTCGATCGACCAGGACGGCGTGGGGTATCTGATGGGACTCGGTGTGGAGCGCGGTCGGCGTACGCGGCCCGATCTCAAGGTGGGTATCTGCGGCGAACACGGCGGCGAGCCGGAGTCGGTGAAATTTTGCCACCGTATCGGGCTGGATTACGTGAGCTGTTCGCCCTTCCGCGTGCCGATTGCCAGGCTCGCCGCGGCCCAGGCCGTACTCGAGGAGGTGAAGGCGAAGCGTGGGCGGGTGCGGAAGAGCGCGCGCGGTTCCGGGGCGAAGAAGAGGTCGAAATAGCGCGGTTTGAGCGGGGGAGACTCGCATCCCGGATGGGAGAAAGGAAGTATGGGGGCGGGGAAAGACACCATTCAACTGTATCTCAGGGACATCGGTGAGATACCGCTGTTGACACGCGAGGAGGAGGTTGCACTCGCGAAGAAGGCAGCCGCTGGGGATGAGCAGGCCGGTCAGGAGATGATCAAGGCCAACCTCAGGCTGGTGGTGAAAATCGCAAGGCGATACGCCCATCTGGGGCTCCCCCTGCTTGACCTCATCGAGGAGGGGAACCTTGGGCTGATGCGCGCGGTGGAGAAATTCGACGTCAGCATGGGGAATAAGCTCAGCACGTATGCGGCATGGTGGATCAGGCAGTTTATCCTTCGCGCCGTCGCAAACCAGGGGAAGATGATCCGCATCCCCGTGTACATGGTGGAGAAGATCCAGAAGATTCATAAGAAGGAGGCGGAGCTCACACAGAGGCTTGGCAGACCCGCACGGCCGGAAGAGATTGCGAGAGCGCTCAGGATACCTACGGACCAAGTGCGGGAGTTGCTCGAGATGGACAAGAAACCGACTTCACTCTCCGCGCCGATCGACGACGAGGGGATCAGCGAGTTGATCAAGGTGATCGAGGACGTCGATTCCGTCCCCCCATCTAAGCTTGTTTCCGATGAGGTAACGCGCGATAATATCGCGGATATGCTGGGTCAGTTGTCCACGAGAGAGGCGGGTGTCCTAAGGATGCGATTCGGGCTCCGTGACAGCAGCCCGAGGACCCTCACCGAGATCGGCAAGAAATACGGCATCACGCGGGAGCGGGTGCGGCAGATACAGGAGGCGGGCTTGCGCAAGCTCAAAGAGTTTCTCGTCGAGCGGAATCGCGGGTTTGACGATTTCTGATTGCAACCACGAAATTGCATAATCCGAAGGAGTCCCCTCGGGGAGCCGCTAAAAAGGCACAGTAAAACCACAGAGGCCACAGAGAAGATACGGAGAACACGGAGGGATAAACCCAAGATTAATTTCAACCACGCCCCAGTGGGCCCCTTAGGGGGATGAACACGGATGCGCATGGATTATTTCAAGCCCAGAAGCTAGAAACCAGAAACTGTTTTTGCTGTAGTAGCCCTCTGTGTCCTCAGTGATTATTTCTCTGTGTACTCTGTGGTTGTACATTAAAATATTGGGATTTGGGATTTCTGCTGCGGGTGCAGCAGGGGGAGGAACGATTCGATGGCAGTCACTATACAGGAACTAAAAAACGCGATTCGCAGCATCCCGGATTTCCCCAAAAAAGGGATTTTATTCAAGGACATCACCACCCTCATAAAAGAGGGGAGGCTTTTCCGGGCTTCCGTGGATGCGATTTGCGAGTGGTGTGGGACCAAGAAGATAGATGCGGTGGTGTGCATGGAGTCTCGAGGGTTCGTGTTCGGCGCCGCCATTGCCTACAAGCTTGGGGCGGGCGTGGTCCTCGTGAGGAAAAAGGGGAAGCTTCCCCACCATACCTATAGGGCGGAGTATGAGCTTGAGTATGGTACCGACTCGCTCGAGATGCACAAGGATGCGTTTCCGAAGGGGAGCAGGGTGCTGATCGTGGACGATCTCCTGGCGACGGGCGGGACCGCGGCCGCCACGGCGAGGCTGGTAAAGAATCTCGACGCGAAAATCGAAGGCATCGCGTTCATTGTGGAGCTCTCCTTCCTCAATGGCAGGGAGAAGCTGAAGGGGTACGACGTTTTCTCTCTGGTCCGGTACGCGTCGGAGGAGGAGTAAATTAGGATTAAGGATTAAGCATTAAGCATAACGGATTCCTGGGGGGAGCTTAGTACTTAATTCTTAGGACTTAAAAGGGCGCCCGTAGCTCAGTAGGATAGAGCACAAGATTCCTAATCTTGGGGCCGCGCGTTCGACTCGCGCCGGGCGCACCAGAACTACGGGAACTACAGTCAATAGTTTCTAGTAAAAACGAGGCAGAGAAGGCCTCTAAGTATTACCAATCCCTATAGATTCGGCTTAACACCTTGAATTAAAGCAAGTTGCGTAGGTCCTATCCGTTATCCAAAAATTAAGCATTGGAAGGAGAAAAGAGATTGCTAAAAAGGCAGCGTTAGAAAGATGGTCGAATCGCAAAAGCCATGCGAGATAATTATTTTTCCCCCTCATTTTTGTTCAGAGCATCCTGCATGTAGTCTACAACAATACTGATAATTGCCTTAACTCTATCATTGCATGATTTAAACAAAATCATTTTCAATGTCTTATCAGGGCCATATTTTCTAATCGGCTCACTAATTAGGGAATGAATAAATGATTGAGATGCACTGTCAATATTTTCAAAATTTAAAATAATTTCTTCGTCCTTTTCGAGCTCTGGCATAATATCGGTTAAGCGAATATCTTGCCCTATATCTTTATTTTCAGCGAAAGCCCTTTTGCCAATCCTCTCAAAAATACTAATATTTTTCATATAAATCTTGGCCTCTTGTAAGGTTTTTTAGTTTTGCGCAATGAGTAATATGTTTTTCTTATTGCTGCTAAAAGTGCGTCAAACTCTTGTGTTTGATCAAGGGAAATGTCTATCCCAACCAGTGTTCCCATCCAATAGGGCATTTTATCTGATCTATTATGTCGGTCAAGAAATGGATCGGCATGTAACGTCATAGTCTTATTAGTCAAAAGCTTATAAAAAGCATTTCCACTATAAATCACAAAGAAATCTTTATTTATTTGGGCTATAGATTTAATAAAAAACAACCCGGCACCTGCATTCTGTTCAGTTCCACCTGGCTTTGAAGTTGTCCCGGTAATGCCAGGCCATAGTGCAAGACGAAGCGCAGCTAAATCATTTGACGCATAATGAGAATGACTTATTGTTCTTTTAATGCCAACACCAGTATCAGCTATACCAATTCTAATGATATTACTTTTTTCATAGCGTTGAGCGCAAAAGATCGCACCATTTTCAGCCTCAGCATGTTCAAGAACATTTCTTCCTAGTTCGCTGATAATGTATCCAATGGTTGAAGCTTGTTCCTTATCCTTATGTAATATGGGAATCATTTCAGTAATAAAACTGTCCAGTTCCCCGGAGCTTTTGATTTGCTGAAGGGGTATAAATCTTCCCTCGGGTGCATGTTCAGTAATTTTAATAGCACAGGATAATCCTAAAATTTTATAAAGACCCATTCGCACAAGATATGTTCTTGATTTGGATTCAAGAGTGATTCTTATCTTTTCAGGCTTAACATTAAGGCCTAGTGCCGCTAGCATAGTTAGTACAAGAGGGTGAATTGATACCCAATTGGGATTGGACGTTATTTCTAGTTCATCGGGGTTAGATGGATCGAAGTTGCGTATAAAGGGATCAATGTTTCCCAAAAAAGCGCTATTCGGGATGTGTATTTTCATGCCGAAAGTATACCGGGATTCCCGGGAAATTGCAATATAAGAATCCCGGGATTCCCGGTATTTTTATATTGACGTTACGTGACCGATCAAGCATAATATCTTTCGAAGATGGAGCATCAAAATGAATCAATTAACAAGAAGGGTTAGAGTAATTGCCTCTCGAGTGAAAAGTTATTCTATCCTGTAATCGCAAGATAATAATGTCCTGTCTTAGCAAAGTAAAAATTACCCACACAAAACGGAACAGATAGATAAGGTGCTTTAGGATGTTCATTTCGTTCGGCCATTTGATAACATGGTGCAGTTGCGGCAACCACAGTCACTGGTTTCTAGTTACTGGACAAAAGCAAAGGCGGCTTATCAACAGGCAGATTTGGACAGTATGTCGTAAATTTGTCTAGAAACCAGCAACGAGAAACTGTAGTTGCTGTTTTAAAGATTTCTCTGATAGTCAGGATAATCGGGTAAATCAGGTGCTGGAGAAATATCTTTAGCTTACAGCTTACGTTAGGATTTTGCCTGCCCGACGGAGCCTTGGCGTAGTCGGGCCTGTCCGCCGGTTGTGAGGCGGAGGATTTTCCTTATGTCCATGATTGATTTTCACACGCATTCATTCTTAAGCGACGGAGAGTTGGTCCCCTCGGAGCTTGCCAGAAGGGCCGAGGCGAAGGGGTATCGCGCCATCGGTATCTCGGACCACGTGGATGGGTCCAACGCCGATCTCGTCATCCCCCGGCTCGGCGCGTTATGCCGCGAGCTCAGTGCGGTCATGGATATCATCGTCATCGCCGGCGCCGAGATCACACACGTCCCGCCCCCGCTCATCGCGTCCATGGTGAAGCGGTGCAGGGAGCTGGGCGCGGAATATCTCATCGTCCACGGCGAGACGGTTGCGGAGCCCGTGAAGGAAGGGACAAACGCGGCGGCGCTTAAGACGGACATCGATATCCTCGCGCATCCCGGGATGGTGACGCTTGCACAGGCGCGGGAAGCGGCGGCGCGCGGCATCTTTTTGGAACTATCGAATCGGAAGGGGAACTGCCTTGCGAACGGCCATGTAGCGCGCGTGGCCCTTGAGACGGGGGCGAAGCTCATCGTCGGCTCGGATGCCCACGAACCCGCCGATCTCATCACACGGGAGGAGGCCGCCCTTGTCGCGAGGAGCGCCGGCCTGGGAGAGGAAGAGGTGGAAAAAACGCTCGGGAACGCCGAGCGGCTTCTCAATACGATCATGGCGAGGCGGAAATAGCGCGGGAGGATATTATGTCGAGGAGAGACCGGTTTGACCAGCACCCTGAAGACAGGTTTGTCAGAGGGGCTTATTCGTTCATCGATTACCTGATGCTCCACAAAACGGCCGCCGCCACTTTTCTCGTAATCATTGTGGGCGGCGTGCTTGGAGTGATCGCGTACCGGAGCCACGTAAGCGCCTACAATGACGGCGCCCTTGCCGCGTTCGAGGAGGCGAGGAGCGCGGAGGATTATAAGGGCGTTGCCGAAACCTATCCCGGCAGCCTAGCCGAGCCGAGGGCTCTGTTCTATTGCGGCAGGAAGCTCGTTGACGAGAAGAAGTACGACGAGGCCCTCGATGTGTATTCCTCCTTTGTCCAGGCGTACCCTGGGCATTCGCTCGCGCCGAATGCCCTTGCGTTCTGCGGTATGATCCTGGAGCAGGAGAAGAAGTTCCAGGAAGCCGCCTCGCGTTATCAATCCGTAGTGGAGAGCCATCCGCAGTCGTTTGTCGCCCCACTGGCCTTGCTCAATATGGGGAGTTGTTTAGAGAGGCTCGGCAATGCAGCGGATGCGAAAAAAGCCTACGAGAAGATCGTTTCGGAATATCCGGCGAGCGCCTGGAAGGACGATGCGCAGGCGCGGCTCGGGAAATTGGGGCCCGATAAGGCCACGGCCGCCGATGGCGCAAAGACCCCCAATCCCAAGGCATGACAAAATCATTGACAATCATGACTCGTAAGAGTATCATTTTAGAAGATAGATGTGGTAAAATGAAATTTTTGGAAGGAATGGACTCGGGCGACATAGTGACAGATCAAGAAATAACTTCCGGTGACCAACCGGTTAAAATCCAGGGTGATCTCTGGGTCAATTTTTAATTATTCACGATATTGTGAATAATCCAGATTAAGGTGAAGGTTTCGCAGCCTCACGCATGCGCGTTCCAGGAGCGATCCTGGCTTTTTTATTTGTGGTTCCCTGAGGGGCGCCGCTGTCGGCAGTGTGCGTGCCATCCCGAACCGGCACAGGACTCATAGACTATGGAGAAGATCGTCAAACAGGTGCTCTTCAGCGAGGACCAGATCAGGAAACGCGTCGCGGAGATGGTCAGGCGTATCGATAAGGATTTTGTCGGGAAAGATCTTGTGGTGGTCGCATTACTGAAGGGGAGCGTGGTATTCCTTGCCGATCTTGTGCGTGGCTTTTCGCGGCCCCTGGCGTTCGATTTTATCGGTGTGAGCAGCTACGGAAACAACACCAACTCGCTCGGCGTCGTGACGCTTGAAAAGGGCATCACCGTCGACGTGAGGGACAAGAGCGTGTTGGTGGTGGATGACATTCTCGACACGGGTCGCTCGCTCAATTTCGTCAAGAATTACCTCCAGCGCTTCAATCCGCGGGAGATCAAGATATGCGTGTTGCTTGAAAAGAGCGGCACGCGCGTAATGGATGTTAAGGCGGACTACGTGGGATTTGAAATACCGAACGTCTTTGTGCTCGGGTACGGCCTCGACTACGGCGATAGGTACAGACACCTCCCCTATATCGCCTCCCTGAAGGAGGAATATTACAGGGAGCTCAGCGCTAAGGGAATCTGTCCGTCATAATTCGTTTGTCATTTGGTATTTGTCATTCTCAATATTGGGATTTGTCCGCCTTTGGCGGAGGATTTGGGATTTAAACTGCGGGATCGTCTAATGGTAGGACGGCTGGCTCTGGACCAGTTGGTCTAGGTTCGAATCCTAGTCCCGCAGCCAGTACTACAGTTAAAAGTTTAAAGTGTCAGGTTGGAAGAGCATTGCACTACCTCCTTTAAACTTTCAACCTTAAGCGTTAAACTGTAACTATGGCGCCATCGTCTAGTCTGGCCTAGGACGCCGGGTTCTCAACCCGGTAACAGGGGTTCAAATCCCCTTGGCGCTACCAGTACTACGGTTGCGGGTTTTTGGTTACCGGAAGGAATCAGCGGTATGTTCTTCCTGAGAGTCGCAGGGCAGGATGATGCGGAGCAGATGAGCGAGGTCTGGCTGCGGTCGATCCGCGAGGTGTGCGGACCCGATTACGGAAACGACCAGGATCTGCTCGACAAGTGGTGCGCCACGAAAACGGTAGAGCAGGTGCGCGCGCTCCTCACCGACAGGGATACCGTATGGCTTATCGCGACCGAGGCATCGGGCAGGGTCGTGGGCCTGGGAGGGTTGCACCGTAAGGGTGACATCCTGGCGTGCTATGTCCTCCCCGACGTGTTGAACAGGGGGGTGGGAAAAACGCTTCTGCTCGCTCTCGAGAGGGAGGCTTTAGGCCTCGGCATGAAGGAGCTCAAGCTTGGAAGCACCGCCACGGCCATCTCTTTTTACAAGAGGAATGGCTATTGTCCGGATGGCGAGCCGTTTCTTTTTCTCGATTTGATAAAAGCATATCCGATGAAGAAGACGCTCGCGCGCCATGCCTCCGACAACTGAGAAAAGGGTCAGTGGGCATCGGGAAAGGAAGGGTCACGCAATGCAGGTCGTGCAGAGATTCCATAAAAAGATGTGCACGTTCAAAAACCAGGATGTGAAGGTTAGTTACGAGGGTGTCAGAGAGAGGGGCAACCCGAACGTCAACTGGCATCCCATCGAATGCCTCAACATGACGGATGAGTGCGTAGAGGCAAAATGCCGTTTCACAAAGAAGCCGGGGGCGAATAAAAATTATTTGAAATAGAGGGCTTTGACGGAGCCGTCACATTGATAGAGGACACTCTCGCGAGAGGCGGTCCTCTATCGTCGTTTTTGGAGAGAGGATGGTGCATCGGTTTCCGTTCCCGCTCTCTCTTTTATTCTTCGTGAAAATATTTTGCTATACTGATTACTGATGATTTAACCTGAATTATTCATCGCGCTCAAGCGAGATGAATAATTCACCCTACGGGCCGAACCAGGCCCGCTAGGAGGGCGGGACGGTTCGGGGTTAACCCCGCACCGACTAGCCTGGTGCGGAATGTCGGCGGTTTTGCATAACTATTTGCGCCACGGTAAGATTTTCATCAACCGAGCAAGGTTGATGAATAGATCAGGTTAAAACATCGGCGATAGGATATCCATATGATAAGCCACGTTCGATTGGTTTTGAGCATTATGTTCTGTGCGGCTTTACTGGCGGTTCTTTCGGGTTGTTCGACGCCGGAGGGCGGGTCTTCCATCCCTTGGGCGAAACCCGAGTCGTGGGAGAACCAGCCGAACCTGAGCCCGAGTGTAAAGTTCTAACCACGGTTTAAGGTCGAAAGTTTAAAGTCTATAGTTGAAAGTGCAGTGTGCATGAAACTGCCGACTTTTGACTTTGAACTGTAACTCACTCCACGTTGGTCCGAAGAGAACCAAAAATATGACGTGCCTCATGACAGGCGCCCTGGCCGCTCTCTTGAGTTTCCAGCTCGCCCTGCCGCATGGCCTTGGCTGCGTAACGGATCGGAGCGAAATGCGCGGGATCTGGGCGGAGTGCGAGGGGGTGAATGCCACCCTTTCCAACCGCGCGAAGATCGAAGAAATGGTCAATCGACTGAGGAAGACGGGATTCAATACGGTCTTCGTGCAGATATACCGCGGCAACAGGGCATGGTACCGGTCGGGCCTCGCGGATTCCACCCCCTACCAGCAATTCTACGAACGGGAAAAGACGAGCCCTCTGAAAGTGGCGATCGACCTCGCCCATAAGAAGGGCATAAAGGTGCACGCATGGGTCAACATGTTCCGGGTGTGGGGAGGCGCCGATGCCAAGGTAATCCGCGGCTTGGGGAGGGCTGCGGTGACCCGCGATAGCCTGGGACGTTCGCTCCTTAATTACCGCAAAGAATCTTTACCTGATGAGGGGTATTGGCTTGATCCCGGCGATCCGGCGGTGCGGAAGCACCTCGTTTCCCTCATAGAGGAAATCCTCGAACAATATCCCGACATTGACGGCATCCATCTCGACTATACGCGCTACCCCTACGACGAGAAGGGGAAGGTGGATTTCGGATACGGCATGGCGAGCACCGCACGGTTTAAGAAGATTTATGGCGTTGACCCGTTCAAGTGCACGGCCTCGCAGCGCGCCCTCTGGGACCAGTGGCGGCGGGACCAGGTGACGGAATTCGTAAGGGAGGCCGCTTCGGTCGTGCATAGGCGGGGCAAGCAGTTGTCCGCCGCGACGGTCGCCGACGAGAAGAAGTATCGCTCGCGCACCTTCCAGGACTGGCCTCGCTGGATCCGCGAGGGTCTGATTGACTCGGCCGTTCCCATGAATTACAGCAGCATAAGGAGCGTCATGAGGAAGAATGCCGAGGCAGTTCTGAACGCAGTCCCCGCAGCGAAGAGGAAGGTCATCATGGGTCTGGGCGCCTACAAACTGCTCGATTCCCCCGATGCCATTCTCTCGCAGATAAAAGACTGTCGCGGCCTGGGGGCCGGCGGAGTGGCGCTCTTCTCGTACGACAACATGACGAAGCATCCCTCGATTTTTTCTTTTTTGGGGAAGAGGGCTTTCGGGGGAGGGGGATAATGCGTGTCGGCGTGGTGCGTACTTCGCACATCGTACATCGAATAACGAAGTACGAATGACGAAATACGCCGATATGCCCCACTCCCTACGCCCCACGCAACTTGGGATTTTGGATTTGCCTGGGATACGACACCAATGGGCCGAATCATAGCGAAGGACAACATGGCGCTCGTGGCGGGGCTGCTCGCGCCGGGCGCCGCGGCGATGGGAGATCTTATAGGGGAGGTCGAAACGCTCTGGGGGCCGGTGGCGCACAGGAGCGAGCTGCTGGATTTCGACTTTACCGATTACTACGAGCGCGAGATCGGGCCGGGGTTAAAGAGGCAGTTTATTGCGTTCAGCACGCCGGTGCGCCCGGAAACGCTGCAGGAGTCCAAGGTTGTGAGCAACGAGCTGGAGACGCGCCTCTCCGTTGGGGGAAAGAGGCGGGTGAACGTCGACCCAGGGCACCTTGACCTGAGCAAGCTCATCGTTGCCTCGACCAAGGATGCGACGTACCGCGTCTACCTCGGCGGTGGGATTTACGCCCAGCCGATGCTCTGGTATGAAAAGGGGAATTTCCATCCCTGGCCCTGGACGTATCAGGATTACCGAACGGAGGTTGCAATATCGTTCTTTAATAAGGTCAGGGGGGATTACAAAATGGAATCCAGAACCCGGTAGCCAGAATCCAGAATACCGACTCCTGGATGCTATCTTCTGTATTCTGGATTCCAGCCTAATATTGACAATTCACCGTAACACTGATACTATCACCCTCCCCCCTTCGGTAGAAGGTGGAAAAAATGCCAGATACGATAAAAACGAGCCCGCGCCCCATAACGGCTTCCGTCGTGCGAGAGATGGAGGAAAGGGCCAGGGCCGTGCGACGAAGCATCATCAAGATGATTGCCAGGGCCGGGTCGGGCCATCCCGGCGGCTCCCTATCGATCAGCGATATCCTGACATCCCTCTATTTTGCGAGGTTGAACCATCGTCCCAAGGAACCGCACTGGAGGGACAGGGATAGGGTGGTGCTATCGAAAGGGCACTCCGTCCCCGCGCTCTACGCCGTGCTCGGAGAATGCGGCTATTTCCCCAAGAGCACCCTCCTCAGCCTTCGAAAAATGGGATCCATTCTCCAGGGGCATCCGGACATGGCGAGAACCCCTGGGATTGAAGCGTCAACCGGGTCGCTGGGGCAGGGTATATCGATTGCGGTGGGTATGGCCCTGGCCGGGAAACTCGACAAGAAGCAATACCGTGTCTATGCCATCCTGGGGGACGGAGAGTTGGAGGAGGGGGAGGTGTGGGAAGCGGCGATGGCTGCGGCGCACTACAAGCTCGACGGCCTCTGCGCCATCATTGATTTCAATGGCCTCCAGATAGACGGCAGGATCCAGGACGTCATGAATCCGGAGCCGATCCCGGAAAAGTGGCGGGCCTTCGGGTGGGAAGTGAAGGAGATCGATGGGCACGATTTCAGCCAGATCATACAGGCGTTCGATTGGGCCGCGGGAGTGAAAGGGAAACCCGCCGCCATCGTGGCGCATACGATAAAGGGGCATGGTGTTTCGTTCATGGAGTCCAAGGCCAACTGGCATGGGGTGGCCCCCTCTCCAGAGGAGGCACGGCAGGCGCTTATGGAACTGGGCGAGGGATAATCGGATGGCTACGCTCAAAGCTACAAGGGACGGTTACGGCGAGGCGCTGGTCGAGCTGGGCAGGCGCAACCGGAATATCATAGTGCTAGACGCCGACCTCTCCGAGTCGACTCGTACCAGCATGTTCGCCAAGGCGTTCCCGGAGCGCTTCTTTAATGTCGGGATCGCAGAGCAGAACATGGTGAACATGGCCGCTGGCCTCGCCCTCTCGGGGAAGACGGTGTTTGCATCCACTTTCGCCATTTTTGCCGCTGGGCGGTGTTGGGAGCAACTGCGTAATTCCCTCGGGGCGATGAGGGCGAACGTTAAGATCGCCGCGAGCCACGGCGGACTCACCGTGGGGGCCGACGGCATGTCGCATCAATCACTGGAGGACGTCGCGCTCGTGAGAGCTATCCCCAATTTTACGGTGATCGTGCCGTGCGACTGGGTCGAGGCGAGGAAGGCGGTATTCGCCGCCGCGGAGCTGAAGGGACCGGTCTATCTCCGGTTGAGCAGGCCCAAGACGGAGCAGTTGACGGAAGAGGAGAGCCGCTTCACCGTCGGCCGGGCGGTTCGCATGCGGGAGGGCGAAGACTTGGCGATTGTCGCGTGCGGAATCATGGTTGCACGGGCCCTCGATGCGGCGCGCCTTTTGGCGGCAGAGGGGATCGAAGCGGAGGTCATCAACATGCACACCATCAAGCCGCTCGATGAGCAGGCCGTTATAGGGGCCGCAAAGAAATACGGCGCCTTAGTGACCGCGGAGGAGCATTCGGTGATAGGCGGTCTCGGGAGCGCGGTGGCCGATGCAGTCGCGCGCCATTGTCCGGCGCCGATCGAGATGGTGGGGGTCTACGACAAGTTCGGCCAGTCGGGGGAGCCGGAGGAGCTGCTCCAGAAATACTCGTTGACGGCCGGAGACATCTGCGCTGCGGCAAAGAAGGCGATAAGCAGGAAAGAAAATGACAAATACCAAATGACAAATGACAAATTTTCAAAGAAGAACAACGGATCCCACAAAGGACAGCTACATTAATTTTGGGATTTGGGGTTTGGGATTTCCGCTGCCTTACGGAGGGAGATTTATGATGAAAAAAGGGAAAAGGCCAAGTGCTTACGGCATGGCGGGTCTCGTTCTCGCCGCATTGCTCCTCATCGTCTGGTCGTATGGCGTCGCGCTTCAGGCGGCGGAGGCGAATATCTATAAGACCCTCGATGTCCTCTCCGACGTGATCACCATCATTCAGCGGGATTACATTGAAAAGATCAGCTCTGAGAAGCTCGTAGAGGATGCGTTGAAGGGGATGCTTGCCTCTCTCGACAGCTACAGCCATTATATCCCGCCTCCCGAACCCAAGGGGACGCCCGTGGGGGGGAGCGTGCCGGAGCAGGATTTGGGGACGTACGGCGTTGAGGTCGCGTATAAAGACAGACTTCTCATGGTGGTCGCGCCCATAGAGAACGGCCCGGCATGGAAGAGCGGTCTCAAGAGCGGTGACCTTATTCTCAAAATAGGTGAGGAGTCGGTGGAGGAGCGGCCGTTCGCCGAGCTCGTGAGCCAGTTCAGGGGGAGCGTGTCAAGGGAGCTCCTATTACAGGTGGCGAGGCAGGGGGAGCGCGATTTCCTTAATATCACCATTAAGCCGGGGAAGATCGACGGCCCGCCCGCGCGCTCGGAGATATACGCGGAGAAGATAGGGCGGCTCCGTATCTCCCGTTTCGATCCCCACACCGCTCCGCGCGTTGCGGATTGTTTGAGGAACCTGAATACGGCGGGTGTGAACGGGCTCATCATTGATTTAAGGGATTGTCCCGCGGGCGACGTCGCCGCCGCCGTATCCGTTGCCGAGCTTATCTTCCCCAAGGGGGCTCTCATCACATCGCTCAGGGGAAGGACTGAAGAGGGCAGCAAGGAATTCAAGTCACAGGCAAAACCGATTTTCGAGAAGGGGCCCATCGTGGTGCTCATAAACGGCGGGACGAGCGGCGCCGCAGAGGTGCTTGCCGGGGCCTTCCAGGGAGGTAAGAGGGGAATCCTCATGGGGCAGAAGAGCTTCGGCTGCGCCTTTGAAGAGGGAACCTTCAACCTCAGTGACGGTTCGAAGATCAAGATGATCACCGCGGTTTATGAGACGCCGGACGGTCAGGAAATCCAGGACGATGGACTTGACCCGGACGTCGAAGTGCCTCCGCCCCCCCTGCCCACCGAGGCATCCGAAGAGCAAAAGCCCGAGAAGAAAAAGGCTAAGGAGACGGAAGAGGAGAAGATTGACCCGATGGTGCAGCGTGCGATCGATCTGATCAAAGGCATCCGCATCGTCGATTCACAGGAGAAGGCATGACCGTGCGCATACGAAATACTGGAATGGCGGTGTGTGCGAGCATCGGAGCGTGGTATCTTATCGTCGCCGCGCTCCCCTTTTCGAGCTCCGCCGTGGACGTTCAGCTCAAGAGGGATCTGGATCTTTTTGTCTCCGGCATGGATCTCATCCAGAGAAACTACTACCGCGAGGTGAAAGAGAGTGAGCTGGCTTACGGCGCGCTGAAGGGGATGTGCTCCGGTCTCGATCCGCATAGCCAATTCATGGACGAAGAAATCTACAAGGAGATGAAGGTCGAGACGGAAGGGGCGTTCGGCGGGCTGGGCATCGAGATCACCGTCAAGGATCAATTCCTGACTGTGGTTTCTCCCATTGAGGATACCCCCGCATTCAAGGCGGGCTTAAGGGCCGGTGACCGGATCATCGAAATAGAGGGCGAAGCCACCAAGAACCTCAGCCTCGTCGAGGCGGTGAGGAAGCTGCGGGGGCCGGTCGGCACGGTGGTGCGCATCACCGTGATGCGGGCCGGCACCGGAGAGCTGCTGCACTTCTCCATGAAGAGAGCGAACATCCAGATCCAGAGCATAAAGGACGCGCAGATCGTCAAGGACGGCATCGGTTACGTGAGGATGACCCAGTTTCAGGAGCACACCGGACGCGATATTGAAAAGGCGCTTCGGGAGTTGAAAAAGAAGGGGATGCGGGCGCTCATCCTCGATCTCCGCAATAATCCGGGGGGATTGCTCCAGGTCGCCATCGAGATCGCCGACAAATTCATCGGCGACGGAAAGTTGCTGGTGTACACAAAAGGGCGGATCAAGACCCAGAACATCGAATTCAAAGCCCCGAGCAAGGCCGAGTTTTCCGATTATCCCCTGGTGATACTCGTGAATAAGGGGAGTGCGAGCGGGTCGGAAATCGTCGCCGGCGCGGTGCAGGACTGGAAGAGAGGGATAATCCTTGGGAGCACCACGTTCGGCAAGGGGTCGGTGCAGAGCGTTCTACCCCTCCCGGACGGCTCCGCGCTGAGGTTGACCACCGCCAAGTACTTTACGCCGAAGGGGAGATGCATCCATAAGATAGGGATAGATCCCGACGTTGTCGTCGAAATGACCGATGAGGAAGAGATACAATTGCTCGTCAAACGACGCCTCGAGAAGATGATCAGCGATAATCCCAAGGGGAGCGGCGTGGAGGAGGAGAGGGAAGAGCTGAAGAAACTCGCCGACGTGACCGACGTGCAGATGGAGCGGGCCGTCGATCTGCTCCAGGGTCTCCTAGCCTATAAGACCCCATCCGCAGGGGCAGCCTCCGATAAGCTGCACGCGAAGAAGGAACCCGCCGGGAAGCCGGCAAATCCCAAATCCCCCGCCCAACGACCGGCGGGCAGGCAAATCCCAAATCCCAAATAAGCTCCAAATACCAAATTGCAAATGCCGCATAACGAAATTACAATGTGTTCTATCATTTGGTGAATATACCATTGTTGAGGCAATCAAAGTGTTGGTCCTGGGTATAGAGACTTCATGCGACGAGACCGGAATTGCGCTGGTCGAGGATGGTGACCGGGTCCTCTCGGCGGTGGTCGCGTCACAGGAAAATATCCACGCGCCGTATGCCGGGATCGTTCCCGAACTCGCCTCCCGACAGCACGTTAGCTTGCTCGGCCCGATGCTAGAGCGTTGCATGGGCGAGTCGGGGACGGGGCTCTCGCAGATCGAGCTGGTCGCCGTTACGAAGGGGCACGGTCTTGCGGGGTGACTCCTCGCGGGAGTGAGCTTTCCCAAGGGGCTGGTCTACGGCCTCGGCGTTCCCGTGCTCGGCGTCAACCATATCGAAGCCCATATATATTCATGTCGCTTTGCCGGCCAGGTGGAGTTTCCCGCTCTCGCGCTCGTGGTGTCAGGAGGGCACACGCTCCTCGTGCTGCTCAGGGACTGGGGATCCTATAAGCTGCTGGGCCAGACCCTTGATGATGCCGTCGGGGAGGCGTACGATAAGGTCGCATCCATGATCGGGCTCCCGTTCCCCGGCGGCCCCGCCGTGGAGGTCTGTGCAAAGCGATGCAGGTCGGCCATTGACGCAGGCCGCACGGCGCGCGCCCAGTTGACTTTCCCCCGTCCGCTATTGGAAAGCGGCGATCTGAATTTCAGCTTCAGCGGATTGAAGACCGCGGTCCTCTACTGGCTGAGAAGGCGCGAGGGGAAGGCGCTTGATGCGGACGAGGTCGACGGCGTCGCCCACGCATTCCAGGAAGCCGTGGTGGAGGTGCTCTCGAAGAAGACGATGCGCGCCGCGCAACTCGCCCAGGCGCGCTCCATCCTGCTCGGTGGTGGGGTCGCCAGAAACGAATCGTTGCGCCGGCGATTGCACGAGGGTGCGCGGGAGATTGGGATCGCCCTGCGCTGCGCTCCGAAAGAGTGTTGCACCGACAACGGAGTGATGGTGGCGGCGCTCGGGCGCCGGAAATATATGGACGGGGCGAGGGACGATTGGTCCCTCGATATCGCGCCGGGGCTGAAACTAGTGAGGAGTGAGGCGTAAGGCGTGATAATATATTGTGGGCGCTTCACGCTTCACTAACGACGCTTCACGAGAAATGATGAATCCATCCCTGATAAAGAAAATTCTCTCCGAGGTCGCCCGCAATAAGCTTTCCGTGTCCGCGGCGATGGAACGGCTCAAGCATCTCCCGTTCGAGGAGATCGGCCACAGCACCGTGGACCGGCACCGGGCGCTCCGGCAGGGATTTCCCGAGGTGATTTTCTGCGAGGGGAAGACGGTCGATGAGATCGACGAAATCGCCGGGCGGATTTGTTCTACGGGTGAGAATCTCCTCGCGACGAGGGCATCGGTGGAGGTGTACCGCCGTCTCCGCGAGCGGTTTCCGCAAGCGGCGTACAACGTGCGCGGCAGGGTGGTGACGGTCGAAAAGAAGAAGCTCCGGAAGGCACGGGGCTTTATTGCCGTGGTGAGCGCTGGGACCGCCGACGCCCCGGTGGCGGAAGAGGCGGCGGTGACCGCGGAGGCCATGGGGAACCGGGTGGCCCGGTTTTATGACATGGGCGTCGCGGGATTGCACCGTGTGGCCAGCAAGATCCGTGAACTCTCCCGAGCGCGGGTGATCATAGTCGTCGCGGGCATGGAAGGCGCGCTCCCGAGCGTGGTGGGAGGGCTTGTGGGCGCGCCCGTGATCGCCGTGCCGACGAGCGTTGGGTACGGAGCTAGCTTCGGCGGGATCGCCGCGCTCCTAGGGATGCTCAATAGCTGCGCCGCTGGCGTTACGGTGGTGAACATAGACAACGGGTTCGGCGCGGGGTACGCGGCGGCCCTTATTAATCGTACATCGTAATTCGTACTTCGTATTTCGCCTATCCTGACTACGTACGATGTACGAATGACGAAGTACGAAATACGAACGACGCACGACGAGCTGTAATCATATGAAGATAGCCTATTTCGACTGCTTCGCCGGGGTCAGCGGCGACATGATCCTTGGCGCGCTCCTCGATGCCGGTTTGAAATTGAAGGAGCTTGAGCGCGCGCTCAGCCATGTCCCCGTGAAGGGGTACCGCATTGAGGCTCGGCGCGTGATGCGCGGGGGTCTCGCGGGGACAAAGGCCAGCGTCCGCCTTGAACGGGGAGCGGGGAGAGGCGTGCGCGGACTTGGGGACATCCGTGCGATCCTGAAGCGCAGCAGGCTCAGCCCGGCCATAATCGCGACGGCCGAACGGGTTTTTACGGAACTGGCGCGTGCTGAGGCGCGTGTGCACCGGACACGGCTCGTTAGAGCGCATTTCCACGAGGTCGGCGCGGTTGACGCGATCGTCGACGTGATAGGTTCGCTGGCCGGTCTGCACGCCCTTGGCGTGAGTGAGGTTTATTCCTCGGCGCTCCCATGGAATTCTGGCACGGTAGAGTGCTCGCACGGGATGTTGCCGGTGCCGGCGCCGGCGACGGCCGAGCTTATGAGAGGCATGCCGGTCTACCGTCACAGCGTCCAGGGCGAGATGGTCACTCCTACGGGCGCCGCCATCCTGAGGGTCTGCGCGAAACGGATCGGACAGATGCCGGCGTTGCGGGTAAATGGGATCGGCTACGGGGCGGGCGGGGAGCAGTTCGGGAATTTCCCCAATCTCCTTCGCATCGTGATCGGAGAGAGCGGGGGGTGCCGCGAGGCGGAGACGGTGGGAATCGTTGAAACCGAGATGGATGACATGTCGCCCGCCATATACGACTACCTGAGCGGAAGATTGTACGGCGCCGGCGCGTATGACGTGTACGTCACCCAGATCATGATGAAGAAGAACCGGCCCGGGCAGCTCCTCACGGTGCTTTGCGCGCCTGAGAAGATTCCCTTTATGGCGGATATAATCTTTACGGAGAGCACGACGCTCGGCGTTCGGTTTGGAGAGTCGGAGCGGCTGGTCCTGAAGCGGGCGGTGATAAATGTTAGGACCCCCCATGGCCGCGTGCGGGTGAAGCTGGCAAAGCGGCCGGGCGGGCATATCAGCGCCTCGCCCGAGCATGACGACTGCGCGCGTCTGGCTGCGGAGAGAGGCGTTCCATTAAGGATGGTGATTGCCGCCGCATCGCATGCGGCCGAGGCTGAGATAAAGAAGAAGGGCGTTGTATTTTTACAAAGAGTAAAAGAGGGCAAGAGGCCTAATTACAAATACCAAATGACAAATGACAAAACGCCATGAGGTTTTGTCATTTGGTATTTGGCATTCTCAATATTGGGATTTGGGATTTTTCCCTTGGAGGTGATCGATCATGGCTGACATGAAGGAGTTGCTGGAGCGAGTGGTGGAGGAGGGGGCTTCCGATCTGCACATTTGCGTGGGCTGTCCGCCGACGATTCGTGTGGATGGGAGGATGGTCCCGCTGGAGACGCCCCCGCTCGTCGCCGCCGACACCGAAAAGCTCGTCAGGAGCATCACCTCGGACCAGAACCAGGAGAAGGTGCGGTTGCGGGGCGGGGTGGATTTCGGGTTCAGCTTCGGAGAGAAGGCGCGCTTCAGGGTGAGCGTGTATAAGCAGAAGGGATCGTTCGCCATGGCGCTCCGCTTGATCCCCTCGCGCATGAGGGCGTTGGATGAGATCGGGCTCCCGCCGATGGTCAAGAACCTGCTCTATACGCCGCGCGGCCTGATCCTGATCACCGGGCCGACGGGGAGCGGGAAGACCACGACACTCGCGGCGATGCTCAACGTCATCAATCAGGAAAAGGAGTGCCACATCCTCACCATTGAGGATCCCATCGAGTATTATCACGACCACGCAAAGGCCGTCGTGACCCAGCGCGAAGTGGAGGTGGACGTGCCGGATTTCCACGAGGCGATCGTGCGGGGTCTCCGCCAGGATCCCAACGTCATCCTCGTCGGCGAAATGCGCGACCTCGCCACCATGGAAGCGGCGATCAGGGCGGCGGAAACGGGGCACCTCGTCTTCTCCACGCTACATACCACTGGGGCGGGGCGCACGGTGGACCGTATCATCGACGCCTTTCCCGTCGGGCAACAGGCCCAAGTCAGGTCGCAGCTCTCACAAAGCATCGTGGCGGTGATCTCACAGCTCCTGCTGGTGCGCGCGAGCGGCAAGGGGAGGGTAGCCGCATTCGAAATCATGATCGCCACCCCCTCGATCCAAAATTTGATCAGGGAGAATAAAACCTTCCGGATCCAATCCGACATCCAGACTGGGGGGCGGTTCGGCATGAAGACCCTGGACATGTCGCTTATGGAGATGTACCGCAAGGGGACGATCAGCTACGAGTCGATGATGGCCGCGGCGCAGGATCAGGAACAGATTCTGATTCAGTTGAGAAGCAAGTAACAAGCGATCTGTTTTTGCCATGGAAACACACCCCAAGAGGGGTCCCTTTCCCAACGGGATCCCTTCGGGACGGGACGGGACGGGACGGCACGGGGGAGCAAACGAGGCAGTTGTTCACAAAGAGTAAAAGAGGGAAATGGGTAGGGGTGCTGACCACCATATAATTGTCCGTCTCTCCCTTGTTCTCTTTTACTCTTTGTGAGAAAACATATCTGTTTTGGTTCTCCGTGGTGGATTGTAGGTTAAATAATTGTTGACGGGCGCGGGGCGGCTGTGTTAGTCTGCCCCATACGATTGAAGGTGCTGCAGGGGACGATTATCCCACCCCTTTCCAAACCTATATGAAGTTGATCCATCGATCACCCATCCATACGGGTATCTTAGCTTAAATAGACGAGACTGTTTTTCAATTATGTAGTCAATCCCTCACCATCGCTACAGTGAAGAGTGAAAGGTGAATAGTTACTTTTCGCGTGACGCTCTCCACTTTCCACTCTTTATTCTCCACTGTAGTTAAGGGCGACCGTGCAACGGCGGACACTTTTCCTCATAGACGGCATGTCATGCGCATACAGGGCGTTTTATGCGATCCGTGATCTAAGGGCCTCATCCGGGGAACCGACCAACGCGATATACGGATTTACGAACATGCTGCTGAAAATAATGCGTGAGCGGAAACCCGACGCGGTCGCCGTCGTCTTCGATAGCAAGGCCCCTACGTTCCGCCATGAGCGATTTGAGGCGTACAAGGCGCACCGGAAGCCGATCCCGGAGGATCTCGTCGAACAGCTCCCCCTGATAAAGGAAGTCATCAAGGCTTACCGGATAATGATTCTCCAGCGGGAAGGCATCGAGGCGGACGATCTCATGGAGAGTTTTGCCCGCCGCGCGGCGGGGACGGAATACGACGTCTATCTCGTGACGAGCGACAAGGACATGCTCCAGTGCGTGGGCGACGGCGTTTCCGTGCTCAGGCCCGACAGCGGCGAGGTCTATGACCGGGAAGCGGTCGTGCGGCGCTATGGCGTGGAGCCCCGGAGGATCGTGGACGTGCTTGCCCTCGCGGGCGATGCCAGCGATAACATTCCGGGCGTGCCCGGCATAGGAGAGAAGACGGCGATCGAACTCGTAAAGGAGTTCGGCGATCTTGAGGGGGTTTTGAAGAACGTGGAGCGCGTCAAGGGTGAGAAGCGGCGTGAGCTCCTGAAGCGCTTCGCCGATCAGGCTAGGCTATCCCGCGAGCTGGTCACGCTCAAGGGGGACGTCCCGATTGAATTCGGTCCCGGCGACTGCCTGGTGAAGGGCCCGGATCGGAACAGGATCTCCGGGCTCTTCCGGAGGTTCGAGTTTAAAAAGTTGCATGCGGAGGTCGCCGGGCAAGCGGAGCCGGGAGCGACGTCATACGCGTGCGTCGCCGATGTGGCCGCCCTGGAGCAACTCGCCTCGGCGATGGCAAGGGCCGCGGTGGTCTCGATAGATCTCGAGACGACGAGCCCCGACCCGATGTGCGCCGATCCGGTCGGCGTGTCTTTCAGTTGGCGGTCCGGCGAGGCGTGGTACGTTCCCTTAAATGGAAGCATCGTTCCCGAAACAGTTATCGAGAAGCTGCGTCCCGTCCTTGAAAACCCCGCGGTCCCGAAAATGGGCCAGAACATCAAGTATGACATGCTCGTGCTTGGGCGGTGCGGCGTGAAGCTCGGGGGTGTTTCATTCGACACGATGCTCGCGGCTTATCTGCTCAATCCCGCACAGACGGCCTATGGCCTCAAGGACCTTGCGCTCGAATATCTTGACATGAGATTGACACCCATCGCCGAGTTGATCGGCAAGGGCAAAAAACAGATCAGCATGAGGGACGTGCCGCTGAAGACGGTGTGCGACTATGCCTGCGCGGACGCGGACATCACTCTCAGGCTCTGCAATCTGATGAGGCCGCGCCTAGAGGACGAGGGGATGTGGAAGCTTTTTTGCGAGGTTGAGATGCCGCTCTCCGGCGTGCTCGCGGAGATGGAGGCCGTCGGCGTAAGGATCGATACGGCCCTTCTCGAACGCCTCTCCGGCGAGATGGGAACACAGCTCGCCGGGCTCGAAAAATCGATTTATGAGCTGGCGGGTGGGGCGTTCAACATCAACTCTCCCGCGCAGCTCGGGCGGGTTCTGTTCGAACGGCTTGGGCTTCCCGTTTCGAGGAAGATCAAAACGGGCTACTCGACGGATTACGAGGCGTTGTTGAAGCTCTCCGCGAGCCACCCCCTGCCGTCGAAGCTGCTGGAGTACCGGCAGTTGAACAAGCTTAAAACGACTTACGTCGACTCGCTTCCCAGGATGGTCAACCCGCGTACGGGCAGGATCCATACCTCGTTCAACCAGGCCGGGACTGCTACGGGTCGGCTGTCGTCGAGCGACCCGAACCTCCAGAACATACCGGTGCGGACGGAGATAGGCAGGCGCATCCGGGAGGCGTTCATCCCAGGGAGCGAAGGGATGGCGCTGCTCTCGGCGGATTATTCGCAGATCGACCTCCGCATCCTGGCGCACCTCTCCGGCGATCGAGAGCTTGCGGAGGCGTTCAGGAGGGATGAGGACATTCATAGCCAGACGGCTGCCGCGCTCTTCGGCGTCGAGCCGGGTCGCGTCACCCTCGAGATGAGGAGGCAGGCGAAGACCGTGAATTTCGGGATCGCCTACGGAATGGGCGCCTATGGCCTCGCGCGCGAGCTCGGCATCGAACCGCCCGAGGCCCAGCGCATTATCGAACGCTACTTCGAGCATTACCGCGGCCTCCACGCTTACATTGAAAAGAGCCTGGCCGAGGCGACCGAGCGCGGGTACGTCAGCACCATGCTGAATCGCCGCCGCGCGGTGCCGGAGTTAAGGAGCCGCAGCCAGTCGACCCGCGAGCTGGGGCGGAGGATCGCGATCAATGCCCCGATCCAGGGATCGTCCGCCGACCTGCTCAAGGTCGCCATGTTGGATATTGCAAAAGAGCTCTCACGGGGTAAGTGGCACGCGGCGATGCTGATCCAGATCCACGACGAGCTCCTGTTCGAGGTTGAGCGGGACCAGGCAGACGCCCTCGGCGAGATGGTGAAATCGAAGATGGAGGGCGTCTGGAAGCTCGACGTTCCGATTAAGGCGCATGTGAAGACGGGGAAGAACTGGGGGGAGCTGTGATTGGCGAGACGGTGAATCGGTGAAACGGCGAGTGGGCGACTCGAAACTTTATAAGTCGCCGTCTCTCCGGCTCGCCCATTCTCCATCTCGAATGAGGTTCTTGCCGTGATAAAGATCGGCCTTACCGGCGGCATGGGGACTGGGAAGGCGGCCGTGGCGAAGATGTGCGCGCGGCGCGGGGCCCTCGTCATCGACGCCGATGAGCTCGCGCATGAAGCGGTACGCCCGTGCCGGCGGGCATGGAGGTCGGTCGTCAAGGCATTCGGAAGGGGCGTGCTAAGGGCCGACGGGTCGATCGACCGGCGTGAGCTCGCCGCAATCGTCTTCGGCGACCGGCGGAAGCTCGATCGCCTCAACGCCATCGTACACCCGTCGGTGATGTGGGAGATGCGGCGCCGGTTAGCGCGCGCCGCGAGGGAGGGGAAGCATGACGTGGCGGTCGCGAACGTGCCGCTACTCTACGAGGCGGGTATGGAGGGAGAGTTCGACAAGACGATCGTCGTCACCTGCCCGCGCGAAAAACAGATCGAACGTTGCCGCGAGAGGGATGGGCTATCGCGGCGGGAGGTCGAACGCAGGATAAGGACGCAGTTGCCCATCACCGATAAGATAAAGCGTTCCGATTACGTGATCGATAATGGGGGAACGCTTGAAAATACAGAACGACAGGTTAAAGAAACGTGGAAAATGTTAACAGGAGGTAGGTTGTGAGACAGAGAATGAAGAGCGAACCGGTGCAGCAACGCGGGAACACGGACAATAATGTGGAGGAGATGGCGGTGAATGCGGAGGCCGCTGAGTCTACGAGGGTCGTCCGCGGACGGGAGCCCGCGTTGGGGAAGGGGGAGCAGGTCAATATCAGCAAGCTCCAACAGATGACCGTCTCTCAGTTGAGCAAGATGGGCAAGGATCTGAAGATCACGGGGATCGCCACCCTGAAGAAGCACCAGCTCATTTTTGAAATACTCAAGGCCAAGGCAGAGGAGAGCGGTCTCATGTTCGGCGAGGGCTGCCTAGAAATCCTCCCTGACGGGTTTGGCTTCTTGCGTTCCCAGAACTACAACTACCTCCCCTGCCCCGAAGACATTTACGTGTCTCCGTCTCAGATACGAAGGTTCGATCTCAAGAAGGGCGATACCGTCTCCGGGCAAATCCGGCCCCCCAAGGACAAGGAGCGCTATTTCGCTCTCATCCGCGTCGAGGCTATCAACTATGAGGACCCGGAGAAGGCGAAGGACAAGATCCTGTTCGACAACCTCACGCCACTCTATCCCCGCGAGCGTTTGATCATGGAGACCACGCCCAATAACGTCAGTATGCGCGTATTCGATCTCCTCACGCCGATCGGGAAGGGGCAGCGCGGGCTGATCGTCTCCCCTCCCAGGGCCGGCAAGACCATGCTGCTCCAGGCGGTCGCCAACAGCGTGACCGCCAACAACCCGGGGTGCTACCTCATCGTGCTCCTCATAGACGAGCGTCCCGAAGAGGTCACCGACATGGAGCGCACGGTCAAGGGCGAGGTGGTGAGTTCGACCTTCGACGAGCCGGCTGACAGGCACGTGCAGGTGGCGGAGATGGTGATCAACAAGGCGAAGCGGCTCGTGGAACACAAGCGGGACGTGGTCATATTGTTGGACAGCATCACGAGGCTTGCCCGCGCCTACAACGTTATCCAGCCGCACAGCGGCAAGATCCTGTCGGGCGGCGTGGATTCCAACGCCCTCCAGAAGCCGAAGCGGTTTTTCGGCGCTGCGCGCAACATCGAGGAGGGGGGTAGCCTCACGATCATCGCGACCGCGCTCATCGACACCGGCAGCCGCATGGACGACGTGATCTTCGAGGAGTTCAAGGGAACCGGCAACATGGAGCTCCACCTCGACCGGCGTCTAGTCGACAAGAGGATTTTCCCGGCCATCGATATCGAGAAGTCCGGCACGAGGAAAGAGGAGTTGCTGTTGCACCCGGACGAGCTTGCGAAGGTGTGGATCCTGCGCAAGGCGCTCAGCGGACTCAATCCGGTGGAGCTCATGGAGCTGATCATCGCGAAGCTCAAGAAGACGAAGAGCAATGCGGAGTTCCTGATGACGTTGAATCAATAATGGAAGAGAATCCAGGAGCCGGAATCCGGAATCCAGAATATAATTTGTTGCCTGCCGGATTCTTAGTAAACTGCTTTGTCCCAAAAAGGAGGTTTGAATGAAGAAGGACATACATCCAAAATACGCGGAGGCGACGATCACCTGCGCCTGCGGCGAGGTGATTCATACGCGCTCCACGAAGAAGGAGATCAAGGTCGGTGTCTGCTCGAAGTGCCACCCGTTTTTCACCGGTACGCAGAAGTACCTGGATACCGCCGGGCGCGTTGAAAAATTCATAAAGAAATACGCCGGTGTGAAACCTGCGAAAAAGAAGATCCGCACGCGCGCTGGAGAGGCCACCGTTCCCGTGACGGCGGCGAATGCAGCTCCCGCTCCCGCAGGCGTTGCCCCGGAGGTTCAGGCAGTTCCCGCTCCCGCGGAAGTCATCGCTGAGACGCCTGCGTCCGTGGCGTCACCCGCTCCCGCAAAGGTCGCTGCTGAGACACCCGTGCCGGAGGTATTGCCCGCTCCCGAGGTTGTGCAGCAGCAGGATGGGACCGCTGGGGAAGCAGCGCCGCCCGTCGTTCCGTAAGGGGCGAGGCGGATTGTGCGGATATAATAGAATCCGGAGGCCAGGAGTCAGAATTCGGAATAACGACTCCCGAGCTTTATCTACTGGATTCTGAATTCTGGATTCTACCGAGGAAAGAGCAAACATGTTTGAAGCGCGCATGGAGGTTATGGCAGCACGGCTCGCGGCCGTCGAGGCTCGGATGGGCGACCCGGAGGTCATCCGCCAGCAGGCAAAATACCGCGGCCTCGCCCAGGAGCACGCGGTTCTCAGGGGGGTCCTCGCCCGCTACGGAGAATATACCAAGGTGCTGGGCGAGATAGAAGAGAACCAGCGGCTGCTCAAGGAATCGGCTGGAGACGATGCCTTCACGGCCCTCGTCGAGGGCGAGATCCAGTCGCTCGCCGAGCGCCGGAAAAAGCTCGAAGACGAGATCATGCTCTCGATCCTCCCCAGGGACAAGGATGACGACCGTAACACGATCGTCGAGATCCGGGCTGGGACGGGGGGCGAGGAGGCTGGGCTTTTCGTCGCCGATCTCTTCCGCATGTATTCTAGATATTCCGAGCGGATGGGATGGCGGGTGGAGACGATGGACAGCCATCCCACCGGGATCGGCGGTTTCAAGGCGATCGTATTCTCCGTCGAGGGGAAAGACGTTTATCGGAGCCTGAAATACGAGAGCGGCGTGCACCGCGTCCAGCGCGTGCCGGCAACCGAGGCGAGCGGCCGCATCCATACCTCCGCGGCGACTGTCGCCGTCTTGCCAGAGGCCGAGGAGGTGGAGGTTGAGATCGATCCATCCGAAATACGCGTCGACGTCTATCGTTCCTCCGGGCCGGGCGGCCAGAGCGTGAATACCACCGATTCAGCGGTGCGTATTACACACCTCCCGACGGGACTGATCGTCACTTGCCAGGATGAAAAGTCCCAACACAAGAACAAGGCGAAGGCGCTGAGGGTCCTCAGGGCGAGATTGAAGGAGGCGATGGAGGCCGAGCAGGCCACGCGGATGTCGGACCTCAGGCGTTCGCAGATCTCCACCGGCGACCGCAGCGCGAAGATCCGCACATACAACTTTCCCCAGAACAGGGTGACCGACCATCGCATCGGCTTGACGATTTATAATCTGGAGGGGGTGATGGCCGGTAACCTCGACGAGCTGACCGCCGCTTTTCTCCTGAGGGACAAAGAGGAGAAGCTGAAGAATTTGTGATTATGGTTTTTCACCACGGAGACACACCCCAAGGGGTCCCTTTGGGGGATGAACGCAGATAGACGCGGAAAAAAGAAGTGGGGGGCTCCCCCTGCCGCCTTGTGCGGCAGGGGAGAAAGTTGAGCTGATTGGTTAATCCTTGGCTATTTTCATCCACGGATTTCACAGATTTCACGGATTAAACTCTATTTTGAAACAGGATACACGTAGATGTGAACTGCAATTCATAGAGGCTTCTGGTAATGGGTAACGAGAAACGAAAAACTATCAACTGTTTTTATATCCGTGCAATCCGTGGATAGGCATTAAGACAGTCAGATGGAACTGAAATCGACTCGCGTGATCGACGTGATCAACTGGGGGCGGGAGGTCTTTCTCACCAGGAACGTGCCCCATGCGCGTTACAACATAGAAGTGCTCCTCGAACATATCCTTGGGAAGAAGCGCTCGGAGCTCTACCTCGACTATGACTATCGCCTCTCGCCGCGCGAGATGGATCTCGTGCGCGGCTACGTAGAGAAGAGGCTCAACAGATACCCGCTGTGGCATCTTGTGGGATCGGTCGAGTTTTTTGGAATTACGCTGCGCGTGAATGACCGGGTGCTCATCCCCCGCCCCGAGACGGAGCTGCTTGTGGAACTTGCCATCAAGGAGCTGGGCGATGGAACGGCGGATGAGGTGAGGTACGTCGCCGATATAGGCACCGGTAGCGGCAATATTGCGATCGCCGTAGCAAAGTCACGCAGCGACGTCTTTGTGTACGCCACCGACGTTTCGGCGGATGCCCTCGCCCTCGCCGAAGCCAATGCGCGCTCCAACGGGGTCGATGGCGCCGTCAGCTTCATCGATGGCGATCTGCTCGATCCGTTCGCGGGCGCAGGCCGGGATCGCCTGGACATGATCCTTTCGAATCCGCCCTACGTGTCCGCGGATGAATGGGCCGCGCTCCCGGCGGAGGTAAGAGAACGGGAGCCGAAGATTGCGCTCTCCGGGGGTGATAATGGATTGGAGATAATAAACCGGCTCGTCGCCGAGGCCCCAGGCTATCTCGTGCGGGGAGGACGGTTGCTTATCGAGGTCGGGGCGGGACAGGCGCCCTCCGTGAAGGAGATAATCGCGCGTTCCGGTGCTTACGGCCGCACCGAGATCCACAAGGATTACTCCGGCATAGAGCGGGTCGTGCTGGCTGTGAGAAAATGAGTTTTTTCGATTGCACCACGGAGGCACAGAGAGTACGGAGAGAAACGAGGCAGTTGTTTTACAAAGAGTAAAAGAGGGAAAAGAGAGGTCACTATAAACCAGTAATGAGACACTAGAAACTGTGGTAAACCTCCCACTCAGAGGGCCTGTCCGCCTATGGCGGAGGGAGGGGGTGATCGCCACACCAGAACAGGTCCAGTATCTCTTATTCTCTTTTACTCTTTGTGAGAACATATTTTTTGGTTCTCCGTGTCCTCTCCAGAAGGGACCCCTTTGGGGTGTGTCTCCGTGGTGAAAAATAGGTGAGGTTGTGTCATGGACAAAATCATCGTACGCGGTGGTAAACGGCTCAAGGGGACGGTTCCGATCAGCGGCTCCAAAAACGCCGCCCTGCCGATTATGGCGGCCGCCCTCCTCGGCGACGGCCCCTCGCGCATTACCAACGTTCCGCGAGTGGCCGACATCGCCACCATGGCCGATATCCTGAGGTCTCTCGGCGCGAGCGTCGACCGTCCTTCCCCTCATGAGGTGGTGATCGATCCGCGCGGTTTGAACAATCCCACCGCCCCCTACGAGCTTGTGCGCAAGATGCGCGCCTCTATATGCGTGCTGGGCCCTCTTCTCGGCGCAATCGGCAGGGCGCGGATATCTTTGCCGGGGGGATGCGCCATCGGCAACCGTCCGATCGACCTCCACCTGAAAGGGATGAAGCAGCTCGGCGCGGAGGTGAATCTCTCACACGGTTTTGTCATCGCCGATGGGAAGCGGATGCGAGGCGCGGAGGTATTTCTCGGCGGCCGCTTCAGCTCGAGCGTGCTGGCGACCGCCAACGTATTGATGGCGGCGGTGATGACGAAGGGAAGCACTCGGATCGAGGGCGCCGCTTGCGAGCCCGAGATCGTCGACCTGGCGAGGTTCCTCCGGAAGATGGGAGCTAAGATTGATGGTATCGGGTCCCCCTCGCTCGCGGTCGAAGGAGTAAAGGGTCTTCGCGGCGCCGACTATGAGCTGATACCGGATCGCATCGAGGCTGGCACCTACATGATCGCGGCGGCCATTACGGCGGGAGATTTGTCGCTCGAGGGGTGCAGGGCGGAGCATCTGCGCGCGGTTATAGAAACGCTCGAAGAGGCCGGCGTCTCGATACAGGCGGGAGCTCGGAAAATACGGGTATGCGGAGATGGAAAGAGACGGGTCGTGGACGTCACCACTCATCCCTATCCCGGATTTCCAACCGACCTCCAGGCTCAGCTCGTCGCACTCATGACGGTCTCTCCCGGCATCAGCGTGGTTACGGAAAAGGTGTTCACCGAGCGTTTCATGCACGTTCCGGAGCTTAACCGGATGGCGGCCGCCATATCGATCGAGGGTTCCAGTGCGATCATCAAGGGGGTGCGGGCGCTTAGCGGCGCCCCCGTGATGGCCTCCGACCTGAGGGCCAGCGCGGCCCTCATCCTTGCGGGATTGGTCGCTCGCGGTGAAACGGTCATAGACAGGGTATACCACATCGACCGGGGATATGATGACATCGTGGGGAAGCTGCGGAACGTTGGCGCCGAGATCGAGCGCGTGGGCTGAGTGCCCCATGCATTTTGAAACGGCGAGTGGGAGAATCGGAGAGTCGGCGACTCTGAAGCTCCAAAATCGCCCCTTCACCGTCTCGCACTTGGTGATTAGGTTAAGCGCCGCGATTCGCTAGAGCAATTCAGGAGGGCCCGCCACATCAGAGCTACAAACCATCTCATCGCATCGGTTGCCGTGGGCGGGGTCCTCTATTGGCTTTTTCGCACACCATCGATCAGCGCCTGGAGCATCGTCGGAGGGACGCTCATCGATCTCGACCACCTCTATGATTATGCGCGATATCCCCATCGCCCGGAGAAGCGTGGGTTTGACATCGGCCATTTTTTCGAGATTCTCACAGGTGGGAAGCTGGTGAACGTCTACGTGCTGCTTCACTCGTGGGAGTTGATTGCGCTGATACTCGTGGCAGGATGGTTTTTCCGGGCTTGGGGGGTCGTCCTTGTCCCTCTCGGCTTCGGCATGGCCGTCCACATCCTGCTGGATGCCTTTACCAATCCGACCTCGATCATATGCTACAGCATCATCAGCCGTTGCACACACCGCTTCGAGGGGACGTTTTTTTTCAGAAGCTAATGCGCGTTCGCCCAGATCACTATATGCCCCTGCCTTTTTCAAGGCGCGTGGTGAGTTTTTTTAGGAGCGCGATGATCTGACCCTGGTCTGCCGCATGAATGGTGATCGAGGTTTCGATACCTTCAAATTTGGCTATGATGAAGGCCTCATCGCAGCGGTCGGCTAGGGTGAACGCTTTCTGCTCGACAGAAGCGTACATAATGTGTACCGTCAATTCTCCATGTTTGCCTGAGCGCAGCCAACCTCTGCGATCAGGTAAGTGTGTCATACTATCGCACATCGGGCCCCGCTTGGCAACCGTTATTATGCTGTTATGTCATTACACTGTTATTATCACTGGAGTTTCTGGAGATTGAGGCAATTTTTCACTACGGACCTGCCTGCCGGCGGGCAGTGGCACACCTCGAAGGAACCCCGTCGGGGGAGAGCACGGAGAGAAACGATGCAGTTGTTATACAAAGAGTAAAAGGGGGAAAGAGAAATCAAAAATACCAACGCTTTTTCTCTTTTACTCTTTGTGAAAATTGTTCCTCCATGCTCTCCGCGCCTCCCTGTTTTATCTTGTGTGCACGGGGAACTGAAAATATAATGTCGGAGAGACTAGGAGGATGATATGGATACTATGGATGCGATTATGAAGCGGAGGAGCGTCAGGTCGTTCACGGCTACGCCCGTGCCGGCTAACGTAATAGAGAGGATCGTTGACGCGGGGAGGCTCGCCCCCACGGCCCGGAACGTTCAGCCGTGGGAATTTGTCGTCGTCACCAAGCCGGACGCCCGCCGTGGACTCGCGCGTCTCGCGACGACGGGCCCTTTTATCGCCGACGCCCCCGTATGCGTAGCGGTGTTCTGCAAGGATACGAAATATTGGCTGGAGGACGGTTGCGCCGCCACTGAGAACATAATCATAGCGGCGCGCGCCCACGGCCTCGGCCACTGCTGGGTCGCTGGGGAGAAGAAGCCGTATGCGGCGGCCGTTTCGGAGTTGCTGGGCGTTCCGGAGGGATACCGCCTCATTTCCCTCATCGCGATCGGCTATCCTAAAGAGGAGCCCCTGCCGGCGCTGAAGCGCCCGCTTAAAGAGTTGCTGCACTGGGAAAAATTTTAACTACAGCCCAAAGTGTAAAGTTTAAAGTGCAAGGAAGATCAGTTTCCGCTACAGCCAAAAGTGTAAGATGGGGGATCCGTTGTGATGTGGCAATCTTGATTAACTATTTGCGCTACAGTAAATATTTATCGGCCGATCAAAGTTGATGAATGGATCAGGCTAACCTGATCTATTCACCAAGTCAGCAGAGATAGTGTTTGAAGACAAGTGGTG